>NZ_BAAAUV010000019.1:0-153765 GCF_039534125.1 Actinocorallia longicatena | reverse complement strand
TCCAGACGGCCGTCGCGGGCGCGGCCGTGCTGGTGATCGGCGCCGCGGCGGTGACGGTTCTCGCCCGCGGCGGCTCGCCCGACGACCCGCCCCGGCCGACGTCCCCGCCGCCCCCGCCGGTCGCGGCCGCACCGGCGGGCCTCACCCTCACGTTCACCACCGAGCAGCGCGGCGACCAGGGCATCACCTACACCGCGGTCGTGCCGCACGCGACGGGAGGCGACGAGCGGATCACCAAGGTCCTGGACGCCTCCCTCGCCCGCCCCATCCTCGGCTACGTCACCCGGTTCGCCGCGACCAACGCCGCCACCCTCGCCCCGCTCACCGGCCGGACGGTCCTCACGACCTCGGCCCGGCTCGTCCGGCGCACGGACGGCTACCTGTCGATCCGCTACGGCTTCACCCCGGCCGGCACCGCCGCCCAGCACGCGAGCTGGTGGCAGCCCCAGTCGGCCGTCTTCGACCTGAGGACCGGGAAACTGCTGACGGCGTCCGGGATCTACCGGCCGCAGACCCTGCGCAAGGCCGGGCTCGGCCGCGTGACGGCCCTGCTGAACGGCACCGCCAGGACCTCCGACCCGCTGTGCGCGACCGACCTCCAGATCGTCGACGCCCTCGCCCTGCGGACCTATCTCCCGATGTTCACCGAGACGGGCGTCCGCTACGAGTGGGGCCGCTGCCGCCCCTTCGCGATCGCCTACGAGCGCATGAGGAACGTCCTCCGCCCCGAGATCCTCAAGGGCTTCGGGGACTAGGGGCTGTTTCAAAGTCAACTGCCCTACTGCGCGGCGCCCAGGCACGCACCTCGCGAGGTTGTCGTCGGTCGCCGACCCAACCAGGTCGACTCCCTCCTCCGCCCCCGCGAGGCACGCACCTGGACGCCGCTCGCCACGGGCGCCGACTTCGAAACAGACCCTAGAGGTTGCCGGTGAGCCAGCGGTCGAGTTCGGTGAAGACCTCGTCGCGGGCGGGCTTGGCGGACAGGACGAGGTCGTGGACGCCGCCCTCGACGCGCACGAGGGTGAGGTGGCGGCCCAGGGCGACCGCCCACTTGGCGATGTGCTCGACGTCGAGGACGATGTCGCTGCTGTCGATGCCCTCGCCGTCCTTCTTCGCCTTGACGGTCTTGGTGGAGCACATGACCAGCACGGGGACGTCGATGGCGAGCCCGGCGTGCAGGCGCTTCTGGCCGCGCCTGATCGCGGCGAACCAGCCGGCCCGGACGGGGAAGCCCTTGAGCGGCTTGAGCGTGAGGTCGAAGTCCCACTCGCCGCCGAAGTCGCGGTGGATGGTCGTCACGTAGACCGAGGACAGCGCGGCGGGGAGCGCGGCGTTGGGCGCCCGGCGCCGCAGCGCCCCGGCGAGGCCGGTGCCGACGGCGCGCAGCCAGGCCGCCTCGTTGACGTCGAAGAACGGGCTGTTGAGGAACAGCCCCTGGACGAGCCCCTGGCCGCGGACCCGGTCGGCCCACAGGGCGGTGATGAGACCGCCGGTGGAGTGGCCGTTGACGAGCAGGACGTCGTGGTCCTCGCGGATGATCCGGACGGCCTCGTCGATCTCCGCGTAGTAGTCGGTGAGGCTGTGGATCATGTTGGGGGTCTGGTGCGCGCGCAGCGACCGGCCGTACTTGCGCAGGTCGAGGGCGTAGAAGTCGTAGCCGCGCTCGACGTAGAAGTCGGCGAGGTGGGTCTGGAAGAAGTAGTCGACGAAGCCGTGCACGTACAGCACGGCCCTGCGCGACGATCCGGGGCCGGTCCGTTTGACCAGCGTGGCGACGACCTCGCCTTCGGCGTCGGTTCCGAGGTCGATCTCGATGGCCTCGTAGTCCGGCCCCAGCACGTCTTCCATGGGGTCATTCCATCACGCGTCGGCGAGTTCCCGGATGGCCTTGAGCGTGGGCTCGTCCTTGACGCCCGCGATGAGCAGGGTGCCGACGGGGCTGTCGCGCCACAGCTGCAGGCGCTCCTTGATGCGGTCGAGCGGGCCGAGCAGCGAGATCGCGTCGACGAGCTCGTCGGGGACGGCCTTGATCGCCTCGTCGCGGCGGCCGTCGAGGAAGAGCTCCTGGACGCGCGCCGCCTCCTCGGCGTAGCCGAGCCTGCCGATGAGATCGAGGTGGAAGTTGGTGTCCTTGGCGCCCATGCCGCCGATGTAGAACGCCATCGGCACCTTCGCCCAGCCGAGGGCCTCCTCGAGCGGGGCGACGACGGTCGTCACGGTCGCGGTGATCTCGAAGCCCGGCTTGCGGTCCTTGAGCGACTCGCCGAACAGCGAGTCGATCTTCTGCGGGTCGACGAACAGGGGGAGCCAGCCGTCGGCGATCTCGGTCGACAGCGCGATGTTCTTCGGTCCCTCGGCCCCCATGTAGATGGGGATGCTGGAACGCACCGGGTGCGCGATCGACTTCAACGGCTTCCCGAGCCCCGTCCCGCCCGGGAAGGGCAGGGGGTAGTGCGGGCCGTCGTTGGTGACCGGCTCCTGGCGCGCCCAGACCTTGTGCAGGATGTCGAGGTACTCGCGCGTCCGGGCGAGCGGCTTGGGGAAGGGCTGGCCGTACCAGCCCTCGACCACCTGCGGCCCGGACGCGCCGAGGCCCAGGATCAGCCGGCCGCCTGACAGCGCGTCCAGGGTGAGGGCGTGCATGGCGGTCGCCGCCGGAGTACGAGCGGACATCTGCACCACCGCGGTTCCCAGCTTGATCCGGGAAGTCCTGGCTCCGTACCAGGCGAGGGTGGTGAAGGCGTCCGAGCCGTAGGCCTCGGCCGTGAAAACCGAGTCGTAACCCTGCCGTTCGGCGGCGAGCACCGTCTCGGTGGCGTCCTCCGGGTTGCGCTGCCAGTAGCCGACGTTGATCCCGAGCTTCACGGTTCTGTCTCCTCCAGTACGGGTGTACTGGAGATTAGAACACGTTCTAGTTAGCCGTGAAGACCCTGGACGAACTTGGTGAACTCGGAACGGTTGATCATCAGCATGGGTCCGTCGGGGTTCTTCGAATCGCGGATCGCGCGACCGCCCTCGGGCAGCGCGGCGACCTCAACGCACTGGTCTCCGCTACCGCTGTGAGTGGACTTGCGCCAGGTGAGTTCGACCACGGAACTACTCCTTTGCCGCCTCGGCGATCAGCCGGACGGATTGTGCGGGTGAAAGCGCCTCGTTCTCGATGCGCTCGAACCGGTTCCTATGTTGGGTTATTGCCTCTGCGCTCTCCACGTACACGTCGCCCATGGTCCCTTCTACATAGGCGATATCCGGGTCCGCGGGGTCCGAGAACGACAGGATCGTGAATCTCCCGTCGAGCCCCGCGTGCGCACCCTGCGCGTACGGGAGGACCTGGATGGTGACGTTCGGCCGTTCGGCCGCCGTCGCCAGATGGGAGAGCTGGTCCCGCATCACCTCCTCACCACCGATCGGCCGCCGGATGGCGGCCTCGTCGAGAACGACGTGCAGCTTCGGCGCGCCGTCGCGGTCGAGCAGGGCCTGGCGCTGCTTGCGCGCGTGCATCCGGCGCTCCACGTCGGCGGCGCTCGGCAGCATCCGCCCGGCCTCGATGACCGCCCGCATGTAGGCCTCGGTCTGCAACAGGCCGTGGATGAGCTGGGCGTCCCAGGCGCGGATCTCCGAGGACTCGTCCTCGAGGCCGACGTATGTGCCGTTGAAGACGTCGACGTACGCGGTCCACCAGCCCATCTGGCGTGCCTCGCGCGACAGCGTCAGCAGCGCGTCCCGGTCGGGGCTCGGCACCCCGTAGAGGTCGAGGAGCTCGGCCACGTCACGCGGACGGGTCTGCCCGGTCTCCAGCCGGGAGACGGTCGCGCGCGACCAGCCGAGGCGGTCGGCGACATCCTGCAGGGTCAGCCCCTGCAATTCTCGCAGGCGGCGCAATTCCCGCGCGAGCCTGCGGCCTCGCACGGTCGGACGGTAAGTCATGTGACGAGTGTGCTGCCGAATGCGCCGTGATTGGTGAGAAACCAAGAATCTTCGGCAAGTCGGTTGCGATGGTGGGAATCTCACGGGAGATTGTCTTTCGTGACGGCACGGGGACCGGCTGTAGTTTTCATGCTGGCGAAAGGGCGGCAAGTGGAGCTCGCAGAAGGCCTCGGACGTTCGTGGACCTGGGTGCTGCCACCCGACGCGACCTGTGCCGGAGCCGCAAGGCGGCATCTTCGGCAGGCGCTGAGTGATCTGGGTGTGCCCGGGGACACAGCCTCGGACGCGGCACTGATGGCGAGCGAACTCGCCACCAACGCCCATCAGCACGCTCCGGCGCACCCACCGCACGAGCTGTGGCTCTACTTCGTCGACGAATACGAGTTCTGCTGCGCCGTGTTCGACGGGATGGCCGCCCGTGACCAGGAACTCGACGTCGACAGGGGTGACTACGGGCGCGGCCTGTCGATTGTCGCGGAGCTGTCGAAGGGCCGCTGGGGGACCTCGCCGGCCCGCGCCCGCATGGACCCGCGCGTCCGCGGCAAGGCCGTCTGGTTCGTCTGCCCCCGCTGAGGAGCCTGCGCTCGCTGGAACACGACGGGACGATCACAGGGAGTCAGGCGCGCGGTTCCGCGAGCGCCTTCCCGGCGGCGAACAGGCGCAGAGGGCCGTCGCGGTTGACCAGGTGGTCGGCCGGGCGGTGGCGGATCGCCGCGGGGATCAGGCGGGCGGCCGCCCGGTTCGCCGACAGCATCGCCTGGAACGCGCGCTCGCGCCGCGGCGACCAGGGAACGCCCAGGGCGTCGCGCAGGCCGCGCGGCAGCAGGGCGCCGGCGGCCACCAGGTTGACCTGGCCGTAGGCCGCGCCGAGCGGGCGGGGCAGGCCGGGGGCCGACCGGCCCAGCTCGATCACCCGGAGCGCGGTCGGGGTCGCCCGCAGCTCCGTCCTCAGCACCCGGTCGAAGTAGCGGCGGAAGCCGGCGTAGGAGTCGGGACAGTAGCCCTCGGGCACGCCGCACGCGTGCGCGATGAGCTTCTGCTCCTGGTAGAAGGTCTCGCGGACGTCCTCCCGCAGCCGTCCGAAGGCCAGCTCGAACACGGTGATCTGGCCGTGGACCAGCGTCGCCCACACCCACAGCAGCAGCTCGGGATCGAGCGCCCGGTAGGGGATGCCCTCGTCGCTGAAGCCCCGGACGCGCTCGTGCACCCGGCGCAGCCGCTCGGCCTGCCGCCGCGACACCTCGGGACGGGCGTAGGCCAGCTTCAGCTGCACGTCGAGGGTGCGCCAGAGCCGCGCGAACGGATCGGACTCGAACTCCGAGTACCGCGCGACCCCGGCCGCGACCAGCGGATGGCAGACCTGCAGCAGGAGGGTCGGCGCCGCCGCGAGGCCGAGGACGGGTTCACGGCCGACGGTCCAGGAGACGTCGCCCCTGCGGAAGGGAAGGGTGTCGCGCATGCCGCACCTCGCGTAAGCGTTCACTTATGAACGATGGTAGGCCGGACCGGCGCTCCGGTGAAGAGCTGTGGCATGCTCATGACGGCGCGAATCGGAGGAACCCGGTGGGAATCCGGGGCTGTCCCGCAACTGTGACCAGGGAGATCCTGGGAGTCAGGAACTCCTTCGCGCCGTTTCGTGGTCGATCGGGCGAGGAGACCCGGTCCCGGAAAGGACGTCGTGACGCCGTATCCGTTCTCCGCCGTCGTCGGCATGGACGATCTCAAGCTGGCCCTGCTCGTCAACGCCGTGTCGCCGTCCGTGGGCGGGGTGCTCGTGCGCGGCGAGAAGGGGACGGCCAAGTCGACGATCGTCCGGGCGCTGGCCTCGCTGCTGCCGTCGATCGCGGTGGTGCCGGGCTGCCGGTTCGCCTGCGACCCGGCGGCACCCGACCCCGAGTGCCCGGACGGCCCCCACGAGGAGGGGCCCGGCGCCGTGCGTCCGGCGCGGCTGGTGGAGCTGCCGGTCGGGGCGTCGGAGGACCGGCTGACCGGCTCGCTCGATCTGGAGCGCGCGCTCACCGAGGGGGTCAAGGCCTACGAGCCGGGCCTGCTGGCGGGGGCGCACCGGGGCGTGCTCTACGTCGACGAGGTCAACCTGCTGCACGACCATCTCGTGGACCTGCTGCTCGACGCCGCCGCGATGGGCCGCTCGTTCGTGGAGCGCGAGGGGGTCTCGGTCCGGCATGCGGCACGGTTCCTGCTGGTCGGGACGATGAACCCGGAGGAGGGCGAGCTGCGGCCGCAGCTCCTCGACCGGTTCGGGCTGACCGTCGAGGTCGCCGCGACCCGCGAGCCCGCCGAACGGGCCGAGGTCGTGCGGCGACGGCTGCGCTACGAGGAGGACCCCGCCCGGTTCGCCGTCGCCTTCGAGGGCGCCGAGCACGGGCTCGGGGAGCGGATCGCCGCGGCCCGCGCCCTGCTGCCCTCGGTCGTGCTCGGCGACAGGGCGCTGCGGGCGATCACCGCGGTGTGCGCCGGATTCGAGGTCGACGGGCTGCGCGCCGACCTGGTCACCGCGCGGGCCGCGCTCGCGCTGGCGGCCTGGCACGGCCGGACCTCGGTGACCCGCGAGGACGTCCGGCAGGCGGCCGGGCTCGCGCTGCCGCACCGCCGCCGCCGCGACCCGTTCGACGCGCCGGGACTGGACGAGGCCAAGCTCGACGCGCTGCTCGACGAGCACGACTTCGAGCCCGAACCCGAACCCGAACCAGAGCCGGAGGGCACCCCGCCGGACGGCGGCGGCACGGAACCCGAGGACGGCGGAGGACCGGGCGAGGACGGCGCGGATTCCGGCCCGTCCCGCGACGACGGCACGGAAGGCCGGGACGGCGGCCGTCCCCCCGCCGGCCAGGACGCGGCGGATGAGGCCGGTCACAGCGGTGCGGGTGAGGGCGTGGTGGCGGCGCCCGGCGGGGTGTTCAGGCCGCGCCTGTTCACCGTCGACGGCATCGGGGAGGGCGCACCGGGCCGCAGGTCCAAGGCGCGCAGCCCCTACGGCCGGGTGTCGGGGGCGGTGCCGGGCGCACGGGGACTGCACCTGACCGCGACCCTGCGCGCCGCCGCCCCGCACCAGCGGGCGCGCGGCCGGGACGGCCGGGGCCTGGTCATCGCGGGGGAGGACCTGCGGCGTGCGGTCCGGGAGGGCCGCGAGGGCAATCTCGTGCTGTTCGTCGTGGACGCGAGCGGCTCGATGGCGGCGCGCCGCCGGATGACGGCCGTCAAGGGCGCGGCGCTGTCCCTGCTCATGGACGCCTACCAGCGGCGCGACAAGATCGGGCTGATCACGTTCCGGGGGACGTCGGCCGAGCTCGCGCTGCCGCCCACGTCGTCGGTCGAGGCGGGGGCGCGGCGGCTGGAGCGGCTGCCGACCGGCGGCAGGACCCCGCTCACCGCGGGGCTGCTGCGGGCCGCCGAGGTGCTGCGCGTGGAGCGGCTGCGCGACCCGTCCCGGCGGGCGCTGCTCGTGCTGGTCACCGACGGCAGGGCCACCCACGGCCCCGACCCGCTGCTGGCCGCGCCGCTGCTGGCGGGCGTGCGGACCGTCGTCGTGGACTGCGAGACGGGGCCGGTGCGGCTGGGTCTCGCGGCCCGGCTCGGGGCCGGGCTCGGCGCCGAGGTCGTCCCGCTGGACGGTCTCGACGCGCTCGCGGGCGTGGTGCGGCGTTCGCGCCGCGCGGCCTGACGTCTTTTCTTCTTCTGCGAGAGGTGACCGGAGATGCCGCAGGGTAAGCCGGAGTATGTGCCCGAGGACGGGCTGACGACGCGTCAGCGCAGGAACCGGGCGCTGCTGATCGTCCACACCGGGCCGGGGAAGGGCAAGTCGACCGCGGCGTTCGGGCTGGCGCTGCGGGCCTGGAACCAGGGGTGGCCGGTCGGGGTCTTCCAGTTCGTGAAGTCGGCGAAGTGGCGGATCGGCGAGGAGCGGGCGCTGGTCGCGCTCGGGGCGTCCGGGGAGGGCGCGCCGGTCGACTGGCACAAGATGGGAGAGGGATGGTCGTGGATCCAGCGGCCCGGCAGCGAGGAGGACCACGCCGCCGACGCCCGCGAGGGCTGGGAGCAGATCAAGCGTGATCTCGCGGCGGAGAAGTACGGCATGTATGTGCTCGACGAGTTCACCTACCCGATGAAGTGGGGCTGGGTGGACGTCGAGGAGGTCGTCGCGGTGCTGCGCGACCGGCCCGGACGCCAGCATGTCGTGATCACCGGCCGCGACGCCGATCCGCGCCTGGTGGAGGCCGCCGATCTGGTCACCGAGATGACGAAGGTGAAGCACCCCATGGACCAGGGCCAGAAGGGCCAGCGGGGCATCGAGTGGTAGGGATTCCGCGCCTGGTCGTCGCCGCGCCCGCCTCGGGCGGCGGCAAGACCACCGTGGCGACCGGGCTGATGGCCGCGTTCAGCGCGCGGGGCCTGGCGGTCTCCCCGCACAAGGTCGGGCCCGACTACATCGATCCGGGCTACCACTCGCTGGCGACGGGGCGTCCGGGGCGCAACCTCGACCCCTACCTGACGTCCGAGGAGCTGATCGGGCCGCTGTTCCTGCACGGAGCCGCCGGGGCGGACATCGCGGTCGTCGAGGGGGTCATGGGGCTGTACGACGGGGCCGTCGGGCAGGGCGACTTCGCCTCGACCGCGCATGTCGCCAAGCTGCTGCGGGCGCCGGTCGTGCTGGTGGTCGACGCCTCCTCGGCGGCGCGGTCCATCGCGGCGGTCGTCCACGGGTTCATGACCTTCGACTCCGGTTCCGAGGGCAGGGTGCGGCTCGGCGGGGTGATCCTCAACCGGATCGGCTCCGACCGGCACGAGGAGATCTGCCGGGAGGCCGTCGAGGCGCTGGGCGTCCCGGTGCTGGGGGTGCTGCGCCGCCATGACGGCATCGCCACGCCGTCCCGGCACCTCGGGCTGATCCCCGTCGCCGAACGGCACGCCGACGCGGTGGAGACCGTCGCGCGGCTGGGCGGGCTCATCGCGGAGACCTGCGACCTGGACGCCCTGCTGGAGCTGGCGCACGGCGCGCCACCGCTGACCGTGCGGCCGTGGTCGGCCGGGGACGCCGTCGAAGCCGGTCCGGGCCGCCCGGTCGTGGCCGTCGCGGGCGGTCCCGCCTTCACGTTCGGGTACGCCGAGCAGGTCGAGTTGCTGCGGGCCGCGGGCGCCGAGGTCGTGACGTTCGACCCGCTGCGCGAGGAGCGTCTCCCCGAGGGGGCGGGCGGCCTGGTGATCGGCGGCGGGTTTCCCGAGGTGTACGCCTCCGAGCTGGCCGCCAACCGGGCGCTGCTGGCGGAGGTCGGACGGTTCTCCGGCGCGGTCTACGCCGAGTGCGCCGGGCTGCTGTACCTGACGAAGGCGCTCGACGGGGTCCCGCTGGCCGGGGTCGTGGACGCCTCGGCGGAGATGACGGCACGGCTGACGCTCGGCTACCGGAGCGCGGTGGCCGTCGCGGACTCGGTCGTCGCACGGGCGGGGGAGCGGGTGCGGGGCCATGAGTTCCACCGGACGGCGGTGACCCCCGGCCGCGGCGGCGTCGCCGCCTGGCAGTGGAGCACCGAGGGCGCCGAGGGCTTCGTCCAGGGGACGCTCCTGGCGTCCTACCTGCACCTGCACTGGGCGGGCACGCCCTGGTTCGCCCGCCGCTTCGCCGACGCCTGCGGGAGGACCTGATGAGCATCCGGGTGACCGTCGTCGGGATCGACGGCGGCGAGCCGTCCGGCGAGGCGCGCGCCGCGATCGACGCGGCGACCCTGGTCGTCGGCGGGCGCCGGAACCTCGAGCTGGCCGGGGTCCCGGACGGCGCGCGGACGGTGGTGCTCGGCGCCCTCGATCCGGCGTTCGAGGCGATCGGGGAGCACGAGGGCGCGGCCGTCGTGGTGGCCAGCGGCGACCCCGGGTTCTTCGGCATCGTGCGGGCGCTGCGCGAACGCGGCCTGCGGGTGAGCGTCGTCCCGGCGCTGTCGTCGGTCGCGCGGGCCTTCGCCCACGCGGGCATGAGCTGGGACGACGCGATGGTCGTCTCGGCGCACGGCCGGGAGCTGCGGCGGGCCGTCAACGTGTGCAGGGCGTTCGGGAAGGTCGCCGTGCTGACCGCTCCCGGCGCGGGCCCCGCGGAGCTTGCCCGCGAACTCCATCCGCAGACGCCGCGGACCTTCGTGGTCTGCGAGGACCTGGGCGGCCCGGACGAGCGGGTCACGGTCGTGCGGCCCGCCGAGGCGACCACCCGGCCGTGGCGCGACCCCAACATCGTGATCGTCTACGATCCGCGCCGGGCGGTCGGGCCGATGGGCTGGCTGGCCGGCGGGCGTCCGGGACCGGGTGCCTGGGCACTGCCGGAGGACGGTTTCGAGGCGCGGAACGGGCAGATCACCAAGGCCGAGGTCAGGGCCCTGGTCCTGGCACGGATCGGGCCGCGCGTCGGCGACCTGGTCTGGGACATCGGCGCGGGCAGCGGCTCGGTCGGCATCGAGTGCGCCCGGTTCGGCGCGGCCGTGATCGCGGTCGAGCGGGACGAGGAGTCGTGCGCCAGGATCCGGCGGAACGTCCAGGCCCACGGGGTCAAGGTGGCGGTCTCGCGCGGCACCGCCCCGGACGTCCTGCAGTACCTTCCCGATCCCGACACGGCCTTCGTCGGCGGCGGGGGGATGCCCGCGATCGAGGAGTGCGCCCGGCGGGCCCTGCGCACCACGGTCGTCACCCTCGCCGCCGTCGACCGGGTCCCGCAGACCCTGGCCGTCCTCCGCGACCACGGCCACACCGCCGAGGCCGTGCAGCTCTCGGCCGCCCGCCTCAAGCCGCTCCCCGACCTGACCCACCGCCTGGACGCCCTGAACCCGATCTTCGTGGTCTCGGGCACCAGGCCCTGACGGGATGTACGTCGTCGGGGTGGGGCTGCGGAGAGGGACCGGCGAGGCCGACCTGGACGCTCTGGTGGCCGCGGTGCTGGCGGAGGCCGGGATCGGTCACGAACGGGTGACGGCGCTGGCCACGCTGGAGGGGAAAGAGGCGGAAACGGCGGTCACCGCCACTTGTGAGCGGTATGGGTGGGAACTTCGGATCTTCCGGGCCGATACGCTGGCCGCTGTGCCGGTTCCGGCGCCCGAGATCAGGGTGGCGCGGGCGGTCGGGACGCCGAGTGTGGCCGAGGCGGCGGCGCTGGCGGGAGCCGGGGTGCGCGCGGAACTGATCGTCGGGAAACGGCGGTCGGCGCGGGCCACCGCGGCACTGGCACGGGTAACGGCGTTGGAGGAGGCACCAGGATGAACGTACGTCAGCCCCACCCGATCGAGGTCGCGTCGTACGAGATCCTGCGCTCGCGGGTGGATCTCACGCCGATGCCGCCGCTGTGGCGGGCCGTCGTGGAACGGGTGATCCACGCCAGTGCCGACCTCGAGTACGCGGTCGATCTCGTGACCGACGAACGCCAGCTCCAGCACGGGCTGAGGGCCCTGCGGGCGGGGGCTCCGATCGTCACGGACGTTCCGACCGTCGCCGCGGGGATCACCGAGCGGCGGACGATCTGCCCGATCGACGACCCGGCCGCGGCGCGGATGGCCAAGGCCGCGGGCATCGCCCGGGCCGCGGCGGCCGTCCGGCTGGCCTACGCCGAGGTCGGGCCCGGCGCCGTCTGGGTCGTCGGCAGCGCCTCCAGCGCCCTGGAGGAGATCGTCCTGCGCGGGGTGCGGCCGGGGCTGGTCATCGGGCTGCCGGTGGGCTTCGTCGGCGCCGCCGAGGCCAAGGCCAAGCTGCGCGGCAGCGGCCTCCCGCAGGTCAGCAACGTCAGCGAGAAGGGCGGCGCGACCGTCGCCGCCGCCGCGATCAACGCCCTGCTGTACTTCGAAGGCTGACGGGACCGGGATGGAGGACCTGCGCCACCACGGCGACGCCGAGGTCGGCGGCGGGCTGATCGACCACGCCGTCAACGTCAGGGGCGGCCCTCCCGGCTGGCTCGCCGAGGTGATCACGGACTCGCTGGCCGATCTCGCCGCCTACCCCGACGCCACCGCGGCGACGGCGGCCGTCGCCCGGCGGCACGGCCGTCCCGTCGGCGAGGTCCTGCTGACCGCCGGTGCCGCCGAGGCCTTCGTGCTGCTGGCACGGGTCCTGCGCCCCCGGCGGGCCGTGGTCGTCCATCCCCAGTTCACCGAGCCCGAGGCGGCGCTGCGGGCGGCGGGCCACGAGGTCGGGCGGGTGGTCCTCACCGGCGGCTTCCGGCTCGACCCGGCCCTCGTGCCGGAGGACGCCGACCTCGTCATGATCGGCAACCCGACCAACCCGACCTCGGTCCTGCATCCCGCGGAGACGATCACCGCGCTGCTCAGGCCCGGCCGGACGGTCGTCGTCGACGAGGCGTTCATGGACTGCGTCCCCGGCGAGCCCGAGTCCCTCGCCGCACGGGCGGCACCCGGCCTGGTCGTGCTCAGGAGCCTGACCAAGACTTGGGGGCTGGCCGGCCTGCGCGCCGGATACGTGCTGGCCCCGGCCGGGATGATCTCCGCGCTGGCCGAGGCCCAGCCGCTCTGGGCGGTCTCGACCCCCGCGCTCCGGGCGATCGAGGCCTGCGTGTCCGACCGGGCCGTCGCCGAGGCCGAGGCCTGGACGCGCGAGCTGGCGGTCCAGCGGGCCGAGATGACCGAGGCGCTGGAGGCCCTGGGCCTGCCGGTCGTCCCGGGGGCGTCGGCCTCCTTCCTGTGCGTGCGCGCCGGCGTCGGCGTCCGGGAGGCCCTGCGCGCCGAGGGGATCGCGGTCCGCCGCGGCGACACCTTTCCCGGGCTCGGCCCCGAATGGATCAGGATCGCGGTCCGGGAGGACTGGAAACCCCTCATGAACGCTCTCTCCGGAATGTTCCGTATGAGCCATGAGGGGTAGGAGTGAACGTCACGGCTTGGCGAACAAAAGGTGCCGGTTTCTTCCGACATCGTCACGATGTGGCGTTGGCGGGGTGGTCTCGTCTGTTCTCGGTTGGGAGGCCGAGTAACGTTTGTCTCAGCAGTTCCCCTTAGTCGTCTCCTGGCCGTTCCTGCAGATGGGAAGAGCTCACCGGTGCCGCCGTACCTCCTTGGTCTCCGCCTCGCCGGGCGACGCGTCGTCGTGGTCGGCGGCGGGCGCGTGGCGCAACGCCGCGTGCCGACGCTGCTGGCCGCCGGCGCCGCCGTCGAGCTGATCGCGCCGGAGATCACCCCCTCTCTCGAGGACCTGCTGGAGCAGATCGTCTGGCACCGGAGGGCCTACGAGAGCGGTGATCTCGAAGGGGCCTGGCTGGTCCAGGCCTGTGCCGACGACGCGAAGACCAACGTCAGGGTCGCGGCCGAGGCCGACGCGCTGCGGATCTGGTGCGTCCGGGCCGACGACGCCGAGGCCTCCGCCGCCTGGACCCCCGCGACCGGGCAGGTCGGCGAGGCCACCGTCGGCGTCCTGAGCGGCGGCGACCCCCGCCGGGCCGCCGGGATCCGCGACGCCATCGTCGACGGCCTGCGCGACGCCACCCTCGAGGCCCGTCACTCCCGCAAGAAGCCCGTCGGCGTCGCCCTGGTCGGCGGCGGACCCGGCGACCCCGGCCTGATCACCGTCCGCGGCCGCCAGCTCCTGGCCCAGGCCGACGTGGTGGTGACCGACCGGCTCGGCCCCCGCAACCTCCTGGACGAGCTCTCGCCCGACGTCGAGGTGATCGACGCCGCCAAGATCCCCTATGGCCGGGCCCTGCACCAGGACAAGATCAACGAAGCCCTGGTCGAGCACGCGAGACAGGGCAAGTTCGTGGTCAGGCTCAAGGGCGGCGACAACTTCGTCTTCGGCCGCGGCGGTGAGGAGGCCCTGTACTGCGCGGCCCACGGCGTCCCCGTGACGGTCGTCCCAGGGATCACCAGCTCGATCGCCGCCCCGGCCTACGCGAACATCCCGGTGACCCACCGGGGGGTCGCCCAGGAGTTCCACGTCGTCTCCGCGCACGTGCCCCCGGGCCACCCCGACTCGACCGTCGACTGGCCCGTCCTGGCGTCCAACAACGGCACGCTCGTCCTGATGATGGCTGTCGAGCGAATGCGTCTGATAGCTGACGCTCTCATGCGCTATGGTCGGGCGACTGACACTCCCGTGGCCGTGATCCAGGACGGCACCCTCCCCGGCCAGCGCACGCTTCACACGACGCTGGCCACGGTGGCGGACGACATGACGGCGCAGGGGGTGCGTCCACCGGCGATCGTCGTGGTCGGCGAGGTCGTGCGGGTGGCTCAGGAACTCGGCAAGTTGACGGCGGATATAGGGCGGGACCCGTGACATCCCCGGCGGACCAGAGCGCACTGACGACGCAGAACCCCGTTGCGGGGGGAGGAGAGGGCCCGGCACCACTGAGCCGGCTCCTGGCCGATCTGCGCGATCAGATCGACGCACTGCGCTTCACTCTCGACGTACCCGGCGCCGAAGAGGCCCGGCTGGCGGCGAAGGAGATCCGCGACCAGCTCGACGACTACGTGCTGCCGCGGGTCAGGGCGGCGGCGACGCCCCTGCTCGCGGTGTTCGGCGGCTCCACCGGCGCGGGCAAGTCCACGCTGGTCAACAGCCTGGTCGGGGCCCGCGTCTCGGGCACCGGAGTGCTGCGCCCCACCACGTCCAGCCCCATCCTGGTCTGCCATCCCGACAACTTCGACTGGTTCATGGGCACCGAGGACACGCCGCCCGGCGTCGTCCCGACCATGGGACGGGTCGAGGGCCCCGCGCCCGACGCGGTCGTCGGCGACCAGCTCGTCGTGATCAGGACGGAGGCCGTCCCGCGCGGCGTCGCCCTGCTCGACAGCCCCGACTTCGACTCCCTCTTCGAGGACCACTACGAGTTCGCGACCAAGCTCATGGCCGCGGCCGACCTCTGGATCTGCGTCACCACAGCGGCCCGCTACGCCGACGCCCAGGTCTGGCGGATGCTCCAGCGTGCCCGCGAGCAGGGCGCGTCGCTGGGCGTGGTGCTCTCCCGGGTGCAGCCGGGGCCCGGCCGCGAGGTCGCCGAGCACTTCGCCGAGATGCTGGACGAGCGCGGCTTCGGCGAGGCCCCGCGCTTCACCATCCCCGAGACGACCGTCGTGGAGTCGCGGCTGCCGGAGGACGACATCTCCGACATCCGGGCCTGGCTGACGGGCTTCGTCGACAACACCGAGGTGCGCGACGAGGTGATCGTCGAGACGCTCGGCGGCGTCCTCGACTCCTTCCGCGTCCGGATCCCGGCCCTGGCCCGGCAGGTCGAGGACCAGGTCGACCGGCGCGACGACCTCGCCAGGATCGTCGAGTCCGCCTACTCGACCGCGCTCGCCGAGCTCGACGAGGCCACCCGCAACGGCGCCCTGCTCCAGGGCGAGGTGCTGGCGCGCTGGCAGGACTTCGCCGGCACGGGCGATCTCCTGCGGGCCCTGCACGTCCGGCGGGGCAAGGACGTGCCCAAGCCGTCCACCCGGCGCCGCCGCTCCGCGCCCCGGGTGCGGGCGCTGAAGGCCGCCCTGCGCTCGGCCCTCGAATCACTGATCGTCGCCGCCGCCGAGCAGGGCGCCGAGCAGGCCGTCGCGCGCTGGCAGGGGGACCCCGCCGGGGTGCTCGTGCTCGCCGACAAGGCCGCCGTGCTGGGCACCGCCTCGCCCGAGCTGTCGCGCCGGGTCACCCGGGCCGTCAGCGGCTGGCAGGACCACGTGCTGGAGCTCGTCCGGCACGAGGGCGTGATCAAGCGGTCGATCGCCAAGCTGGTCAGCTTCGACTCCGAGGCGCTGTCGGTGGTGCTGATGGTCGGCATCCTCGGCTACGGCACCAGCGACGTCGTCGTCGAGGGCGGCACCAGCGCCGTCCCGCAGCGGCTGCTCAAGTCGCTGTTCGGCGCCGAGTCCCTGCGCGGCATGTCCGCCAAGGCCAAGGCGGACCTGCGGGCCCGCGTCACCATGCTCCTCGACGAGGAGAGCCTTCGGTTCGGCCAGGTTCTGGACCAGGCGGACATTCCCGACGAGGGCACCGCAGTGGCCCTCTACCAGGCCACGTACAACCTCGAGGTCGCCCGATGACCCTTCCCGAGTCAGATCCGGCCACCGAGGCCAAGGAAGAGCTCGGGAAGGCCGAGCACTCCGACGAGTGGTCACCGCTGCCGCGCACCGGCAAGGCGGCCTTCGACGAGTCCGCCATCGACCCCGCCGACCCGCTGGGCCTGGGCCTGTCCCGTGCGTCCGCGCCGCGGCCGGACGCCGACACCGAGATCTTTCCCGCCCTGTCCTTCGCCTCCGAGGACCCCTACCTGGGTGCTCCCGTGCCTCCGGCGGCCGGGAAGGACGTTCCCGTGGCCGAGGAGCCCGAGGCCTCCGTCTCCGCTTCCGGGAGTGAGGCCGAGGAGGATTCCCGGGCCTCCGGTGCGGAGATCGGGCGGCCGTTCGAGGACGCCGCCCGTCCGATCGAGGACCTCGTCGGGGCGTCCGAGGACGTCGAGGAGCCCGTCGCGGACGTCGCGGAGCCCGCCGAGGAGAGCCCTGCGGCCCGCGGTGGACGTCGCGCGGCCCGGGGGAAGAGCGTCGTGAAGCCCGCCGAGACGGCCGCGGAGCCGTCGGGGAACGGCGTGGGGCCCGCCGAGGAGGCCGAGCCTTCCGCCGAGGGCGCCGCTCCGGCCGAAGAGGTCGCCGTTCGGCCGGGCCGGAGGCCCCGTTTCGACGCCTCCAAGATCGACCCGGCCGATCCGCTGGGGCTGGGAGCCCCTCCGGCCGCCTCCCGGCGGACCCGGGGCGCGTCCGCGAGGCCCGTCACCGCCGAGCCCGTCACCGCCGAGCCCGTCGTCGAGGAGCCCGCGGCTGAGGACGGGACGGCCTCCGCGGAGACGATCATCAGCCAGGAGAAGCCCACCGACGTGGCCTCCGCCGGACGGACCCGTGCCGCGCTGCGGAGCGTCGAGGTCGTGCCGGAGGAGGCCCCCGAGCCCGAACCCGCCGAGCGTCCCGAGGACGAACCGGCCGCCGACGAGACCGCGGACGAGCCCGGCGACCTGCCGGAAACCCTCGAACCGGAGCCCCTCGAACAGGAATCCCCCGAAGCGTCCGCCGCGGAGGAGCCCTCGCTTCCGGAGGAACCGGCCGTAGAGCGCTCCGTCGCCGACGGCACCGGCGATCTCGCCGCCGAGCTCGCGGCTCAGGCCGCGCTGGCCGAGCGCGACGCCCGTGCCGAGACCGAGGCCGAGGAGCCCGCCGGAGACCAGAAGATCGTCGAGGAGCCCGGAGACGACGCCCCGGAAGCGGCCGTCGCCGCCGAGGACGCGACGCTCGCGGAGGCCGAGGCCGACGAGCCCGAGGCCGTCGAGGAGCCGGGTGAGGCGTCCGTCGACGGCGAGGTGGTTGACGAGACGCCGCAGGACGGAGAGCCCGGGACTTCCACGGACGAGAAGGCCGAAAGCGGAACATCGAAGGACGAGAAGCCCGAAGCCGGGACGTCCGGGGATGATGAGCCCGAGGACGGAGCATCCGGGGACGAGAAGGCAGGGAGCGGGACGTCCACGGACGAAGCGCCGGAAGCCGGGGCGGCCAAGGACGAGACGCCCGTAGGCGGGGACGTCGGCGAGCGGCTCGAAGCGCTCGAACGGCTGGTCTCCCTGGGCCTCGGCCGGGTGGACGAGGAACTGCTCGACGAGGCCACGGCGGTGCTGTCGCGCGCAGGGGAGCGGATGCGCCTGTCCGGCGAGCACACCGTCGTGACGCTCGCTGGCGGCACGGGATCCGGCAAGTCCTCCCTGTTCAACGCCGTGTGCGGGCTCGAGCTCTCGCCGACGGGGATGCGCCGCCCGATGACCTCCGCCGCCCACGCCTGCGTCTGGGGCCTGGACGGTGCCGCGCCGCTGCTGGACTGGCTGGCCGTCGACAAGCGGTTCCGGTACGCCAGGGCCAGTGCGCTGGACCGCAACGGCGCACGGGCCGAGAACTCCCTGCGCGGGCTCGTCCTGCTGGACCTGCCCGACCACGACTCGATCCAGGCGATGCACCGGGCCGAGGTCGACCGCTTCACGGCCGTCGCCGACCTCCTGATCTGGGTCGTCGACCCGCAGAAGTACGCCGACGCCGCCCTGCACCGCGACTACATCGTGCCGTTCGCCCGGCACGCGGCCGTCACGCTGATCGTCCTCAACCAGGTGGACCGGCTGGGACCGGCCGAGGTCAAGGACTGCGTCAGCGACCTGCGGCGCCTGCTGGAGGCCGAGGGCCTCAGCGATCCGCACATCATCACGACCTCCGCGGTGGCCCCCGGCGGGGTCGACGAGCTGCGCGCGGTCCTGTCCACGACCGTCGCGACGCGCAACGCCCGCTCCGAACGGCTCGGGGCCGACCTCGACAAGGTCGTCGAGCGCTTCGCCGACCTCGCGGGGGAGGAGGAGCCGGCCGCCGAGGTCGAGGACTCCCGGCGCGAGGCGCTGGTCGACGCCCTGACCGTCGCGGCCGGCGTGCCCGCCGTGGCCGAGGCCATGGAGAGCGCCTACGAGCTGCGGGCCTCCGACTACGTCGGCTGGCCGTTCGCCCGCTGGGTGCGGCGCTTCCGCCGCGATCCGCTGCGGATGATGCGGCTCACCGAGCTCCGCGAGGAGCTGAGGGGCTCGTTCACCGGGCCCGTCGGGGCACAGCAGGGCGATGTGGACAACGCCCTGCACGGGGTGACCGACGGCGTCGCCTTCGATCTTCCGGCGCCGTGGCGGCGCTCGGTCCGCGACGCTGCGCGCGTCCACGCGGCCGATCTGCCCGACGCGCTCGGCACCGCGCTCCGCGAGACGCTGCCGTCGCTCAACCAGGTCCCGCGCTGGTGGTGGCTGGTGAAGGGGTGGCAGTACCTGCTCGTCGCCGGGGCCGCGCTCGGGCTGACCTGGACGGGTCTCCTGGTCGCGTTCGCGCTGGTGGACGTCGGGGACACCCCGACCAGCCTCCTCGACGACCGGGCGATCCTGCCGTGGGTCGTCGTCCTCACGGCCTGCATGTTCGGCATGGGCGCCCTCACGGCCGCGGCCTGCCGCAACGTCGTCGCCCTGTCGGCGGCCCGCCACGGCGAGCGCATCGAACGCCGGATGCGCGACAGCATCGCCACCGTGGCCGACACCCAGGTCCTGGCCCCGGTCGCCGACGAGCTCGACTCCTACGCCACCTACCGCACCACCCTCGACGCCGCCCGCTCCTGATCTCTCGCCTCGTCGCGGCCGCCGGAGGCTCGGCGGAGTTGTCCACAGATCCGGGAGCGGGCTCCCGATGATCTCGCGGGTCGGCGAGTGTTGGGGGTGGACGGGGTTCGACGGGAACCCCCGGCTCCCCGGAGGAGTCATGGACGAGGCCTACACGACCCTGATCGGCTGGGTGGCGGCGAAGCCCCAGTACCGGATCACCAGTAACGGGGTCCCGTTCCTGTCTTTACGAGCCGGGATCACCCCACGCCGCTTCGTCCGTGAGACCGGCCTGTGGACCGAGCAGCCGCCCACCTTCGTCGCGATCAGCTGCTGGAAGGCCCTGGCGGAGAACGTCAACGCCTCGGAGTTCGGTCCCGGTACCCCGATCATCGCCCAGGGCCGGCTGCGCGTCCGCGAATACGAGCACGCGGGCGAGCGCCGCTACACCGTGGAACTGGAGGCGATCGCCCTGGGTCCCGATCTCAACCGCGGCAAGGCCTACTTCCAGCGCGTCGTCAAGAACGCCCCCACCACCGTCACCGACCTGGAGGAAGCCGCCGAACTCACCGAACAGGTGGCCGGCCGGGCCGTCCCCCTGCGCCCGGCCGCCCCGTCCCCCGGAGAGACGGAGCCCGTGGAGAGAGAGGAGGCTGAGGAAGCGGCCTGACCACGGCGCGATCCCCTCGGACCACCCTCCAGGGGCGGGGGCTCGGAGCCCCGAGGCGGCGGGCCCCTCCACCGCCGTCCGCCGAGCCTCCGCCCACCCGGTCACCCGGTCACCCGGTCACCCGGTCACGGCCATGACCGGGTGGGCGGGCTCGAACGCCACTTCACCGTGAGGGGAGGGATCGAGGCCCCCGGGGCCGGGGCCCTAGATCCAGGAGACGCCGTGCATGAGGGCCTCCTGAGGTCGGTGGGGTCGGGGAAAGGGGTGCGCGGGAAGTGCTCGAAGAAGGTATCGCTTTCCGCCCCGCGGCGCACGCCTTGCAACTATCGTGTTACCTAAAGTGATAGGTGGCCGGGGTGGGGGAAGCATGACGGCAGTGCACCAGTCAGCCGCCGACGAGCATCGCCGGGAGGGTGAGCCCGGCCGCGGGCCCGCCCGGTGGCCTCTGCTCGCCCAGCCGCTGCCGCTGGTGGGGTACGTCTTCCTCGTCGTGACCGGATACGTGGGGATCACGGTCTGGGCCGCGGCGCACACCGCCTGGCGGTGGGAGGACGCGCTCACCTTCGTGGCGCTCGGGCTCTGCGGGGCGGTCTGCATCGAGGCGTCCCGGCGGCTCGGGATGCCCGCGGGCGTGGCACGGGACCTGCTGTCCGCGTGGTGGCTGCCGGTCGCGCTGCTGCTGCCGCCGGTCTACGCCCTGCTGGTGCCGCTGCCGCTCCAGATGCTGCTCCAGTACCGGGTGCGGGCCACGATGCCGCACCGGCGGGTCTTCGCCGCCGCGGCGCTCGGGCTCTCGGGCGCGGCGGCCTCGCTGGTCTTCCACCAGGCCGTGCCGCACCCCCTGGCCGGGCCGGGCCGCTGGGTCACCGACGACCAGCGCTCGATCCTGGTCGCCATCGGCTGCGCGGTCCTGTTCATCGTCCTCAACACCATGCTCGTCGCGGTCGCCGCGCACGCCGCCACCCAGGAGGGCCGCTGGCGCGACGTCCTGTGGACCCGCGAGAGCCTGCTCCTCGACGTCGTGGAGCTCTGCGTCGGAGTGATCGTCGCGATCACCTGCGTGATCTCCCCGGCGCTCCTCCTGCTGGCCCTGCCGCCGGTGGTGCTGCTCCAGCGGAGCCTGATGCACCAGCAGCTCCAGGCCGCCGCCCGCACCGACGCCAAGACCGGCCTGCTGAACGCGGGCGCCTGGCAGCGCGAGGCGGACACCGAGCTGTCCAGGGCCCAGCGCTCCCACGAGCCGCTGGCCGTTCTGCTGGTCGACATCGACCACTTCAAGCGGGTCAACGACACCTACGGCCACCTGATCGGCGACCAGGTCCTGATCAGCGTCTCCTCGACCCTGGTCCACCAGCTCCGCGACTACGACGTGATCGGCCGGTTCGGCGGGGAGGAGTTCGCCGTCCTGCTCCCGGGCGCCGACACCGTCGAGGCCTGCCGGGTCGCCGAGCGGCTGCGGGCGAGGGTCCGCCGGCTGGCCGTCCCCGCCGAGGAGAGCACCGTCAGCGTGACGATCTCGGTGGGCGTCGCGCTGTTCCGCACCCACGGCCAGGACCTCATCGAGCTGCTCGCCTCCGCCGACCTGGCCCTCTACCGGGCCAAGGAGTCGGGCCGCGACCGGGTCTGCCTCCCGGCCGTCCGCAAAGCGGGCTGACCGGGCCCCCGGGCGGACCCGCGATCCGGACCTGTGATCTCGCGCACGTCAATAGCGGCCGGGAGAACCCACTAGCCTAGGACCATGGCCGAGTACATCTACACGATGCAGCGTGTGCGCAAGGCGCACGGTGACAAGGTTGTCCTGGACGACGTCACACTGCACTTCCTGCCCGGGGCCAAGATCGGCGTTGTGGGCCCGAACGGCACCGGTAAGTCGACGCTCATGCGGATGATGGCCGGTCTCGAGCAGCCCTCCAACGGCGACGCGAAGCTCATGCCGGGCTTCACCGTCGGCATGCTCCAGCAGGAGCCCCCGCTCAACGAGGAGAAGACCGTCCTGGAGAACGTCCAGGAGGGCGTCGCCGAGACGATCGGGATGCTGGCGCGGTTCAACGCCATCGCCGAGGAGATGGCGACCAACTACACCGACGAGCTCCTCGACGAGATGGGCAAGCTGCAGGAGCAGCTCGACCACCGCAACGCCTGGGACCTCGACTCGCAGCTCGACCAGGCGATGGACGCCCTGCGCTGTCCCGCCCCCGATCTGCCCGTCACCCAGCTGTCCGGTGGTGAGCGCCGCCGCGTGGCGCTGTGCAAGCTCCTGCTCGAAGCGCCCGACCTGCTGCTCCTCGACGAGCCCACCAACCACCTGGACGCCGAGTCGGTGAACTGGCTGGAGTCCTACCTCGAGAAGTACCCGGGCACCGTCCTGGCGGTCACTCACGACCGGTACTTCCTCGACAACGTCGCCACCTGGATCCTCGAGCTCGACCGCGGCCGCTGCTTCCCCTACGAGGGCAACTACTCCACCTACCTGGAGAAGAAGGCCGAGCGGCTCAAGGTCGAGGGCAACAAGGACGTCAAGCGCAAGAAGCGCCTGGAAGAGGAACTGGAGTGGGTCCGCTCCAACGCCAAGGCCCGCCAGACCAAGTCCAAGGCCCGCCTCGACCGCTACGAGGAGATGGCGTCCGAGGCCTCGAAGATGCGCAAGCTCGACTTCGAGGAGATCCAGATCCCGCCGGGCCCGCGCCTGGGCAACACGGTGATCGTCGCCGAGGGCATGACCAAGGGCTTCGGCGACCGGGTGCTGTGGGAGAACATCTCCTTCAACCTGCCGCCGAACGGCATCGTCGGCGTGATCGGCCCGAACGGTGTCGGTAAGACGACCCTGTTCCGGATGATCAACGGCGAGGAGACCCCGGACTCCGGCGTGCTGCGGCTGGGCGACACCGTCCAGCTCTCCTACGTCGACCAGGGCCGCGGCGGCATCGACCCGGCCAAGAACGTCTGGGAGGTCGTCTCCGACGGTCTCGACCACATCAAGGTCGGCATGGTCGAGATGCCGTCCCGCGCGTACGTGGCGGCGTTCGGCTTCAAGGGCCCGGACCAGCAGAAGAAGGCCGGGGTCCTGTCCGGTGGCGAGCGCAACCGCCTCAACCTGGCGCTGACCCTCAAGCAGGGCGGCAACGTCCTGATGCTGGACGAGCCGACCAACGACCTGGACGTCGAGACGCTCTCCTCCCTGGAGAACGCGCTCCTGGAGTTCCCGGGCTGCGCCGTGATCACCTCGCACGACCGGTGGTTCCTCGACCGCATCGCCACGCACATCCTGGCGTGGGAGGGCGAGTCCAACTGGTTCTGGTTCGAGGGCAACTTCGCGGACTACGAAAAGAATAAAATCGCGCGCCTCGGCGCCGAAGCGGCCCGCCCGCACCGCGTCACCTACCGCAAGCTCACCCGCGACTAGGACGGCCTCCCAGGACGCCCGAAGATCGCTTTTTTTTGCCGGAAGCCCACAAGATCCACGGATCTTGTGGGCTTCCGGCGGTTACGAGGGCCCCGACCCCGCCCGGTACCCTGTGTTCTGCCCCGGTACGCCCGATCAGAAGGCAGGACATGGAAGACACCGCCACGCTGCTCCCGCAGCAGGACTCCTCCCGGTCCCACCGGCACATCTACGAGTTCCACATCCGCTTCGGCGACATCGACTCCCAGATGCACGTCAACAACGTGAAGTTCCTCGGCTACCTCGAGGACGCCCGCCTGGTGATGTTCCACGCCGACCCGGTCCTCGCGGGCCTCGAACCCGTCCGCGGCATGGTCGTCTCCCGCCACGAGATCGACTACAAGGTCCCCCTGACGGGCGTCCTGCACGCCATCCGCGTCGAGACCTGGGTGACCGACCTCCGCGCCGCCTCCTTCAAGCTCGCCTACGAGATCCGCGACGACGAACACGTCTACGCCACCGCCACCTCGACCCTGGTCGCCTTCGACGTGGAGAACGCCCGCCTCCGCCGCTACACCCCGGCCGAGCGCGAATACATCTCCCGCTTCGTCCCCGCCCGGGAAAAGCCCTGAAGGCCCCCGCCGTCGGCGGCCGGGGTCAGGGTTCCGGCGCGGTGAAGGGGATGGACGAGGGCAGCTCGGGGCCGAGCTCCGCCGCGATCTCCTGAGCGGTGCCGGGGAAACAGGAGAGCTCGACGTCGGTGGTGAAGCCGCGCCCCCTGTAGGAGACGATGAGCCAGCCGACCGGATCCGGTGCGGTCCGCACGGCCCTGAGCCGGATCTCGATCCCGGACACGTCGGCCCACGGGCACCGGATCGCCCGCCCGAAGCCGTTGCGGACGAACAGCCGCTCGTTCTCCACCCTGATCACCGGCGGCGCGACCAGCAGGAACACCACCGGCCCCCACAGGGCCACCAGCACCAGCAGCAGAAAGCCGCTGAAGCCCGCGTCCTCGGCGGCCAGCACGACCACCATCACCACCGTCAGCACCAGCGGCAGTGCGGCGAGCAGCAGGAGCCTGCCCCGCCCGTAGCGCCCGGACACCTCGTGACCTCCCATGTCCCGTAGGACGGCCGGAGCCTTCGCCGGGTTCACCGATCCGAGGGAACCGGACGCCCGCCGGATCGGTCGAAGGGGGACATCCCCTCGCCGACAGGACGGCTCATGGACGCCGACACCATCACGGCCATCAGCGCGACGGTGATCGCCGTCGCCTCCCTCGTCGTCTCGATCCGCCAGTCCGGCGCGGCGCGCCGGCACAACCGCCAGTCGGTCCGGCCCCATCTCCAGTTCCAGTTCAAGCGGAACTCCGCAGCGGTGACCGGCCTCCACCTGGCCAACCACGGCCTCGGCCCCGCAGTGATCATCAGCTCCGCCCTGACGGTCGACGGCCGTCCGCTCGGCCCCTGGACGGAGCGGAACGTCAACGGCCTCAGGGACGGCCTGCCCCGGCGCCCCTCGGCCGTGACCTTCCACGAGGCGGGCGGCACGATCCTCCCGGTGGGGTACGCCGAGTTCCTTCTGGGCGTCCGCGGCTACCGGCCGGAAGAGGACGCCTGGTTCTGGGAGCTGATCAGGGGCCGGATCGCCCTGGAGATCCGGTACCAGTCGCTCTACGGGGACGAGACCTACACGGTCTCGGTCGTCCCCACGTCACCGCCGGTGCCGCGCGGGCTGGAGCCGGCTCCGCTGCCGCCGATCGAGCCCTGAGGGAGGGTTAAAGCCTTCTCTGAGAGGCAATTTGGGCTTGACGGTGCGGAGTAGGGTGAGAGCCCACCGGATGCCTGGAGGACCTTTGCGCCGCATTCTGCTCGCCCTCGTTTCCGCGTTCGCCCTCATCATGGCCGTTTCGCCCGGCGCCCAGGCGTGCGAGGCCAAGTGCGTGAAGATCGTCGAGCCGAAGCCGTGCAAGGGGATCAAGCAGCGGTGCGACTGGGGCGGTGATCCCGACGCGGTGTTCGTGGAGATCCACGCCAAGACGAAGAAGAAGGCGCTGGCGGCGGCGCGCAAGGCCGTCGCGAACGTCAAGGGGGCCAAGGTCAGGCCCCGGATCCTCGACGTCCAGGCGTTCAAGGGCGGGAAGCGGGTCCTGTCGAAGAACTACAAGATCAAGGGACCGCACTACGTCTACCTGGAGAAGGAAGACTGCTGGACCGTGAAGTAGCTCCGGGCCGGCCGAGCGGCTCCGGAGGGCGAAGGGCCCGGCCGCGTCCCGGCCGGGCCGCGCTCAGGCCTCCAGCCACACCCCGCCGCCGCCGGGCACGGAACCGTCCGTGACGTCGCCCGCCGCCAGCAGCACCGTGCCGGTGAACGGTTCTGTGCCCGCGAACGGCACCGGCTCGGTGCCGAAGTTGACGACGCAGGTCAGCGGGCCCCGCCGGAACGCCAGCACGTCCTGCGGATAGCCCTCCAGCCATTCCAGCGAGTCCGGCAGGGCGCCCTTGAGACGGCGCCTGAGGCCCAGGGCCGTCCGGTAGAAGGCGAGCATGGACGAGGGGTCCGCGGCCTGCGCTGAGGCCGTCAGGGGGGCCCAGGAGGCCGGCTGGGGCAGCCAGGACCCCGCGGTGGAGAACCCGAACGGCGGGACGTCCCCCGACCAGGGCAGCGGCACCCGGCAGCCGTCGCGGCCGACCCCGCCCCCCTGGAAGAAGATCGGGTCCTGGCGCGCCGCGTCCGGCAGGTCGAAGACCTCCGGAAGGCCCAGCTCCTCGCCCTGGTAGAGGTAGGCGGAGCCGGGCAGGGCCAGCAGGAACAGCAGGGCCGCCCGTGCCCGCTCCGGCGTGCCGTAGCGGGAGGAGTGCCGGATCACGTCGTGCGAGGACAGCACCCAGGTCGGCGCCGCGCCCCGCGCCGAGGAGAGCGTCGAGGTGACGATCTCCCTGAACGCGCCGGCGTCCCAGGGGGCCAGCAGCAGCGCGAACTGGAACGCCTGGTGCAGCTCGTCCGGGCGCACGTACAGGGCCAGGTCGTCGGGGGACTCGGTCCACACCTCGCCGACGGCCATGCGGTCGCCGGGGTAGGAGTCGAGGATCGCCCGCCAGTCCCGGTAGATCGCGTGGACCTCGGGCCGCCCGTACATCGGAGACCCGGCCGCGTGGGTGCCGAGCCCGCCGAGGTCGGCGAGCTTCGCGTCCTTGAACAGCCCGGCCGCGACGTCGATCCGGAAGCCGTCGACGCCCCGGTCGAGCCAGAACCGCAGGATGTCCTCGAACTCCTTGCGGATGTCGGGGTTGCGCCAGTTCAGGTCGGGCTGCCCGGGCGTGTAGAGGTGCAGGTACCAGGAGCCGTCGGCGACCCGGGTCCAGGCGGGGCCGCCGAAGTTGGACTTCCAGTCGTTGGGCGGGGCGTCGCCGGAGCGGAAGAGGTAGCGGTCCCGGCCGGCGCCGCGCAGCGCCTCCTGGAACCAGGGGTGGGCCGAGGAGGTGTGGTTTGGCACGATGTCGATGATCACTCGCAGGCCGAGGTCGTGCGCGTCGCCGATGAGGGCGTCGAAGTCGGCGAGGGTGCCGAACCGCGGGTCGACGTCGCGGTAGTCGGCCACGTCGTAGCCGCCGTCGGCGAGGGGGGAGGTGTAGAACGGGGTCAGCCACAGCGCGTCGACCCCGAGATCCCTGAGGTAGGGCAGCCGGGAGCGGATGCCCTCGAGATCGCCTTCACCGTCCCCGGAGGAGTCGGCGAAGCTGCGCGGGTAGACCTCGTAGACCACGGCGTCGTGCCACCACGGACGCGGAGAGTGCGGGGAAGTCGTCATGGGGGACGATCTACCCGGTTATCCCTCGCTGTTCACCAGGCTGTGCGCGGCGCGCGTCAGGTAGTCCCAGAGCACCTCTTCGAGATGCGGCGGGAGGTCGAGCGAGTCGACCCCGGCGCGCATGTGCAGCAGCCAGGCGTCCCGCTCCTTCTCGCCGATCACGAAGGGGTGGTGGCGCATCCGCAGCCGCGGGTGGCCGCGCTGCTCGCTGTAGGTGGTGGGCCCGCCCCAGTACTGGATGAGGAACAGCGCGAGGCGCTCCTCGGCCGGGCCGAGATCCTCTTCGGGATAGAGCGGCCGCAGCACCGGGTCGGTGGCGACGCCCTCGTAGAAGCGGTGGACGAGGCGACGGAAGGTGTCGTCGCCGCCCATGGCCTCGTAGTAAGTGACCTGTTGGCTCATCAGGAGACAGCCTATGCCAGGGTGCCGAGGACGATGCCCGCCTCGTCGAAAGCCTTCTTGACGCGCATCCGCAGGGCCCGGGCCACGTCGTTCTGGCGTCCCGGCAGCGTCTTCAGCGTCACCCGGATGATCATCGAGTCGCTGCTGAGCGCCTGGACGCCCCAGACCGACGGCTCCTCGGTGATGACCTCCTCCCAGGCGGGCTCGCGGGCCAGGTCGTCCGCCGTGGTCTGGAGCAGGTCCTTCACGGCGTCGAGGTCCTGGTCGGTGGCCACCGGGATGTCCAGGACGGCCCGTCCCCAGTTCTGCGACTCGTTGCCGATCCGGGTGATCTCGCCGTTCCTGACGTACCAGACGACCCCGTTGACGTCGCGCAGCCGCGTCACCCGCAGCGTGACGGCCTCGACGGTGCCCTTGGCGGGCCCGGTGTCGACGATGTCGCCGACCCCGTACTGGTCCTCCAGCAGCATGAACAGCCCGGCCAGCAGGTCCTTGACGATGTTCTGGGCGCCGAAGCCGACCGCGGCGCCGATCACGGTGGCGCTGGCGAGGATGGGGGTCAGGTTGAGCCCCATCTGGCCGAGGACCGTGAACGTGGCAGTGCCGAAGATCACAACGGAGGCGATGGAGCGGAGCACCGATCCCATGGTCTCCATGCGCTGCTTGCGGCGCTCGCTGAGCAGGGCGGGGCTGCCGTCGAAGATGGTCCGGGTGCGGTCCCGGATCTTCTCCGACATGGTCCCCTCGGCCATCTTCTGCGTGATCTTCGTGATCAGCCGGTGGGTGTAGGACTTCACCACCAGCGCGATGACCAGAGACATGATCACCCACAGCAGCGTGGTGACCAGATCGTCGAGCCAGCTGTGGAAGAAGCGCGTCACCTCGAGGTTGTGCGAGACGTTCCAGATCGTCCGGCAGGCGACGCTGGCCTTGTCCTCGTAGCCCGTCGGCGCGCAGGTGCCGCCGGGCATCTGCTGATCGGAGAACGGCATGGACAAAGACAAGAGAAGACCCTCCCCGGGACCGAGACGGGAACCGTCCGGACCACCACCGTGGACGTGCGACCTGTACGGAAACCGATCGTAGGGGACGGTAACGATCGGGTTGTACGGTCGCGGCGGTGATCATGAGGGACGGTCCCGGAGCGGTCTCCGGGGAGGGTCTGGTGAACGGACCTCCCGACCCGCCCCCCTCCGGGGAGCCGGCAAGTCCGTTCGCGGTGCGCCCGGGCGATGAGAACTGGGCGTGGTCGCCGCCCGGGCGTCTGGGGTGGTACGGGTGGGTTCCGCGGGGGCTCGAGCCACCGCGCCTGGTTCGTCAGGCCCTCGCGGAACCCTCCCGGCTCGTGGGGGTCAGCGGCTCCAGGACGCGCGCCACCTTGCGGGCGGCGGCGCCCGGGTCGTCGACCCGGTGCAGGCGTTCTCCCCAGGACCACCAGAAGTAGTGTTCCCGGGACTCGGGGGCCGGCGCGCACGTCACGTTCTCGGTGAGGCTCGCGGCCCTGGGGTTGACGACGCGGAGGAAGGCGGGACCGGAACGGGTCCGGACGACCCGGGCGATGAGACCGCAGGCGTCCAGTTCCCCGACCAGCTCCTCGAGATACCCGACCTTCAGATCGCCGGTCACCGGAGCACCTCCTCGTCTTGTCCGTGCCATCCGCGCTTCCGGATGACTGGCTGCATGGCGAGAATTGCAAGCCGAAAGGGGACGGTCAAGGCCGAGGTGCGGCGGGAAATCGAACCTTCCACCTCCCCGGTATAAGGATTCTCCTACCTGGGGTGCGGATGCTGTGTTCCAGTGGGTGGAGTTACTCCCGGTCTCTCCGGGGATGGGTTGGCCGGACGCGATACCGGAGTTACGCTCCGTGGGCAGATCAAAATCCTGCAACCTGACCGAGAAAACCGGTCGCCAAGTCCCGGGGGAGTGCACAGTAGTGACTGCGCACACATCCGGCGGATTGGTGAGGAGGCCGGCACGATGGCAGAACCCCCCCGTAAGGAATCGGATCGGGCGCGTTGGATCCGCGCGCAAGGTCTGGCCAGAGGACTGAACAACGCGGCGATCGCCACGGAGATCGCCGAGCAGTGCGGTCCGCTGTTCGGTACGAGCCGAGTCAAGGCTCACCGGCTGGCACAAGGGGTGGCCCTGTCGGATGTGGTGGCCCAGATGCGAGCGCTCTACGAGGTCGACGGCAAACCCGCCCCGAAGATCGGGGAGACGCTGCTGTCCGCCTACGAGAGCGGCTACAAACGTCCAGGCCCTGAGTACCTGCACTACCTCTGCCTGGTGTATCGCGTCGATCCCGGCGAGCTCGGCTATCAAGGCCCCTGCGTCTGCGGCAGGGGCCACGACCAGCGTTCGGCGGCCGCCGCTCCGGTGCCGGCCCCCGAACCCGTGACCCTGGTCGGCTCGGTCGTCGACCGGAGTTGGATGGCCCATCAGCTCGACGGGAACCTTCACCGCGCCGACGGTTCCGGGTCGATGGCAAGGCCGCCATCTATTGACCTAGGAGAGGAGGACGTCGTGCTTCGCCGGACCCTTCTGCAACTGCTGGCCGGAGCGGGCGTGGCGCTCGACGGCCAGTTCCTCGGAGCAGTGGATCAGCTCCGCAGGAAGATGGACGACACCCTCGTCAACGCGACGGTGTCGCCGACAATGCTCGACCAGTGGGAGGAGACGATCCACGGGTACGGTCAGTCGTACCAGTCGACGCCTTCCCTGCGCATGCTCTGCGACGTGCTGCTCGATTTCAGCGAGGTGCGCCGCCTGTGTGACCAGCGGCAGCCGGTGGAGCTCCAGGAGCGTCTGTGCCGCATCGCGGCTCAGCTCTCCGGTGTCTCCGGCCTCATCATGATCAATCTCGGTGACCACAGGCTCGCCCGGTCGTTCTTCCGCACCGCTCGCACCGCCGCCGACGAGACCGGCGACCGGGGCCTGCGCGCGTGGGTGACCGTCAGGGAGGCCCTGCTCCCGCTCTACTACGGAGATCCCCGCGAGGCTCTCCACCTGGCCCGCAAGGCCCAGGATCTGGCGGGACGGACGCCGAACGTCGCCGCCGCGATGGCTCCGGCCGTCGAGGCGAGGGCGCTCGGCCAGCTCGCGCTGCGCGGGCGTTCCGACGCGGCACCGACCGCACGCCGCGCTCTCGTACGGGGGCGCGCGGTGTTCGAGCAGCTGTCCAAGAACGACACCACCGATCTGGTGTTCGGGTTCACCGACCGCCAGATGTCCTTCTACGAGGGCGACACCTACACCAACCTCGGAGACCACTCCAAGGGCGAGGAAGTGCTCAGGCACGCGCTCACCCTGTACTCGCCCAGCGAGGTCATCGACCGGACGCTCGTCAAGCTCGACCGTGCGCACTGCGCGCTGCACGCGGGAGAGCCGGGACGCGCGGCCACGGTGGCGAAGGACGCCATCAACGAGCTCGACCCCGAGCACCGGTCCGACATCCTCATGCTCCGCGCCCGGCAGCTCGCCGCGACGGTCGTCCAGAACCACGGCGAGATCTCCGAACTGCGGGATCTGCGCGAGGCGCTGGCCGGTCCGTCGGTGCAGAGCCCGCTCGGCAACGGCAGGCTCGGGCAGGGCGGCACGCCGTCCGACGCTTCGAAACCAGACCAGCCGAGGTCCGATCCGCCGAGGTCCGATCCGCCGAGAGACATGGTCTGACCGGGTGGCGGCCATCGGGAGCGGCGCCAGGACCCTGGTCCGGCGCCCGACCGCCACGCCCACCTGGGCATTCGGCGATCTCCTGCTGAGGCGCTACCGGCCGGCCGATCACCCCGCGGTGCTCTCCCTGCACCGTGAGGGGCTGGCCAGGATCGGGCTGCGGCCCGGCGACGGCGTCTACTACGAACACGATCTGCACCGGCTCGAAGAGCTCTATCTCCGGGACGGCACGGGCGAGTTCCTCGTCGGAACGCCCATCACGGGCGGTCCGCCCGTGGCGATGGGCGGGCTGCGCAGGCACGACGACACGACCGCCGAGATGGTGCGGTTGCGGGTGCGGCCGGATCTGCAGCGGCTGGGGTACGGCGCCGCCGTGCTCCAGGCGCTGGAGGAACGGGCACGGCTGCTCGGCTACCGCCGCCTGATCGGCGACACCACGGAGTTCCAGGGGCCCGCGATCGAGCTGTACCGCAAGTACGGCTGGACCGAGCTCCGCCGAGAGATCATCAACGGGATCGTCAACATCTACGGCGAGAAGTTCCTGTGACGTGCCCGGGGGGACGGCGGCGCGGTGCCGTCCCCCCGGGTCGCTTCGCCTCCCGCTCATCTCACAGGCTGAGACCGGTGTGCCGGGCCAGGAACGACATGGTGTCCACCGACAGGTCCACGCTCCGGGTCAGCGACCGGGCTCCGTGCCCGACCTCCGCCTCGTTGCGCAGCAGGATCGGACGCCCGCCCGAGGTGGCGTGCTGGAGCGCCGCGGCCAGCTTGCGCGCGTGCAGGGGATCGACCCTGGAGTCGGACTCGAAGACGGTGAAGAGCGTCGCCGGGTAGTCGGTGCCCTCGTGGACGTGGTGGTAGGGCGAGTAGGACAGCAGCCAGCCGAGCTGCTCGGGGTCGTCCGCCGAGCCGTACTCGACGTTCCAGGTCTGGCCCAGGCCGAACTTCTCGTACCTGACCATGTCGAGCAGCGGGGCGGAGCACACGACCGCCGCGTACAGGTCGGGACGCTGGGTGAGGGCAGCGCCCACGAGCAGTCCGCCGTTGGAGCCGCCCGAGATGGCGAGCTGTTCCGGCGTCGTCCAGCCGTCGGCGATGAGCCGCTCGGCGGCGGCGTGGAAGTCGTCGAAGACGTTCTGCTTGTGCCCGAGCATCCCCGCGCGATGCCACTCCTCGCCCTCCTCGGAGCCGCCGCGCAGGTTGGCGACCACGTAGACGCCGCCCGCCTCGACCCAGGCCAGGATGCCCGCGCTGTAGGACGGGGTCAGGGAGACGTTGAAGCCTCCGTAGCCGTACAGGATGGTCGGCTTGGGTCCGCCCTCGAGACTTCCGATGACCAGCATGCGGACGGTCGTGCCGTCCTTGGAGGCGTAGGCGATCTGCCGGGCCTCGACCTCGGGGACCTCGACGGTGCCGGGCGGCGACGCCCACAGCGTGGTCTCGCCGGTCCTGGCGTCGTAGTGCTGGACGCTTCCGGGGGTGACGCTGTCGGTGTAGTTGAACCAGGCCTCGTGGCCGGCGTCCGGGCGTTCGACGATCCCGCCGATCGAGCCGAGGCCCGGCAGCGGAACCTCGCCGGTGCGCTCGCCGGTGGCCAGATCGTGGACGGTGATCTCGGAGACGGCGTGCCGGGTCCAGCCCGCCAGCAGGACCGGGCTGTCCAGGTCGTCGAGGATGGCGTAGTCGCTGAGGACGGCCTCCGGGTCCTCCGGGAGCAGGTCCTTCCAGTTCTCCACCGACAGGTCGGCGGGGTCGGCGACGGCGAGGCGGCCGCGGGGGGCGTCGCGGTCGGTCCAGATGTAGGCGGTCCCGCTGGGGTGGAAGCGGACGCTGGTCTGGGCGTCGACGCCGATCTGGATCGGCTTCAGGTCCGGGGCCTCGGGCGCGGAGGCGGTGAGGTCGGCGTACCAGAGGTCGTTGCGGGGCGCGGTGCCGCGGCTGGCCGAGACGGTGAGGTAGCGGCCGTCGCGGCTGACGCCGACGCCGTAGTACTCGGTCTTCTCGCGACCCTCGCCGAAGATGAGGACGTCCTCGGTCTCGGGGTCGGTGCCGAGGCGGTGCAGGTAGACGCGGCGGTGGTACTGGTCCTCGCCCTCGGGGACCTGCTCTTTGGGCAGCCGGCGGACGTAGTAGAAGGCCTCACCGCCCGGCAGCCACGCCACGCTCGTGTACCGGCAGCGGTCGATCGGGCCCTCGACGGTCGCCCCCGTCGCGATGTCCATGACCGACAGCTTGGACTCCTCGTCGCCGCCCTCGCTGAGCTGGAAGGCCAGCAGGCGGCCCTCCTTGTCGGGCTGCCAGGAGTCGAGGGTGGTCGTCCCGGCGGGGTTCAGCGCGATCGGGTCGATCAGGGTGCGCTCGGAGCCGTCGGGGTCGATCGTGTAGAGGGCGCCGAGTTCCTGCTCCGCGGTGCGGCGCATGAAGAACCGGCGGTCGCCGCGGTGGATCGGCGAGGAGATGTAGCCCGAGCCGAGCAGCTCGCCGATGCGGCGGCGCAGGTGGTCGCGGCCGGGAAGCTCGTCGACCTCGGCGTGGAAGAGCTCGTCCTGGGCGGCGAGCCACTCCTTGGTCTCGGCGCTCGCGGGGTCCTCGAGCCACCGGTAGGGATCGGCCACCCGGTGGCCGTGAAGATCTTCGACGATGTCCTGACGGGGTGCGACCGGGTAGTCCATGTCCGCCAGCCTAACCGTCGCCGCGGCGGCCCTCGTGTGCGGTGGCGGTGAGATCCACTTCTCATATTTCGCAAGGGCACGCCGATGATCTTGGAACTCTGGGAGGGCTCCGCTAACACTGTCCCTGTTCGAACGATCTTGAACCATTCGGGGAGCGCAAACGATGAGGATCCTTACCGCGGGTCTGGGGGCGGTGGCTTTCGCGCTGCTGTCCACGGCTCCGGCCAGTGCGTCCGTGCGGCAGCAGAACCTGCGCGCCGCCGGGGACGTCGAGTTCGGCTACTCCGCTCCGGAGATCTCGGAGGATGGGGACCACGTCCTCTGGAAGTGGACGGTCACCAACCGCGGCAGCAGGGCGGCCCACGACGTCGTCATGACGCACAAGCTGCTCCCGGCGCTGCCGGTCACCTCCGTGTCGGGGCCGTGCAAGGCGGCCGGCGACACCGTCCGGTGCCGGTGGGCCACCCTCGCCGGCGGCCGGTCGGCCCGGGGTGTGATCAAGGCGGAGCTGCCCGAGAACCTGATGGGCACCGTCAACATCAAGGGCCGGATCGTCTGGCGGAGGGACGTCGCCCCGGACCCGGTCGCGGCCGCCCCGGCGGCGACGACGCCGACCGTGGTCTCCGCGCCCGCGGGCAACTGACGTGTCGGTGAGGCTCCCCGGTCAAGGGAGCCTCACCCCCACGGGGTGTCTGCGGACGCCCGGATCGGGGCATATAGGGGTAGCGCGAAGCGCATCCCATTGGTCACACTGTTGACTGCTCGGGGTCGTCAACGCCCAGAGGAGGTCCTCGTGGCGGTTGTATCGGATCCGGCCGAGCCAGGGGCCCGGCCATGGCACGCTGTCTTCAGCGTGCCACCGCACATAGGGTGCTCGCACCCGCCTTCTCCATGGGAGGAGGCCCGCTGATGCGCCAGGTCCTTCTCCTGAACGCGACGTACGAACCGCTGACGACGCTGCCCCTCCGCCGGGCCGTCTGTCTCGTGCTCCGGGAGAAGGCGGAGGTGGTCCATCACGACTCCTCGGGCGCCTCCCTCCGATCCGCCAACGTGCAGATGCAGATCCCCTCGGTGATCCGCCTCCGCCGCTATGTGCGCATCCCCTTTCGCACCCGCATCCCGCTGACCCGTGCCGCGCTCATGCGCCGTGACAACTACCGGTGCGTCTACTGCGGCAAGAAGGCCGAGACGATCGACCACGTGCAGCCTCGCAGCAAGGGCGGCAAGCACGCCTGGGAGAACTGCGTCGCCTCCTGTACCCCTTGCAACCACCGCAAGGCGGACAGGCTGCTCGAGGAGCTCGGCTGGACCCTCGACATCCCCCCCGCGGTCCCGCGCGGCGCCCACTGGCGTCTCATCGGCCTGATCGGCACCGACGGCGACCCGCAGTGGGCCGCCTATGTCACCGAACCCGCCGCTTAGACTGCCCTCATGCCTCGCTACGACTACCGCTGCAAAGCCTGCGGCGACACCTTCGAGCTCACCCGCCCGATGGCCGACTCCTCGGCCCCCGCCACCTGCCCGTCCGGCCACGAGGACACCGTCAAGCTCCTCTCGACGGTCGCCATGACCGGCGGAGCCCCCGTCCCCCGCCCCTCCGGCGGCGGTGGCGGCGGTTGCTGTGGCGGCGGCTGCTGCGGCTGACCCCCTCCGGTCAGCGCCAGGACGCCCATCCGAACCGGCGCCGCCGGCACGAGACGGGATCCGGCACGGTGCTGGAGAACCAGAGGGCCTCGACCTCGCGCCCGTCCGGCAGCCGGTGGACCGCCGAGGCCCCGGAAGCGGTGAACCCCGCGGAGAGCAGGCTGCCGCAGCAGCCGGCGTTGGCCTCCTCCGTGCCCGCGTGGACGGTGGGCAGCCCGTAGTGCTCGTGGGCCAGCGTCAGGCCCAGCCGGAAGAGGACGGCCCCGAAACCGCGCCGCCGGTGGGAGGGCGCCAGCCCGCCGCCGAGCTCCCACCTGCGGTGATCGGGGCAGGTGGAGAGGATGAGGATCCCGGCGACACGGGCCTCCTCCCGGTCGACGAGCGCGTAGGTGTCGCCGCTGCCCGGAGGCTCGCGGTAGAAGTGCGGATCGGGCAGCTCCATCGACAGCCACCGGTCCCGCTGCTCCGCGGGGACGACCAGCTCGGGCGGCCAGCCGAGCCACTTCTGGGCCTCGTCGTCGCAGATGGCGGAGACCGCCGCCGCCTCCTCGTAGGGATGCGGGGTCCGAAGCTCGAATCGGCCGTGCCGAAGATAGTGGCGGCCGGATTCGCAGCTGTGATCGCGTTGCACCGACATATCGTAGGAAAACTGCACCCATCGCGGAAGGGGACGGGATGCGGGTTCGGGTGATCGGGACGGCGGGGCCGGGGCGGGACTGCCCGGCCGGGACGGGCTTTCCCGGGTACACCGACGTCAGGGTGGGGCTTCAGCGCAAGGCGCCGTCGCGTGAGCTTCTGGGCGTCGTTCCGGGAGACGTCGCCGAGGCCGTCTGGGAGATCGAGGTCCGGGTCACCGCGAAGGCCGCGGGCCCCGACGTGACCGGCGACCAGGTGCAGGGCAGGCCCGGCGACCGCTTCCTCTACCTCTCCTGGCTAGGTGACGGGTCCGGCGCCGTGGCCGCGGTCTTCCGCCGCGCCAAGCTGATGTTCGACGCCGTGCCGGGCGAGACCCTCACCGAGGCGGCGGAGACGGGCCTGCTCACCGCACACCTGAGCCTGACCGATCCCCTGGGCCGCCCGATCTGCGCCGCCGTCCGGCCACCCGCCATCACCTGGACGGCCGGCCCGCCTCCCTGGTTCACGGAGATCCTCCCGGGTGCCCGCCGTCCACCGGGACCGCGGGTTCCGTGACGAGGCGGGCCGGATCATCCTGCCCCCGGGCTCCACGGTGCGCGGACGGCGAAACGGCGGGCACCCCGAGGGGGCCGCCGTTTCGGAGTGACGTTAGCGGTCGAGCAGGCTGATGTCGCGGGCGGCGCCGGTGTCGGCCGAGGTCGCCATGGCGGCGTAGGCCTTCAGGGCGGCGCTGACGTGGCGGACGCGGTTCGCCGGGCGGTAGCCGGTGTTGGCCTCCAGCTTGGCGCGGCGTTCGGCCAGGACGGTGGCCGGGACGTTCAGCTCCAGGACGCGGTTGGGGATGTCGATGATGATCTCGTCACCGTTCTCGACCAGGGCGATGGTGCCGCCCGCCGCCGCCTCGGGGCTGGCGTGGCCGATCGACAGGCCGCTGGTGCCGCCGGAGAAGCGGCCGTCGGTGATCAGGGCGCAGGCCTTGCCGAGGCCGCGGCCCTTCAGGAACGAGGTCGGGTAGAGCATCTCCTGCATGCCGGGGCCGCCCTTGGGGCCCTCGTAGCGGATCACCACGACGTCCCCGGGCTTGACCTGCTTGGCGAGGATGCCGTCGACCGCGTCCTCCTGGGACTCGAAGACGATCGCCGGGCCCGTGAACTTCCACAGCTCCTCCTCGACGCCCGCCGTCTTCACGATGGCGCCGTCGGGGGCGATGTTGCCGCGCAGGACCGCGAGGCCGCCGTCCTTGGTGTAGGCCGCCTCGACCGAGCGGATGCAGCCCTCTTCACGGTCGCCGTCGAGGTCGTCCCAGCGGGTCGTCTGGGAGTAGCCCTTGGTGGTGCGGACGCCGCCGGGTGCGGCGTGGAACAGCTCCACCGCCTCGGCCGTGACGGTCGGCGAGGTGATGTCCCACTTCTCCAGGAACTCGCCGAGGGTCGCGCTGTGGATCGTGGGCAGGTCGCGGTGCAGGAGCCCGGCCCGGTCGAGGGAGCCCAGCAGGGCCGGGATGCCGCCCGCCCGGTGGACGTCCTCGATGTGGTACTTCGAGGTGGCCGGGGCGACCTTGCAGATGCAGGGGACACGGCGGGACACGGCGTCGATCTCGTCGAGGCCGAACTCGACGCCCGCCTCGCGGGCCGCGGCCAGCAGGTGCAGGATCGTGTTGGTGGAGCCGCCCATCGCGACGTCCAGGGCCATCGCGTTCTCGAAGGCGTCGCGGGTGGCGATGGACAGCGGGAGAACCGAGGTGTCGTCCTGCTCGTAGTAGCGGCGGCTGATGTCCATGACCACGCGGCCGGCGTCCTCGAAGAGGGCCTTGCGGGCGGCGTGGGTGGCGAGGGTGGTGCCGTTGCCGGGCAGCGCCAGGCCGATGGCCTCGGTGAGGCAGTTCATCGAGTTGGCGGTGAACATGCCCGAGCAGGAGCCGCAGGTCGGGCAGGCGTTCTCCTCCATCTCGGCGAGGTCCTCGTCGGACACCGACTCGTCGGCGGCGGCGATCATCGGGTCGATGAGGTCGAGCTTGCGGACCAGGGAGGCCGTGCCGTTGACGACCGTCACCTTCCCGGCCTCCATCGGGCCGCCGGACACGAAGACCGTCGGGATGTTGAGGCGCAGGGCGGCGATCAGCATGCCGGGGGTGATCTTGTCGCAGTTCGACAGGCAGATCAGGGCGTCGGCGCAGTGCGCCTCGACCATGTACTCGACCGCGTCGGCGATGAGCTCGCGCGAGGGCAGGGAGTAGAGCATGCCGCCATGACCCATGGCGATGCCGTCGTCGACCGCGATCGTGTTGAACTCGCGGGGGATCCCGCCCGCCGCCTTCACCGACGCCGCCACGACCTGCGCGACCTCGCGCAGGTGGACGTGGCCGGGCACGAACTCGGTGAAGCTGTTGGCGATGGCGATGATCGGCTTGCCGAAGTCCTCGCGTTCGACACCGGTGGCGCGCATGAGGGCGCGGGCGCCCGCCATGTTCCGTCCGTGGGTGACAGTGCGAGACCTGAGCGCTGGCATGACGGGGACTCTCCCAACCGTGGATCTTGAGATGGTGGGTGGCCCCAAGGGGTGAAGGGGCTGGCGACGAAACGGTGTCACCAAGCCTACCCGTCAGCGGCACCCCGGCGACTTCGGCGGGGTGCCCTGAGCGCTATTCAGGGAATTTCGAGGGCAGAGCGGTCCTCGCCACCTCGGCGATGCGCTCGACCTCTTCCGCGGTGAGGACCTTGGGCTTCTTCCGCAGGTACTTCCTTGCCGTGCCGCCCGCGTAGACGTCGACGTTCCGGACCGTCATGATCCGCCAGGGGATCGCGGGTCCGTAGATCGCGACGGACGGCTGAACGGGGATCTCGACCCCGATCGCCTTGCTCAGCAGCCGGCTGGCCTGGTTGGCCTCCCAGCGTGCCTCGTCGAGCCGGTCCTTCTTCTCGAAGGGACCGTGGAACAGCTTGAGATGCGACAGGGTCCGGACAGGGAGCCGCTTGTCCCACTGCTCGGAGTCGATGGCGTACACCCCGGTCGGCCCGATCACCAGATGGTCGATCTTGCCGTCGCTGACGCCTTCGCTGTCCCGCGGGACGGCTCTGGCGTGCAGGATGTGCCACCCCTGCTTGGTGAGGCCGCGCAGCTGCCTGGCCGTCTTGCGCTCCGCCGCCGAGGCTCTCCGGTGGGCCTGGTCGGACGGGACGCTCCTGGCCTTCCTGACGGTGTCGGCGATGACCGCGATGATCGCCACCGTCACGCCGACCCGGAGGTCGAAGACGATCGCGAACAGCACGCCGATCACCGTGGCGACCCCGATGCGCAGCGCCCATCTCTGCAGCTGCGGGTTTCCCAGCACGTCTCCGTACGTGGAGGTCTCCCCGTCGCCGCCCGGCTTGCCCGGTGGCTGACCGCGTGCGCTGCCTACCTCGCCGCGCTCGATAAGGGCCATCGCTCTTCCCTCCCACTGCTCACTCCGTGGACCGCGTTCACGCGCTCCACGGCCATGATCCTCTTTGCGCAGAGTAACCACCGGCCGGACGGCCGCCTAGGCACCTTCGGTACTAGTTTTGTCGCCCGTTTCCGGCGATTCACTACCCGTACTGGTGGGTAAGTTTGTCTGCCCTAACCAGTGTTGCACGTGACATATTCGGGCGTGTGACCGAGATCCATCATCTGACCGCGCTGCTGCTGGGTGCCGCCGTACGCCGCCGTGAACTCTCGCCCGTCGAGGTCCTCGATTACTACCTTTCCCGGATCGAGGCCCTTAATCCGCAGGTCGGAGCGTATTCGCACGTGCCGGTCGACAGGGCCCGCGAGCAGGCGCGCCGCGCCGAGAAGATCCTCGGCGAGACGGAGGACCGCGCCTCGCTGCCGCCGCTGTTCGGCGTGCCGGTGCCTGTCAAGGGGCTGAACATGGTCAACGGCCTGCCGACCACATTCGGCAGCCTGGCCTTCGATGATCTGGTGGGATTCGCCGACGACCACATCGTGACACTTCTCGAGCAATCGGGTAATCCGCATTTGGGGCTGACCTCAACTCCGGAATTCGGGCTGCCCTGTTATACGGAGAACGGCGTGTCCGCTCCCGCGCGGACGCCGTGGGACCTGTCGAGAAGTGCCGGCGGATCGTCCGGCGGGGCGGCCGCGGCGGTCTCCTCGGGCCTGGCACCGGTTGCACAGGGTAGCGATGGCGGGGGGTCGATCCGGATCCCCGCGAGCGTCTGCGGGCTGTTCGGGTTCAAGCCCTCACGCGGCCGTGTGTCGCAGGGGCCGGTCATGCCCGATCTTTTCGGCCTGTCGGCCAGCGGCCCGCTCGCGCGGACCGTCGGGGACGCCGCCGCGCTCCTGGACGTGCTCACCGGTCACCTTCCCGGCGATCTCTACCGGGCGCCCGCCGCCCCCTGGAGCCATGCCGAGGCGGCCGCGCGCCCGCCGGGACGGCTGCGGATCGCCCGGTGGGCGGAGCCGATCGTGCCGGGCGCGGTCGTCCATCCCGACGTCATGGCCGCTTACGAGGACGCGTCGGCCCTCCTGGACGGCCTCGGCCACGAGATCGTCGACGTGCCCCCGATCGGCGGGCCCGAGCTCGTCCCGATCTTCGAGACGCTGTGGGCGGCCATGTCCACGGCCTCTCCGGTCCCGCCCGAGCGCGAGCACCTGCTGATGCCGCTCAGCCGCTGGCTGCGCGAGCGCGGCGCACGGATCACCGCGACCGAGCTCCTGCGCGCCCACGCCGATCTCCAGACCGCCGTCAGGGCCGCTCTGGCGGTCTCCGACGCCTACGACGCGCTCCTCACGCCCACCCTGGCGGAACCCCCGGCCGCAATCGGCTACTTCCATGATCAGGAGCCGGCGGAGAACTTCGAGCGGCAGAAGCGCTTCACCCCGTTCACCGCGCTGTCCAACGTCTCGGGGCAGCCCTCGATGAGCGTCCCCCTGCACTGGACCGAAGACGATCTCCCGATCGGGGTGATGCTGTCGGGCCGGATCGGCGAGGACCACGTCCTGATCTCGCTCGCGGCACAGATCGAGCAGGCCCACCCCTGGATTCAGCGCAGACCATCCATCTGGTGACATGTCCGCTTCCTGGCGTTTGTCGGGCCGGACATCGGCAAGAGTGGACACGTGGACGATGAGGAACTGCGCCGACTCGCCCGGGCCCATCACGTCGAGACCGGCTACCGGGACTGGCGGGGACAGGAAGCGCAGGTCTCTCCCGAGACCCTCCGCGCCGTCCTCGCCTCGCTCGGGGCCGACGGCGGGACCGCGGCCGCCGAGCGGACGGCGCGCGAGCCGGACCGCGGCGCGCCGGCCGGGCCGCTGCCCCCGCCCGACCGGGCCTGGGGGTTCATGACCCAGCTCTACTCGGTGCGCTCCCGCGCCTCGTGCGGGATCGGCGACCTGCGCGACCTGGCCGACCTCGCGGGCTGGAGCGCCCGGCTCGGCTCCGGGTTCCTGCTGGTCAACCCGCTGCACGCGGGCTCGCCGGTGTCCCCGATCGAGCCGTCGCCCTACCTGCCGGTGAGCCGCCGCTACACCAGCCCGCTCTACCTGCGGGTCAGCGCGCTCCCCGAGTTCGACGCCCACCCCGACCGCTGGACGTTCCTGGGCCGGCTCGAATCCATCGACACCCTCGACCGCGACCGGGTCTGGAAGGTCAAGGACGAGATACTCCGCGCGCTGTTCGCCCTGTTCACCCCGGACAACTCCTACCGCGCCTACCGCCGCCGGGAGGGCTCGGCGCTGACCGGCTTCGCGACCTGGTGCGCCCTCGCCGAGCTGTACGGGGCGGACTGGCGCGGCTGGCCCAGCCACGAGCCGGGCGGGGCCCGCGCCGAACGGGTCGAGTACCACGCCTGGCTCCAGTGGCGGCTCGACGGCCAGCTCGCCGACGCCCAGCGGACGGCCAGGTCGGCCGGGATGCCGATCGGGATCGTCCACGACCTGGCGGTCGGGGTCCATCCGGGCGGCGCCGACACCTGGCTCTACCCGGACCTGTTCGCGCCCGGCATGTCGGTCGGCGCACCGCCGGACGAGTTCAACCAGCTCGGCCAGGACTGGGGCCAGCCGCCGCCGCACCCGCTCCGCATCGCCGACGACGACCACCGGCACTACCGGGCGATGATCGCCGCGGCCCTCAGGCACGGCGGCGGCCTCCGGCTCGACCACGTCATGCAGCTGTCCCGGCTGTGGTGGGTGCCCGAGGGAGCCCCGCCCGACCAGGGCGCCTACGTCGCCTACGACCGCCGGGCGCTGCTGCGGGTGCTCTGTGAGGAGGCCGCCAGGGCCGATGCCGTCCTGATCGGCGAGGACCTCGGCACCGTCGAGCCCTCGGTCCGCGAGGCGCTGTCGGCCCACGGGGTGCTCGGCACCGGGCTCCTCTGGTTCGAGCGCGGCCGCAGGCCGGGGGAGTGGCGCGAGTCCTGCCTGGCCAGCGTCGGCTCACACGACCTGCCGCCGATCGCGGGCTTCCTGCACGGCGACCACATCACCCTGCGCGAGGAACTCGACCTGCTGACGCGGCCCGTCGCGGAGGAGCGCGCCGCCCACGAGGCCGACCTCGCGGGCTGGTTCCGCCTGCTGACCGACGAGGGCCTCCTGGACGCCGGGCAGGACGAGGCTCCGGCCGCGCTCCTGGACCGGGTCGGGGTCCCCGGAATCGTCGAGGCCCTGCACGCCTACCTGGCCCGCACCCCGGCCCGCCTCATCGGCGTCTCCCTGGCCGACGCGGCAGGGGAGCGGCGCACCCAGAACCAGCCGGGCACCACGAACGAGTACCCCAACTGGCGCGTCCCCCTGCCCCTGTCCCTGGAGGAGATCAAGACCGATCCCGGCGTCCGCGCCGCGATCGCGCCCCTGACCGGCTAACCCGGTTCCGGCGGGCCTAGGGTCTGTTTCAAAGCCACCTGCCCTACTACGCGACGCCCAGGCACGCGCCTCGCGGGCTTGTCGTCGGTCGCCGGCCCCACACCAGGCCGACTCCCTCCTCCGCACCCCCGAGGCACGCACCTGGACGCCGCTCGCTACGGGCGCCGACTTCGAAACAGACCCTAGTCGTCCGGCAGCAGGGTCTGCAGGTGCAGGGACACGTCGTGTAGGAGGGTGCTCGGGGCGATCTTCGCCGCCGCGACGGCGGTGAAGGCCTGGGGCAGGCCCTTCAGCGGGAAGTCCGGGTCGGGGTCGGGGGCGGCGTGGAAGAGCGCGTGCTTGGACAGCGAGGTGCGCGAGCGCGCCCAGGCGTCCTGGAGCTCCTCCTGTGACGGCACTCCGAAACCGTGCCCGACCGGGGCGGCGTGCCGGAGCTTCACCAGGGCGCCGTCGGCGAACTCCCTGGCGAGGTGGTTGCGGTCGGCCAGCGCGATCCGGACCCGCTCGGGCAGGCCGGTGACGGGCGTGCACGGGGTCCGGCACTCGGCGGCGCAGACCCCGAGGCCCTTGGCCATCTGGCTGTGCTGCCGGTCGAGATAGGCGCGCCAGCCCTCGCCCGGCTCCTTCGACACCCGCAGGGACCGGTCGCAGGCCGCCCGGACGCCCCGCGTGTGCTCGCAGTGCTCGGCCTCGGCGACGATCCCGAACCGGCTGCCGGGGACGGCCATCCGCTCGCCGAGCCGCGCGGGGTCGGCCCCGTGGCCGAGCACCGGCTCCCAGGCCAGCACGTGCAGGTACTCCGAGGCGATGTGCGCGGCGGCGACGAGCCCGGCCATCTCCCGGCGCGCCCACCGGATCGCGATCACTTCGAGCAGCAGCGCGTAGGCCGGACGCATCGAGGCCAGCGCCCCACGGACGCTCTCCCGCGGCTCCTGCGGCATCCGGATCTGCCGGGCCCGCTCCACGAGGGCTCCGGGAACCGAGGGATCGGCGTCGCCGAAGTCCTCGGCGTCCAGCTCCAGCAGCTGCTTGCCGAACTCGCAGGTCCCGAGGATCTCCGCGGGCGCCACCCCCGCCCGCGCCAGCGCGGCGAGATCACCGAACGCACAGCGCCGGGCCAGCTCTCCCAGAACTCCCACGAGACTCCTCTTCCCCATCGGCCACGCGAACGAACAGCGTTTCACGACGGGTTCCGGACGGCACCCCGATCAGGAGCGCCAGATCAGCACCATCGCGCAGTCGTCGTCGTGGGCGGCGGACATCGTCTGGACGATCTCGCGGGCGCCCTTGCGGAAGCCCTGCGGCACGAGCCGCTCGGCCTCGCCGAGGAGATGGTCGATCCCCGCGTCGAGATCGCGTCCCGGGGCCTCGACCAGGCCGTCGGTGAAGAGCATCAGCGCGTCACCGGTGCGCAGCCGCCCGGTCTCCGGCTCGCACTTGAGGTCGGGGACGACGCCCAGGACGACGCCCTTGGCCGTCCCGACCTGCCAGGTCCCGCTGGAGGCGACGAACTTCACCGCCGGCGGATGCCCCGCGGACTCGACGGTGTACTCGCCCGTCTCGAGATCGACGATCACATGGACGGCCGTGACGAATCCCTCGTCCCAGCGCTGCCGGTGGAGGTAGTTGTTGCAGGCGGAGAGGAACTCGGCGGGCTGGACCGATCCAAGGAGCCCCCCGAACGCCCCGGACAGCATGAGGGCCCTGGTCCCGGCGTCGATGCCCTTGCCCGACACGTCGACCAGCGCGACCTCGAGCAGATCCCTGGTCCCGTCCGGGCCGCCGTGCCGGCACGACACGACGAAGTCGCCGCCGAAGGACGACCCGCCCGCCTGGACCAGTTCGACCTTGGCCTCCCAGCCGTCGCCGAGCTGGGGGATCTTGCCCTGGCGGTTCAGCCGCTGGCTGAGCTCCAGCAGCATGGCCTCGCCGCGCAGCCCCTGGACGCCCAGCGTCTGCCGGGTGCGGGAGAGCGACAGCGCGAGCAGGGCCGTCAGCCCGATCGTGAGGAACACCCCGGGCCCGAAGCGGCCCTCGTCGGAGAAGAAGTCCACGAAGAGGATGCCGGTGACCAGCACGAGCAGGCCCGACAGGGCCTTGACCCGCAGCACCAGACCGCCCCAGAGCACCGACAGCACCAGCATGCTCGGCGGGAACCACCAGGACGAGACGGTCGCCAGCGCGCCGACGACGATCGCCAGCCCCGCCAGCCCGGCGAACATGTAGCGCTCGCGCAGCAGCCGCCCCCGCCGCAGCCACTGATAGAGCGCGACGAACGCGGGCACGCGCCTGAGCTGGGCACGGACCTTCGGCGGGAGGAGGTGAACCAGGCGCTGAAGCATGACCCCGCAACTGTACCGACGGAATCGTCCGGGTGGCGGTAATCCCGGTCACCGTCCGCTCCCGGCCGCCGCACCAACCTTGTTATTGCAACTCAGTCGCAAGTACAATCATCACGCTCCAACAGGGGCGACGCAGGCCCGATCAGGAGGAAATCCCCGTGCACGTACCCGATGGGTTCATCGACGCTCCGACGTCGGTGGCCACCGGAGTTCTCGCGGCGGCGGGCGTGGCCGTCGCCCTGCGTGGCGCCCGGAAGGAACTCGACGATCGCACCGCCCCGCTGGCGGGGGTGACCGCGGCGTTCGTCTTCGCCGCCCAGATGCTCAACTTCCCCGTGGCCGGAGGCACCAGCGGCCATCTGCTGGGCGGCACCCTCGCCGCCATCCTGGTCGGCCCCTTCACGGGCGTCCTGGTGGTCTCGGTGGTGCTGCTGGCCCAGGCGCTGATCTTCGCCGACGGCGGGCTGACCGCGCTCGGGGTGAACATCACCACGATGGCGCTGACCACCGTGCTCGTCGGCTACCTGGTCTTCCGCGCGCTGGTCAGGGTGCTGCCGCGCACCCGGCCTTCGGTCACCGTCGCCGCCTTCACGGCCGCGGTGCTGTCGGTGCCCGCCGCCGCGGTGGCCTTCACCGTCCTCTACGAGATCGGCGGGACCACCGACGTCCCGATCGGCAAGGTCATCACCGCGATGGTCGGCGTCCACGTGCTGATCGGCATCGGTGAGGCGCTGATCACGGCCCTGACCGTGTCGTCGGTCCTGGCCGTGCGGCCGGACCTGGTCTACGGGGCCCGCGACCTCGCCCGGCCCCTCGTCCTCAGGAACGCCCCCCTCGCCGAGGCTCAGGAAGGCCGCGCATGAGCACCAGGAAGTTCCTCGGAGCGGCCCTGCTGGCCGCCCTCGTGCTGGCGGGCGTCGTCAGCTTCTACGCCAGCTCCAGCCCCGACGGGCTGGAGAAGGTCGCCGCCGACAAGGGGATCGACGCCAAGGTCGAGGACCACGCGTCCAAGGACTCCCCGCTGGCCGACTACGGAGTGAAGGGCGTCGAGAACGCCCGCCTGTCCGGGGGCCTGGCGGGCGTCGCGGGCGTCGCGGTCGTGCTCGTCGCGGGAACCGGCCTGTTCTGGGTGATCCGCCGCAAGCCCCAGACGGCCGAGTAGTGGGCGCGGGACACGCTCACGTCCTCTACCGGGCGGGGGAGTCGACGGCGCACCGGCTCCCCCCGCAGTGCAAGATCCTCGCCACGGTCGGCTTCGTGCTGGCCGTGGTGGCCACCCCGCGCGAGCAGATCTGGGCCTTCGGGGCCTACGCGCTGCTGCTCGCGGGGGTCGCCGTCACCGCCGGGATCCCGCTGGCGCTGGTCGCCCGGCGGGTCGTGATCGAGATCCCCTTCGTGGCGTTCGCGTTCCTGATGCCGTTCGTCGCGACCGGCCCGACGGTCCACGTGCTGGGCCTCGACCTCAGCGAGAGCGGCCTGTGGGGGGCGTGGAACATCCTCGCCAAGGGCACCCTGGGCGTCGTCGCGAGCATCCTGCTGGCCTCCACGACCGAGCCGCGCGTGCTGCTGCTGGGCATCGAGCGGCTGCGGATGCCGCAGCTGATCACCCAGATCGCGACCTTCATGCTCCGCTACGGCGACGTCGTCACCGCCGAGCTGCGCCGGATGAGGACCGCCCGCGCCGCCCGCGGCTTCGAACCGCGCGACCTGCGCGACGCCAAGATCCTCGCCCGCTCGCTCGGCGCGCTGTTCCTGCGCTCCTACGAGCGCGGCGAACGCGTCTACCTCGCGATGATCAGCCGCGGCTACGACGGCCGGATGCCGGTGATCCACGAGCTCGCCGCCAGCCGCGGCCAGTGGGCCGTCAGCGCCGCGCTCCCGGCCGCCGCCGTGCTGGTCGCGGCCTCTGCTTGGATGGCCTGATGGACGAACTCTCCCTGGAGGTGCGGGGTCTGGCCTTCGCCTACCCCGACGGCACGCAGGCGCTGTTCGGCGTCGACGCGAGCATCGCCAGGGGAGAGCGGGTCGCGCTGCTGGGCCCGAACGGCGCGGGCAAGACCACCTTCGTGCTCCACCTCAACGGGATCCTGGCCGGCGGTTCGGGCAGCGTGAAGGTCGCCGGGCTGCCGGTCGACCCGAAGGACAAGAAGTCCCTGCGCGAGATCCGCCGCCGGGTCGGGGTCGTCTTCCAGGACCCCGACGACCAGCTGTTCATGCCGACCGTCCGGGAGGACGTCGCCTTCGGCCCGGCCAACCTGGGGATGCGCGGACCCGAGCTGGAGGCGCGGGTCACGGCGGCGCTGGAGCGGGTCGGCATGGGCCACGTCGCCGACCGGGCGCCGCAGCACCTGAGCTTCGGCCAGCGGCGCCGGGTGGCCGTCGCGACCGTCCTGGCGATGGAGCCGGAGATCCTCGTGCTCGACGAGCCGTCCTCCAACCTCGACCCGGCCTCGCGCAGGGAGCTGGCCGAGATCCTGCTCGACCTCGACGTCACGATCCTGATGGTCACCCACGACCTGCCCTACGCCGCCCAGCTCTGCCCCCGATCGATGATCATGTCGGGCGGGGTCATCGCCGCGGACGGCAAGACCCGCGATCTCCTCGCCGACCCGGCCCTGCTGGCCGAGCACCGCCTGGAACTTCCCTACGGCTTCCACCCCGATTCTTTGCCCGAAGCCCCTTAGCTCCCGCGCGGGCTTCGCTACCGTGGAATGCGGAAACGGTTTTCATTCCAACTAGGCGCGGGGAAGAGACATGAAGGTCGCGTTCGTGGGGAAGGGCGGCAGCGGCAAGACGACGCTGTCGTCGCTGTTCATCCGTCATCTGGCCGGGGCGGCACTGCCCGTCGTGGCCGTCGACGCCGACATCAACCAGCATCTCGGCGTGGCCCTCGGCCTCGACGAGGGCACCGTGATCCCGGCGCTCGGCGACCACCTCACCGAGATCAAGGAGTACCTGCGCGGGACCAACCCGCGGATCTCCTCGGCCGCCGCCATGGTCAAGACCACGCCGCCGGGGGAGGGCTCGCGGCTGCTGCGCGTCGGCGGCGGCGACCTGTTCCACCGCGACCTGGCCCTCGAACTCGGCCCGACGCTCAGGCTGATGGTCACCGGCCCGTTCAGCGACGACGACCTGGGCGTCGCCTGCTACCACTCCAAGACCGGGGCCGTCGAACTCTACCTCAACCACCTCGTCGACGGCGAGGGCGAGTACGTGGTCGTCGACATGACCGCCGGCGCCGACACCTTCGCCTCCGGCCTGTTCACCCGGTTCGACGTCATGTTCCTGGTCGCCGAGCCGACCCGGAAGGGCGTCAGCGTCTACCGGCAGTACGTCGAGTACGCCCGCGACTTCGACGTCACCATCAAGGTCGTCGGAAACAAGGTCCACGACGAGCAGGACCTCGACTACCTGCGCACCGAGGTCGGCGACGACCTCCTGACCTGGTTCGGGCACTCCAGCGCCGTCCGGGCCATCGAGCAGGGACGTCCCGGGGCGCACCTGGAGGACGCGGGGATCGCCGCCCTCGACCTGCTGCGCAAGACCGTCGACGCGCACGGCAAGGACTGGCCGAAGTTCCAGCGCCAGGCCGCCGAGTTCCATGTCAGGAACGCCAGGAGCTGGGCGAACAGGGCGACGGGCGAGGATCTCGAGGCGCAGCTCGACCCGGCGTTCGTGATCCAGGGATGACCTGGGAGAATCGCGGCATGCGAGTTTTCCTGGGATCGGACCACGCCGGCTTTGAGCTGAAGGAACACCTGGTCGGGTGGCTGAAGGCCAACGGGTACGAGCCCGTCGACTGCGGCCCCGCCGTGTACGACGCGGTCGACGACTACCCGCCGTTCGTGCTGCGCGCGGCCGAGGGCGTGGCGGGCGAGCCCGGCTCCCTCGGCATCGTCATCGGCGGCTCCGGCAACGGCGAGGCCATCGCGGCCAACAAGGTCAAGGGCATCCGCGCGGCGCTCGCGTGGAGCGACGACACCGCGACCCTCGGCCGCGAGCACAACGACGCCAACGTCATCAGCATCGGCGCCCGCCAGCACTCCCTGGACGACGCCACCCGCTTCGTCCAGCTGTTCCTGGCCACCCCGTACTCGGGAGAGTCCCGGCACACCCGCCGCATCGACATGCTCTCCGCCTACGAGACCACGGGCGAGCTCCCGGCCCTGCCCGCCTGAGACCGGCCCGCCCGACCTCTCCTACCCCGTCTGACCTCGACGCTTGCTGAGCCGCCGGCGCTCCCCTCTGCGGGGCTTCGGCGGCTCCGCCGTTCGCGGCGCGGCCTCTTCGGAGCGGGTCCGGGACACGTCCCGGACCCGCATCGCCACGTCGAGGGTGATGCGCATTCCCGCCTGACCCGCTCCCGGCTGTCCCATGAACAACCGTTTACCCCATTCCAGGGCTCCCAAGCCTCTAGTCGAAGCTGGGGTCCGCGTCGCGGGTGCGCTTGAGCTCGTAGAAGCCGGGGGTGCCGGCGACCAGGCGGACGCCGTCCCACAGCTTGACGGCGTCCTCGCCGCGCGGGATCGGGGTGACGACCGGCCCGAAGAAGGCGACGCCCTCCACCTCGATGACCGGGGTGCCGACGTCCTGGCCGACCTTGTCGATGCCGACCTTGTGGGAGGCCCGCAGCGCCTCGTCGTAGTCGGTCGTGTGGGCCGCCGAGATCAGTTCGCGGTCGAGTCCGGCCGCCTCCAGCGCCTCGATGACCAGCGCGTCGTCGGGGGTGCGTCCCTCGTTGTGGATCCGGGTGCCGAGCTCGGTGTAGAGCGGGCCGAGCACCTCGTTGCCGTACTTCTGCTCCGCGGCGATGGCGACGCGCACCGGGCCCCAGGCGTCCTTCATGAACTGCTTGTAGCGCTCCGGCAGGTCGTCACGGCCCTCGTTGAGCACGGCCAGCGACATGACGTGCCAGCGAGGGGCGATGTCACGATATTTGGCGACCTCATGGATCCACCGCGACGTCATCCATGCCCACGGGCACCTAGGGTCGAACCAGAAGTCAACCGGGGTGGGGTCATTAGCCGACAAAATCGACCTCCATAGAAGAGAGCCTGCGTACAACGGATCAACCCCGGTCCGCGAGCGCGCATTCCCGCTGTCCGGGTAGACATGAAAAGATCCGAACGAACAACGGACGTCATCTAGGAGGGCTTGTGGCAGGCAACCTCACGCGCGACGAGGCGCGGGAAAGAGCCCGGCTGCTGACCGTCGAGTCGTACGAGGTGGACCTGGACGTCACCGGCTCCAACGGTCCCGGCGCGGACTCCACCGGTGAGGAGCGCTTCGACAGCGTCACCACCGTACGGTTCACCAGCAACGAGGTCGGCGTGCCGACCTTCATCGACCTGCACGACGCGGTCGTCCGGGAGGCGACCCTCAACGGGCGGGCTCTCGACGTCTCCACCTACGACGCGGCCAAGGGGCGGCTCCCGCTGCCCGTGCTGGAGGCGTCGAACGAGCTGACCGTCGCGGCGGACATCCTCTACTCCCGTTCGGGCGAGGGGCTGCACCGGATGGTCGACCCGGTGGACGGCGGCGTCTACCTCTACACCCAGTTCGAGACGGCCGACGCGCACCGCATGTTCGCGTGCTTCGACCAGCCCGACCTGAAGTCGGTCTTCACCTTCGGCGTCACCGCGCCCGAGGGATGGGAGGTCGTCTCCAACACCGCTCCGGTGCGCGAGGGGGCCGTCCACCGCTTCCCGGCGACGGAGAAGATGTCGACCTATATCACCGCGCTCGTCGCGGGGCCGTACCACGTGGTGCGCGACTCCTACGACAACGGCCGGATCCCGCTCGGGGTCTACTGCCGCGCGTCGCTGGCCGAGCACCTTGACGCCGAGGCGATCCTCGACGTCACCAAGCAGGGCTTCGCGTACTTCGAGGAGACCTTCGCCTTCCCCTACCCGTTCGGCAAGTACGACCAGCTGTTCGTGCCGGAGTTCAACGCGGGCGCGATGGAGAACGCGGGCTGCGTCACCTTCCTGGAGGACTACGTCTTCCGGTCGCGGGTGACCGACGCGGCCTACGAGCGCCGCGCCGAGACGATCCTGCACGAGATGGCGCACATGTGGTTCGGCGACCTCGTCACCATGCGGTGGTGGGACGACCTGTGGCTGAACGAGTCGTTCGCCACCTACATGTCGGTGCTGTGCCAGTCGGTGGCCACCCAGTGGACGGGCGCGTGGACCACCTTCGCGAACGTCGAGAAGTCGTGGGCGTACCGCCAGGACCAGCTCCCCTCGACGCACCCGATCGCGGCCGACATCCCCGACATCCGGGCGGTCGAGGTCAACTTCGACGGCATCACCTACGCCAAGGGCGCCTCGGTCCTCAAGCAGCTCGTCGCCTACGTGGGCCTGGAGAACTTCCTCGAGGGCGTGCGCCGCTACTTCCAGCGGCACGCCTGGGGCAACACGGTCCTGGCCGACCTGCTCGACGCCCTGGAGGAGACCTCAGGGCGCGAGCTGACCTCCTGGTCGAAGGAGTGGCTGGAGACCTCCTGGGTCAACACGCTGCGGCCGGACTTCACGCTGGACGCGTCCGGGAACTTCGCCTCCTTCGAGGTGCTCCAGGAGGCGACCAGCGCGTACCCCACCCTGCGCTCGCACCGGGTCGCGATCGGCCTGTACGACCGGACCGCCGAGGGCCTGGTGCGCCGCAAGCGCGTCGAGCTCGACGTGGTCGGCGCCCGGACCGAGGTCGGCGAGCTCGTCGGCGAGCGCCGTCCCGACCTGGTGCTGGTCAACGACGACGACCTCACCTACGCCAAGATCCGGCTCGACGAGAACTCGCTCCAGACCCTGGTCTCCTCGATCGGCGAGATCCGCGAGAGCCTGCCCCGGGCGCTGGCCTGGTCGGCGGCGTGGGACATGACCCGCGACGCCGAGCTGGCGACCCGCGACTACGTCAAGCTCCTGCTGTCGGGCATCGCGGGCGTCACGGACATCTCGGTGACCCAGACCCTGCTGCGCCAGGGCCGGCTGGCGATCACGCAGTACGCCGACCCGGCGTGGCGCGCCGAGGGCCTGTCCCTGCTGGCCGACGCGCTGCACGACCTGGCCAGGGGGGCGGAGGCCGGTTCCGACCTCCAGCTCAACTACGTGCAGGCGTTCGCGGGCTCGGCGACCTCCGACGCGCACCTCGGCTACGTCCGGGCGCTCCTGGACGGCACCGAGGTCCTCGACGGCCTCCAGGTCGACACCGACCTGCGCTGGGGTCTGCTGCGCCGCCTCGTCGTCAACGGCAAGGCGGGCGAGGCCGAGATCAGGGCCGAGCACGAGCGGGACGCCACCGCGGCGGGCGAGCGGCACGCCGCCGCGCTCACCGCGGCGATCCCGACCGCGGAGGCCAAGGAGGCGGCCTGGCAGCGGATCATCGGCGGGAAGCTGCCGAACGCGGTCTTCCGCGCCACGATCGGCGGGTTCGTCGAGCCCGACCAGGCCGACCTGCTCAAGCCCTACGGCGAGAAGTACTTCCAGGAGGTCGGACGGATCTGGAAGGAGTGGAGCTCGGACATGTCGCAGACGTTCGCCGAGGTCGCCTACCCCTTCCTGAACATCTCCCAGGAGACCATCGACCGCACCGAGCGCTACATCGCGGACGAGAAGCCGCCGTCGGCGCTGCTCCGCCTGCTCTCGGAGGGCCGCGACGGCGTCCGCCGCGCGCTGCGCGCCCGGGAGAAGGACGCCTCCGCGTCCTGACCCGCGTCACCCGGCCGCGTCACCCCGGAACCCCGCCCCGCACCGCGCGAGGCGGGGTTCCGCGTCCGTGGGGCCGGGAGGCGCTGGATGTGACCCTGTTCACGGGAGGTATAGGGTCAGTGCGTGTTGACCCGTGACCGGATCGTGCGTGCGGCCATCGACCTGATCGAACGGGACGGTGCGGAGGCGCTGTCGATGCGCAAGGTCGCCGCCGAGCTCGACGCCGCCGCGATGTCCCTCTACCACCACGTGCCGAACAAGGCCGCCCTGCTGGACGCGGTGGTCGAGCGGATCGTCACGGACATCGACTTCTCCGACGATCCCGAGGCACCCGTCCGCGAGCGGGCCAGGGGGATGATGCGGGCCTTCCGCAAGATCTCCCACGACCATCCCCGCACGGTCAACCTCGTGATCACCCGCGACTTCGAGTCGCCCGCGACGCTGCGCCTGTTCGAGCACGCGATGGAGATCGCCCGTGCCGCGGGCTACCCGCTGGCGGACGCCACCCGCATCGCGGGCACCTTCCTGTCCTTCGCGGTCGGCTGCCTGATGCGCGAGACGCGCTTCCAGAAGATGGTCGAGGACCACGGAGATCACGCGCTGGAGGAGAAGTTCGCCGCCGCGGACCCGGCCGCCTTCCCCAACATCTCCGCCCTGGTCGCCTCGGCGTTCGTCCTCGACCTCGACGCGGAGTTCGAGTTCGGGCTCGACCTGCTGCTGAAGGCCAGCCTCCCGGAGGCGTTCCCGCCTCACGAGCCGGCGGGACCGAACAGGTAGAGCGCCGTCCTGGTGATCTCGTTGGGGTCCATGCCGGGCCCGGACGTCCGCCGGACGAAGCCGGGCACCCGCCACGGGCGCATGAGCACCACGCCCCCGGCCGTCATCCGGGTCATCTTGGGCCTGCCCCCGTGCACCGCGACGATCACCGCGGCCTTGACGGGCTCCGAGAGGGCCCCTGACAGCATCTCGGAGACGTCGGTGGCGGCACGTTCCAGTTTGGCGTTGACGTGCGTCTTCACGTCCTTGCCGACGAACAGCTTGCCCTTGATGGCGACCAGGTCGGTCTCGGGGTCGTAGACCTCGTTCTCGACCAGCCACACCCGGCTCGGGCCGATCACGATGTGGGCGACCGTCCCGTGGCCGGGGACGACCCTCCGGTGCAGGACCCGGTACCCGCGCCGCTCCAGCAGGGCCAGCGCGCGTGCCGTCCGCCGCTCACCGCTGAGCCCCTGCCGCCAGACGCTGGAGGACAGCCGTCTGGCGACGGCCATCGCGAGGTCGACCACGAGGTAGGCGGCGGCGGCCCCGACGCCCGCCCACGGGCTGACGAACTTCCAGCCGATGATCACCAGCAGGCCCGCCACGATCGCGCGGAATCTCATCCGCTTGTCGCGTTCGGCCGACCAGAGCATCTCGTGGACCTGCTGCGGAGAGCCGCCGACCAGGGCCGGGTTGCTCTCCCTGTAGATGGAGTCGCCGATCATGTCTTGATCGTCTCTCGAACACGGTCAAAAGATATCTACCCGGAAGGTAACGAAAGGTTGATATGTCACGGTCGCTATAGCCGCGTTGACAGCATTTGCCGCATGTGATCGGGTTTCCGAGGTCAGACGGCTGATGAGTTTGGGGTCACGTGTGAAGAAGGTCGTACTCGGGGCGGCGCTGGTCGCTCTCGTCTCGGTTCCGCTCGGCGAGCAGGCCGTCGTCGCGGCGCCCTCGGCGGCGCCCGCGGTCGCGCCGGCCGTGGCGGGCGCCCAGGCCGCGGGGGACCCGTCGGTCCGCCTCGGCAGCAAGGGCGCGGCGGTCATGAAGCTGCAGAAGAAGCTGAAGTCCCTGCACTACGAGCCGGGCAGGTCCGACGGCAGATTCGGCGGGCAGACCCGGGCCGCGGTCTGGGCGTTCCAGAAGATCAACGGTCTGCCGCGCACCGCCAACGGCACGGTGGGCGCGAAGACCTGGAAGGCGCTCGAGAAGCCGAAGGTCTGGAAGTCGATCACCCCGAAGAAGCGCCGTGAGGCCAACCGGGTCGAGATCTCCATCAAGCGGCAGCTGATCGTCGTCTACAAGAAGAACAAGATCGCGCTGATCACGCACACGTCCACCGGCAGCGGCCGGTACGAGGACGGCGCGGTCTCGACCACCCCGCGCGGCTACTTCCGCACCTACCGGAAGATCCGCGGGCTCCGGGTCGCCAAGCTCGGCACCCTCTACAACCCCATCTACTTCTACCGGGGCTACGCGATGCACGGTTCGCCGAACGTGCCCCTCTACCCCGACTCCCACGGCTGCGCCCGGCTGCCGTTCGGCACCGACATGGTGATGTTCCGTCTCGTGCCGATCGGCTGGCAGGTCTACGTCAAGTAGCGGCACCGGGCCCGCCTCCGGGCGGGCCCGAAAGCGAAAGGCCGGTCCCGAGGGACCGGCCTTTCTTCGAGTCGCCGGTGCCCGCGCGATAGGACCTCCCACCCCTGGGGCTCTCACACGCGGTACACCGGTCCGCCGCGCGGGCTCCGGCCGTCGCCCTCGTCCGTCGAGGAGGAGCCGACGAAGGCGTTGACCGGGTTCTGCGCGACCCCGCTTCAGCGGAGATGAGGAAAGACTAGGACGCGAGATGACACGGAAGGCTACGCCCCGGTGACATGCACGTTTCGTCTTGCCGGACGGCCGTTGTACCGGTCCAGTCCCATGAAATGTTGCCGACACATGACAATTTGGTAGCGGTCGCGTCCCGGAGCACGGAAATCGGGCACTCTTGTTCCGCACATCAAGGCGACAGGAATAGGACCCGCGGGTTAGATGAGTTCTGTGCAAGAGACCCTGCCCGCCGGCATCCAGTCGCTGGAGCTCGAGGACCCCGTCACCGTCGGCGGGATGGCCCTGCTGGGCCGGCTCGGCACGGGCGGCATGGGCACCGTGTTCCTCGCCGAGGACGACCTGGGCCGCCGCGTCGCCGTCAAGACCATCCATCCCCGGCTCGCCGCCGACAAGGCCTTCCGCGCCCGGTTCGAGGACGAGGTCAGGAACGCGGGGCGGGTCGCCTCCTTCTGCACCGCCCAGATCCTCGGGCACGGCGAGGACCCGGGGCTGCACCCGTCCGGGCTGCCCTACATGGTCTCGGAGTTCATCGGCGGGGTGTCCCTCGCCCGGCGCGTCCACGAGAGCGGGCCGCTGCCCGTGTCCGACCTGCACGGCATCGCGGTCGGGGTCGCCACCGCGCTGGCCGCCATCCACGAGGCAGGGCTCGTCCACCGGGACCTGAAGCCGTCCAACGTGGTGCTCACCCTGTCCGGGCCGCGTGTGATCGACTTCGGTATCGCCCGGGCGCTCGACTCCAACTCCTCCTGGACGACCACCGGGACCGTGCTCGGCACGCCCGGCTGGATGGCGCCCGAGGTGCTCGTCGGCGGCAAGGCCACCCCCGCCGCCGACATCTTCGCCTGGGGCCTGCTGATGGCCTACGCGGGGACGGGCCGCTCCGCGTTCGGCGAGGGCCAGGCGCTGGACGTCGCCCGGCGGGTCGTCCAGGACCAGCCGGACCTCACCGGGCTGCCGGACGGTCCGCTGGGGCAGCTGATCAGGTCCTCGCTCTGCAAGGACCCGCTGGACAGGCCGTCGGCGCCGGAGTTGATGATGCGGCTCGTCGGCCGGGAGTTCCAGGGGATCGCGGGGCCGCCGCCGGAGCCCGCGCCCGTCCGCGGGTTCGGCCGCTACCGCAAGCAGCTCCTGGTGGGCGGGCTGATGCTGGCCGTCGCCGCCCTCACCGTCGGGGTCTCCCTGGCGCTGCCGGGCGGTGCGAGCGACGACGCGACGGTGCCGATGGTGACCGTCCAGGCGCCCGCGCCGGAGAAGGCCTCGGGCAAGGCCTCGGGGAAGACGCCGGGGAAGGTGCCCGCCGACAGGATGAACGCCGTGACGCCCGAGCTGAAGAAGCACCGCAATCGGTGATTCGCGGTGATTCTCGGCATCTACACTCTGGGGCGTGGAACTCTCCGTCATCCCCGCTCCGCAGTCCGTCACTCTCGGTGATGGGGCGTTCGTGCTCACGGCAGAGACGGCCGTCTCCGCCCCGGAAGGCCGCGCCGCCGCGGAGCTGACCGGCCTGCTCCGCACCGCGACCGGTTTTCCCCTGCCGCTCGCCGGCGACGGCGCGATCGCCCTGATCATCGAGGACGGCCCACAGGACGGCCTGGACGCCGAGGCCTACCGGCTGGAGTCCACCCCGGCGGGGGTGACGATCACCGCTTCCACCGACGAGGGCCTGTTCCGGGGCGTCCAGACGCTCCGTCAGCTCCTGCCCGCGGCGATCGAGTCCGCCGCGCCCGTCACCGCGGAGTGGATCGTTCCCGCCGTGACGATCACCGACGCTCCGCGCTTCCCCTGGCGCGGTGTGCTCCTGGACGTCGCCCGGCACTTCTTCGACGTCGCCGCGGTCAAGCGCTTCATCGACCGGCTCGTCCCCTACAAGCTCAACATCCTGCACCTGCACCTGACCGACGACCAGGGCTGGCGGCTGGAGATCCCCTCGCACCCGAAGCTGACCTCGGTCGGCGCCGCCACCCAGGTCGGCGGCGGTGCGGGCGGCTTCTTCAGCCGCGAGGGCTACGCGGAGATCCTCGCCTACGCCGCCGACCGGTACATCACGGTCGTCCCGGAGATCGACCTGCCCGGCCACACCCAGGCCGCGATGGCCGCCTACCCGTCGCTGGCGCCGTCCTGGCCGCTGGACTCCCGGGTCGAGGAATCCTTGGTCCGGCTGCTGATCGACCGTGACGGCAGGCCCGTCGTCTACACCGGCACCGAGGTCGGCTTCAGCGAGATCGCGATCGGCAAGGACGAGACCTACGCCTTCCTGCGCGACGTGCTGGGCTCGGTCGCCGCCCAGACGCCCGGCGGCTACCTGCACATCGGCGGTGACGAGGCGCTGAAGACCACCCCCGAGGACTACGCGGAGTTCCTGCAGCGCGTTCTCCCGATCGTCCCGGACACGGGCAAGACGGTCGTGGCCTGGCAGGAGGCCGCCGCCTCCGGCGCCCTGCCGCCCGGCACCCGCCTCCAGTACTGGCGGCCGACCACCGAGCCCGTCCCGGAGGCCGTCGGCAAGGCCGCGGGAGGCGGCGTCAAGCTGATCATGTCCCCGGCCGACCGGGCCTACCTGGACCTCAAGTACGACGAGTCGACCCCGCTCGGGTTGACCTGGGCCGGCACGCTGGGCGTCGAGCGGTCCTACGACTGGGACCCCGCCGACCCGGTGCCCGGCGCCGACGTCGTGGGCGTCGAGGCCGCCCTGTGGTCGGAGACCCTGTCCACCCCCGACGACCTCGACTTCATGCTCTACCCGCGCCTTCCCGGCCTCGCCGAGGTCGCCTGGTCGGCCCCCGGCCGCGACTGGGACGCCTACCGCGCCCGCCTGGCCGCCCACCCCGCCCGCTGGGACTCCGCCGGGATCACGAACTATTTCCGCAGCTCTGAGCTGTGAGGACCGTCTCCCCGAGGCTGTCCCGATGGCCGGGGGCCGCGGTCTCCCTGCTGGGCCGTCCGGTCCGCGCCGTGCTGCTGGTGTTCTTCGCCTGCTGCGGGGCGCTGGCCCTCGCTCACGCCAACCCCACGGACACGGGGTCGGCGGACCGGTTCCGCCTCGACCTAGCCGACCACGCCGTGCGCTCCGCCGAGCTGGTCTCGCTGAAGCACGAACCGGCCGACGGAGCCTGGTCGCGGGCCGAGATCGTCTGGTCGACGGGGCCGCTGCGCTGGTGGAGCTACAAGGGGAGGATCAGCACCTCGGATCTGCGGCCCCTCGTGTCGGAGTTCGACCGCGACCATCGGCGATCGCTGGAACTCCTGGCCGCGGACCGGCCGGGACTCGCGATCAAGGTGGGCGACGGCGGCTTCGACGGCGGCGGCTCGATCGGGTTCAGGAACGACAGCTGGCTGAGGCACCTGCCGGGGCTCTGGCTGCCGCGGATCGCGGGTGCCGCCTACGTGGGGGTCCTCCTGCTGATGCTGTTCCGCGGGCGGGACCGGCATCGGCACGGCAGCCGCTGGTCGTGGTTCTGGATCTTCGCGGGCGTTCCGGTGGCCGTCTTCCTCTACCTCGCGCTGGAGATCCGGCCGCTGTGGCGCCCGGCCACCGAGCCGGTCGCCCGCTCGGGGTTCCACCTGTCCGGGCTGCGGGCCTTCCTGCTCTCGATCGTCCTCGGCCTCGCCTGCACCGCGGCGCTCGAGGTGCTGGCGGGATGGGTGTTCTGACGCTTCTCAGCCGTGGCTGAGGCCGACGACCAGGAACATGGCCGCGGCGCCGCCGACCGTGCAGAGGAGGGTCAGCCGGGACGGGTGCTTGGCGTGAGCCTCGGGCAGGATGTCCGAGGTGGCCAGGTAGAGCAGGAATCCGGCGAAGTAGCCGAGGTAGAGGCCCACGGCGTCCTCGGGGATGCGGACGACCGTGCCGAGGAAGGCGCCGAAGACCGGGGCGGCGGCGTCGAGGAACAGGAACGTCCAGGCGCGGGCGCGGCCGCTGCCGTACAGGCTCGTGACGGTGAAGGTGTTGAAGCCGTCGGCGAAGTCGTGGGCGATCACCGCGATGGCGACGGCCACGCCGACCGAGCCGCCCGCCTGGAAGGCGAGGCCGATCCCGACGCCGTCCAGGGTCGAGTGGATGATCAGGCCGGTGCCGGTGACGGTCCCGAGCGCCTGCATGCCGTGCTCGTGCGCGCCGAACTCGGCCTCGTGGCCGCGGTGCATGGCCAGCGACCGCTCGACCACGTGGACGGTCAGGAACCCGGCGACCAGTGTCACGGCGGCGGCCGGGACCCCCAGCCAGGTCTGGTGGGCCTGCTCGAACGCCTCGGGGAGCAGGTCGAAGCCGACGACGCCGAGCATGATCCCGGCGGCCAGCCCCAGCACCAGGTGGAGGCTGTCGCTCACCCGGGCGGCGACCAGGCCGCCGAGCAACGTCGCCACGAAGGCCCCGCAGGCCACCAGGATCGCCATGGTCACAGCATCCCGCCCTGCCGTGACCGGGGCCTTGCAACGCGCCGGACGGGCACGGCTACGCTGGGTCCGTGCGAGCCCCTGCCGACGACATCGTGGAGCTGGCGTCGCGCCGGCTGCGCGAGGGCCGGCGGCTCGATCTGAGCGCCCTGGCAGCCGAGCTGGAGATCTCGCGGCCGACCCTGTTCCGGCGCGTGGGCAACCGCGAAGAGCTGATGGGCGAGGCGCTCTGGCGGCTGGCGTCCCGGGTCTGGCGGATGACGGAGTGCCGGTGGGAGCGCGAGCACGGGGCCCGATGGCTCAGCCCCGACGGCCGGATGCGCTCGCTCGGCGTCCTGGCCGGGTACGGGAAGAGGATCGTCGCCGACCAGGGATTCCGGCGGCTCCTCGACGAGGAGCCCGCCGTGGCGCTCCGGGTCCTGACCGATCCGTTCGGCCGCGTCCAGCCGAGGATGATCGAGGCCTTCGCCGTCCTGCTGCGCCGCGACGTCGCCGACGGGGGCCTGGCGCCGCTGGTCGACCTGGACACCCTCGCCTACGCGGTGATCCGGCTCTGTGAGTCGATCGTGTACGCCGACGTGATCGCCGACCGCGCGCCGGATCTGGTCGCCGCCACCACGATGGTCGAGCATCTGGTCGAGGGCACACTCCAGGTCAGGGCCACCGCCCGTCCGTGACGGGACCGGTTGGGCGGACGACCAGATTCCGGACCCCGGGGTGGTGAATCAGATGGGCAAGGTGTTTCATTGATGGTGCACTCGCCGAGGGGGAAGACATTGACGCACTACCGCAGCAACCTGCGCGACCTGGAGTTCAACCTGTTCGAGGTCTTCGGGCTCGGTGACCGTCTCGGACGGGCTCCGTTCGCCGAGATCGACGCCGACACCGCGCGCGACATCCTCGGCCAGGTCGAGAAGCTCTCCACGGGCCCCGTCGCGGCCTCCTTCACCGAGGCCGACCGCGAGCCCCCGGTCTACGACCCCGCCACGCGCACCGTCGCGATGCCCGAGGGGTTCAAGCGCTCCTACCGGGCCTACACCGACGCCGAGTGGTGGCGCCTCGACCTGCCCGAGTCGGCGGGCGGCACCCCCGCGCCCCGCTCGCTGTGGTGGGCGCTGATCGAGATGGTCCAGGGGGCGAACGCGCCGGTCTTCATGTTCGGCAGCGGACCGGGATTCGGCGGGCTGCTGCACCGGCTGGGCACTCCGGAGCAGGCCAGGATCGGCGACTTCATGATCGATCGCGGCTGGGGCGGCAGCATGGTGCTGACCGAGCCCGACGCGGGATCCGACGTCGGCGCGGGCCGCACGAGGGCGGTCGAGCAGCCGGACGGCACCTGGCACATCGAGGGCGTCAAGCGGTTCATCACCTCGGGCGAGCACGACCTGACCGAGAACATCATGCACTTCGTGCTGGCCAGGCCCGAGGGCGCGGGGCCGGGCACCAAGGGGCTGTCGCTGTTCCTGGTGCCGAAGTTCCGGTTCGACCCCGAGACCGGGGAGCCGGGCGAGCGCAACGGCGTGTACGCCACGAACGTCGAGAAGAAGATGGGGCTGAAGGTCTCCACCACCTGTGAGATGACCTTCGGCGCCGAGGAGCCCGCCGTCGGGTGGCTGCTCGGCGACGTCCACGACGGCATCGCCCAGATGTTCCACGTGATCGAGTCGGCCCGGATGCAGGTCGGCGTCAAGGCCATCGCGGCGCTGTCGACCGGCTACCTCAATGCCCTCGACTACGCGCGCAACCGCGTCCAGGGCCCCGACCTGACGCGCTCGGCCGACAAGTCCGCGCCGCGGGTGACGATCGACCGGCACCCCGACGTGCGGCGCATGCTGATGCTCCAGAAGGCCTACGCCGAGGGGCTGCGGGCGACCTACCTGTACACGGCGGGCTGGCTCGACCGCGACATCGACCCCAAGGCCGCCGCCAGCATGAACGACCTGCTCCTGCCGATCGTCAAGGGGGTCGGGTCGGAGCGGGCGCAGGAGATGCTCGTCCTCGCCCTCCAGACGCTCGGCGGGTCGGGGTACCTCCAGGACTACCCGATCGAGCAGTACCTGCGCGATGTGAAGATCGACTCGCTGTACGAGGGCACGACCGGCATCCAGGGCATGGACTTCTTCTTCCGGAAGATCGTCCGCGACGGCGGGCGGGCCTTCGGGGTCCTCGCCGACGAGATCGCCGAATTCGCCGAGGCCTACGCGGGGGAGGAGCGCCTGCTGACGGAGCGGACCGCCCTCGCGGCGGCCCTGGCGGACGTCAAGGCGATGATCGCCACCCTGCTCGGCTGGACCCGCGACTCCCGGGAGAACCCCGCGGAGGTCTACCGGACCGGCCAGAACACCACCCGCCTGCTCATGAGCGTCGGCGACCTGGTCATCGGCTACCTGCTGCTCCGCCAGGCGGCCGTGGCCCTGCACGCCCTCGACGACGGGGCGGGCGAGACCGCGTTCTACACCGGCAAGCTGGCGGTGGCCCGCTTCTTCGCGACCACGGTCCTGCCCGAGCTCGCCACCCGCCGCCAGGTCCTCGAGCGGACCGACAACGCGCTCATGGAGATCCCCTCGGAGGCCTTCTGAGGGGATCGGCCCTCCCGCCCCGACTCAGCTGTGGACGGGGCTCCGCGTCTCGGCGCGGGCTCCGTCCGGGCAGGAGAAGGCGAGCTTGACGAACCACCGGCCGAAGCGGGGGTCGGGGTTGAGGAAGCTGATGTAGCGGGTGCTGGTCTCCTCGGTCTCGGCGATGAAGACACCCACCGCCGCGCCCTTGATGCGGTCTCCACCCGAGGCAGTGAGAACCTTCCACTCGCTTTTGCAGGTCTGGTTGGATTCGCCCTGAACCCTCAGCTCGTAGGAGAAATACGAGGCGGTACGCGTCGATCCGGAGAGGTCCAACTCCGGTGACCGGGAAAAGGACACGCTGCCGACGGGATTCGGTGATGTGCTGTTAATCGGGGCGAAACTCATGGAGATATCGGTGGGCCCCGCGACCGGCCGCACCTGCGGCCGGTTCTGCGGTGATCTCTCCCGGACGGCCAGAGCCGCGCCGGTCACCGCCGCTGTGGCGGCGGTCACGAATCCGATGACCTTGATCGCTGAATTCCGCAGATCTTGATTTCGCGCGTGTTGATCTGATGCGCCCACGATGCCCCCGTGATCACAGTTCCCCTCTTACTGAGGAACATCGTGGCATGAATTACCATTCACGGCGGGAAAAGCGGAAAACGGTCGTCGAGGAGTAGGTCTCGCCGGGGCGGAGCGTCGTGTCCGGGAACGACGGGCGGTTGGGGGAGTCGGGGAAGTGCTGGGTCTCCAGGCAGAGGCCCGCCGCCCGGCCGTAGGGGCGCCCGGAGGTGCCGCGGACGGTGCCGTCGAGGAAGTTGCCGGTGTACAGCTGCACCCCGGGTTCGGTCGTGGTGACCTCCATGACGCGGCCGGAGCCGGGGTCGGTGAGGGTGGCGCCGCCGGTCAGGACGTAGCAGTGGTCGTAGCCGCGGGCGACCAGCAGATCGGGGTGGGGCTCGCCGATCCGTGCGCCGACCGGGCGGGGCGTGGTGAAGTCGAAGGGGGTCCCGGCCACCGGTGCGAGGGCTCCGGTGGGGAGCTGGTGGGCGTCGGTCGGCAGGTAGTGCGCGGCGTCGATGCTCAGGAGGTGGCCGAGGACGTCGCCGGAGCCCTCGCCCGCCAGGTTGAAGTAGCTGTGGTTGGTCAGGTTGACGACCGTGGGGGCGTCGGTCGTGGCGTGGTGATCGATCCGCAGGGCGTCGCCGGTGAGGGTGTAGGTGACCCGGGCCGACAGGGTGCCGGGGTAGCCCTCGTCGCCGTCGGGACTGGTGTGGGCGAGGGTGAGGTGGGCCGGGGAGGAGTCGACGGCCGTCCAGACCTTCTTGTCGAAGCCCTGGACGCCGCCGTGCAGGCTGGCCGGGCCGTTGTTGCACGGCAGGCGGTACTCGGCGCCGTCGAGGGTGAAGCGGCCGCCGGCGATGCGGTTGGCGAAGCGCCCGGCGACGGCGCCGAGGTACAGGCCGCCGTCGAGGTAGCCGTCGAGGGTCGCGCAGCCGAGGACGACGTTGGCGGGGCGGCCGTCGCGGCCCGGCACCTCGAGGGTCTGGATCGCGCAGCCGTAGGTGAGGATCCGGACCCGGAGCCCCGCGCCGTTCTCCAGGGTGTGGCGCCGGACCCGCTCACCCGTGGGCAGCGTTCCGAAGTCCTCGGTCAAGGGACGTCTCCTTCGTGTGGGGGTCAGCTCGCGGCGTCGCGGATGCCGCGCAGGGTGTGCAGCACCCCGCCGTGACGGCCGAAGTGGTCGTGGAGCTCGGTGTAGACGGCGTAGAGCGCGTCGTAGGCGTCGGCCCGGCGCGGGTCGGGCACGTAGGCGTTCCGGTGGATCCGGCCCATGGCCGCCGACGCGGCCCGGACGCCGGGATGGGCCCCGGCCGCGACGGCCGCGTGGATCGCCGAGCCGAGGGCGGGTCCCTGCTCGGAGTCCAGGGTGCTGAGGGGGCGCCGGGTCACGTCGGCGTAGAGCTGCATCAGGAACGGGCTGCGCAGCAGGCCGCCCGCGACGACGAGCTCGCCGACCCCGACCCCCGCCCGCTCGAACGCGTCGATGATCGTCCGGGTGCCGAAGGCCGTGGCCTCGAGCAGTGCCCGGTAGATGTCCTCGGGCGTGGTGCCGAGCGTGCAGCCGACCAGGACGCCCGACAGGTCGTGGTCGACGAGAATCGAGCGGTTGCCGTTGTGCCAGTCCAGCGCGACCAGCCCGTGCTGCCCGACCGCCTGGCGCGCGGCCTTCTCGGTGAGCAGCTCATGCCCGCTGAGCCCGCGTTCGGAGGCCTCCGCGACGTACTCCGGCGGCAGCCCGCAGCGCAGGAACCACGCGAAGATGTCCCCGACGCCCGACTGCCCGGCCTCGTAACCCCACAGCCCGGGGACGATGCCGTTCTCGACGACCCCGCACATGCCGGGCACCTCGCCGAGCGCGTCGGAGTTCATCACGTGGCAGGTGCTGGTGCCCATGACCGCGAGCATCTGACCGGGCTCGACCGCTTGAGCCGCGACCGCCGTGACATGGGCGTCGACGTTGCCGATCGCGACCGCGATCCCCTCGGGGAGGCCGGTGAGCGCCGCCCCCGCGGCGCTGAGGCCGCCCGCCCGCTCGCCCATCGCCGACAGCGGATGATCGATCTTGGCGAGCAGTGCGGAGAAGCCGGGGCTCAGCGCCTCCAGGTACTCCTTCGAGGGGTATCCGTCCTGGTAGACGCCCTTGTAGCCGGCGGTGCACAGGTTGCGGGTCTCCCTCCCGCACAGCTCCCAGATGATCCAGTCGGCGGCCTCGATCCAGCGGGCGGCCAGCCCGAAGACCTCCGGGTCCTCCTCCAGCACCTGGAGGGCCTTCGCGAACTGCCACTCGCTGGAGATCTTGCCGCCGTAGCGGCGGAGCCAGGGCTCACCGCGCTCCTCGGCCAGGGCGTTGATCCGGTCGGCCTGGCCCTGGGCGGCGTGGTGCTTCCAGAGCTTGGGGTAGGCGTGCGGACGGTCCGCGAGCCCGTCGAGCTCGCAGAGCGGGACGCCCTCGGCGTTCGTGGGCAGGACCGTGCAGGCGGTGAAGTCGGTGCCGATCCCGATGACCTGGTCCGGCCGCACCCCGGCCGCCTCCAGCGCCGCCGGGACGGTCCGCCGCAGCACCTCGCGCCAGTCCGCGGGCACCTGGAGCGCCCAGGCGTGGCCCAGCGGGGAGCCCGAGGGGAGCCGCTGCTCGAGGACGGCGTGCGGGTACTCGAAGACGGCGCTGCCCAGCTCGGAGCCGTCCTCGACGGCGACCACGACCGCACGTCCGGACAGCGTTCCGTAGTCGACGCCGATCACTACCTGTTGCGACACGTGGGTCCTCCTCGATGCGGGGGCTGGCGCCAAGATTGTTAGCGGTATCAATGCCGCACGTCAACGTCTAGCTAGGGCGAACCCGGAAGAAATGGGGTCTTGACATCCGGAAGTGGTACCGCAAACATTCGTGACACACGCCACATCGGACGAAGGGGGGCGAAATGGAAGAGATCAGAAGCGGGCGTACGGCCGAGCGACGGCCGGCGGTCATGGACGACGTGGCCGAGCTGGCCGGGGTCTCCGCCATGACCGTCTCCCGGGTGCTCAACTCCCCGGAGAAGGTGCGGCCGGCGACCCGGGCCCGTGTCCTCGCCGCCGTCAGGGAGCTGGACTACCGGCCGAACCTCGCCGCACGCGTCCTGGTGACCGGGCGCTCCGGCGTCCTCGGGGTGGTCAGCTTCGACACCACGCTCTACGGCCCCGCCTCCACCCTCTACGGGATCGAGCGCGCGGCCCGCGAGCACGACTACGTGATCAGCATCGTCAGCCTCAGCGCCCTCAACCGGAAGTCGATCGGCGAGGGGGTGGACCGGCTCCGCGGCCAGAACGTCGACGGGATCATCATCGTCGCGCCGCACGAGTCGGCCGCCGAGGGGCTGCGGGACCTGCCGCCCGAACTGCCGATCGTGGTGGTGGGGGCGGCGGAGGACCTGCCGTTCCCCCTCGCCTCGGTCGACCACCAGGCCGGGGCGGTCCGCGCGACCCGGCATCTGCTCAGCCTCGGCCACGAGACGGTCCGGCATCTCGCGGGACCCGCCAACTGGGTCGACGCGCACGCCCGGGTCACCGGATGGCACGAGGCGCTGACGGCCGAGGGCCGCGAGATCCCCGAGATCCTCATCGGGGACTGGTCGGCCCAGTCCGGCTACCAGCTCGGCAAGCTGATCGCCCGCGATCCCGAGCTCACGGCCGTGTTCGCGGCCAACGACGCGATGGCCCTCGGCCTGCTGCGCGCCCTGCGCGAGGCCGGCCGCGGGGTCCCCGGCGAGGTGAGCGTCGTGGGCTTCGACGACGTTCCCGAGTCCCCCTACTTCTCCCCGCCGCTCACCACCGTCCGGCAGAACTTCGGCGACATCGGACACCGCGCGTTCAAGCTGATGCTCGACCGCATCGGCAGCCCCGCCGCCGACGGCGCCCGCCCGCGCCGGATCATCGAGCCCGAGCTCGTGGTCCGCGAGAGCACCGGCATCAGGCGCTAGCCGTCCCCGTCCCTTCGTCCCGCCGCCGTCACGCCCCGCTGAATGTTATCGCTAACACCCGAGGTTGGAATGAACGAGTTCGAACATCCGCTGCTCCGCAGGGAACTGGTGGACCTGCACAGGGTCCTGGTCGAGTCGGCGCTCGTCGCCTGGACGGCGGGGAACGTCTCGGCGAAGGTCGACGACCGGCACTTCCTGATCAAGCCCAGCGGTGTCGCCTACGAGAAGCTGACCCTCGGCTCGATGGTGCTCTGCGACCTCGACGGCCACCCGGTCGAGCCGGACGGCCTCAAGCCGTCGAGCGACGTGTTCGCCCACGCCTACGTCTACCGGCACCGTGCCGACGTCGGCGGAGTGGTGCACACCCACTCCGCCTACGCCACCGCCTGGGCCGCCCGCAACGAGCCCATCCCGTGCGTGCTCACCGCCATGGCCGACGAGTTCGGCGGCGAGATCCCCGTCGGGCCGTTCGCGATGATCGGCGGCGAGGACATCGGCAAGGGCGTGGTCGAGACGCTCGCCGGCCACCGCAGCCCCGCGGTCCTGATGCGCAACCACGGCGTGTTCACCATCGGCGGCTCGCCCCGCGCGGCCGTCAAGGCGGCGGTGATGTGCGAGGACGTGGCCAGGACCGTGCACCTGTCGCGGCAGCTCGGCGAGCCCCTCCCGCTGGACGGGGCCGACATCGACCGGTTGTACGACCGCTACCAGAACGCCTACGGCCAGTGACCGCCCCCACCACCCCCGTTGAGGAGACCCCGATGACCGACCGCGAGATCTGGTTCCTGACCGGCAGCCAGGGACTGTACGGCGAGGACACGCTCCGCCAGGTCGCCGAGCAGTCCCGGACGATCGCGGACCGGCTCGGAGCGGACCTCCCCCTCAGGGTGAGGTGGCTGCCGGTGCTGACGGACTCGGCCGCGATCCGCCGGGTCTGCCTGGAGGCCAACGCCGACGACTCCTGCGTCGGGCTGATCGCCTGGATGCACACCTTCTCCCCGGCGAAGATGTGGATCGCCGGCCTGGACGCCCTGTCCAAGCCGCTGCTGCACCTGCACACGCAGGCCAACGTCGATCTGCCCTGGCACTCGATCGACATGGACTTCATGAACCTGAACCAGGCCGCCCACGGCGACCGGGAGTTCGGCTTCATCCAGACCCGCCTCGGGGTGGCCCGCAAGACCGTCGCCGGTCATGTGAGCGACCCGTCGGTGAGCGGCCGGGTGGCGTCCTGGGCGCGGGCGGCCACGGGTGCGCAGGAGCTGCGGACCCTCAAGCTCGCCCGGTTCGGCGACAACATGCGGGACGTCGCCGTGACCGAGGGCGACAAGGTCGAGGCCCAGCTCCGGTTCGGTGTGAGCGTGAACACCTACGGCGTCAACGATCTCGTCGAGGTCGTCGACCAGGTCTCCGACGCCGCCATCGACGAGCTCGTCAAGGAGTACGAGGGCAGCTACACCGTCGCGCCGGAGCTGCGCCAGGGCGGCGAGCGCCACGCCTCGCTGCGGTACGGCGCCCGGATCGAGCTCGGCCTGCGGTCCTTCCTCACCGACGGCGGATTCAGGGCGTTCACCACGAACTTCGAGGACCTCGGCGGGCTGCGGCAGCTACCGGGCCTGGCCGTGCAGCGGCTGATGGCCGACGGCTACGGCTTCGGCGGCGAGGGCGACTGGAAGACCTCGACCCTCCTGCGCACGCTCAAGGCCGCCGCCACGGGACTGCCCGGCGGGACCTCCTTCATGGAGGACTACACCTACCACCTGGCGGACGGGCAGCAGGTCATCCTGGGCGCCCACATGCTGGAGGTCTGCCCGTCGATCGCCGCGGGCCGGCCGTCCCTCGAGATCCACCCTCTCGGCATCGGGGGCCGGGAGGACCCGGTACGGCTGGTCTTCGACGCCGAACCCGGACCCGCGCACGTCGTCGGCCTGGCCGACATGGGCGACAGGTTCCGGCTGGTGGCCAACGAGATCGAGGTCGTGCCGCCGCTGGAGCCCCTGCCGAAACTGCCGGTCGCGCGTGCGGTGTGGAAGCCGCTGCCCGACCTGGCGACCTCGGCCGAGGCATGGCTCACGGCCGGTGCGCCCCACCACACGGTGCTCACCGCCGCACTCGGCGCGGAAGAACTCGACGACCTCGCGTCGATGGTCGGGGTCGAACTCCTGATCATCAACGCGGGCACCGAGCTGCGCCGCTTCACCCAGGAACTCCGCTGGAACCAGGCCTACCACCGCCTGGCCCAGGGGTTCTGACCACCCCGCCCCACCCACCCCCCCGGAAGAAGGATCATCCCCATGTTCAAGAGAATCCTCGTCCTCGCGGCGAGCGCCTCGCTCGCGCTGACGATGACCGCCTGCGGTTCCGACAAGGACTCCGGCGGTTCCGGTTCCGGCTCCTCGAAGATCGTCCTCGGCTTCTCCCAGGTCGGCGCCGAGTCGGGCTGGCGCACGGCGAACACCAAGTCGATCCAGGCCTCGGCCGGGACCGCCGGCATCGAGCTGAAGTTCTCCGACGCCCAGCAGAAGCAGGAGAACCAGATCGCGGCGATCCGGTCCTTCATCAAGCAGAAGGTCGACGTCATCGGCTTCTCCCCGGTGGTCGTCACCGGCTGGGACGCCGTCCTCAAGGAGGCCAAGGCCGCCAAGATCCCGGTCGTCCTCACCGACCGCGCCGTCGACTCCGACCCGTCCCTGTACGTGACCTTCATCGGCTCGGACTTCGTCGAGGAGGGCAAGAAGGCCGGCCAGTGGCTGGTCGACGAGTACAAGGACGCCAAGGAGCCGGTGAACATCATCCAGCTCGAGGGCACGGTCGGCTCCGCCCCGGCGATCGACCGCAAGAAGGGCTTCGAGGAGGTCATCGGCTCCAACCCGAACCTGAAGGTCGTGGCGTCGCAGTCGGGCGACTTCACCCGGGCCAAGGGCAAGGAGGTCATGCAGGCGCTGCTCAAGGCGAACAAGGACGTCGACGTGCTCTTCGCGCACAACGACGACATGGGCCTGGGCGCCATGCAGGCGATCGAGGAGGCCGGCCTGACCCCCGGCAAGGACATCAAGATCGTCACGATCGACGCGGTGAAGGACGGCATGACGGCCCTGTCCGAAGGCAAGTTCAACTACATCGTCGAGTGCTCCCCGCTGCTGGGCGACCAGCTCATGGCGACCGTGAAGAAGGTCAAGGCCGGCGAGACCGTCGAGAAGCGGATCGTCACCGTCGAGACCGTCTTCGACCAGGCCAAGGCCAAGGAAGCCCTCCCCACCCGGCAGTACTGATCGCGACTCCCGCCGCGGCCGTGGCCGCCCACGGCCGCGGCGGGCCCCGCAGAAGAGGAGGACGGCCATGACCGTTCCCGTCCTGGAGATGGAAGGCATCTCCAAGGGTTTCCCCGGCGTCCAGGCCCTCGAGGACGTCGCTTTCCGGCTGTTCCCAGGGGAGATCCACGCCCTGATGGGCGAGAACGGCGCCGGCAAGTCCACCCTGATCAAGGTCCTGACCGGCGTGTACGAGGCCGACGCCGGACTCGTGGCGATCGACGACGTCGGCACCCTGATCCGCGGGCCGCTGCACGCCCAGCGGCTCGGCATCAGCACCGTCTACCAGGAGGTGAACCTCTGCCCCAACCTGTCGGTGGCGGAGAACATCTTCATCGGGCGCGAGCCGCGCCGCCTCGGCCGCATCGACTGGGCGCAGGTGCGCACCCGGTCGGCCGAGCTGCTGGCCAGGCTCGACCTCGACCTCGACGTCACCGCGCAGCTCGGGTCCTACTCCCTGGCGGTGCAGCAGCTCGTGGCGATCGTCCGGGCCATCGACCTGGACGCGAAGGTGCTCATCCTCGACGAGCCGACCTCCAGCCTCGACCGGGGCGAGGTCGCCCAGCTGTTCACCGTGATGCGCAGGCTGCGAGCGGACGGTGTGGCGATCCTGTTCGTCTCCCACTTCCTGGAGCAGATCTACGAGGTCTGCGACCGGGTGACCGTGCTGCGCAACGGCAGGCTGGTGGGGGAGTACCCGCTGGCCGAGCTGAGCCGCTTCGAGCTGGTCTCCAAGATGACCGGCCAGGAGCTGGCGGCGCTGGAGGAGATCGACGAGGCCGCGCCGCGCGTCGAGCGGGGCGAGAAGCTGTTCGCCCTGGAGGGCGTCGGCCGCACCGGGGCGATCGATCCGGTCGACCTCGACCTGCACCGCGGCGAGGTCGTCGGCCTGGCCGGGCTGCTCGGCTCCGGACGCTCCGAACTCGCCCGGCTGATCTTCGGCGCGGACACCGCCGACAGCGGGCGGATCACGGCCGAGGGCGAGGCCGTCGCGCTCAGGAACCCGCGCGCCGCCATCGAGCGGGGCGTCGCGTTCTGCCCCGAGGACCGCAAGGGCGACGGGCTGGTCATGGACCTGACCGTCGAGGAGAACATCATCCTGGCCCTCCAGGCGGCCCGCGGCTGGACGCGCCCGCTGAGCCAGCGCAAGCGCGAGGAGCTCGTGGAGCAGTACATCCGGGCGCTGCGCATCCATCCGCCGCATCCGCAGGCACTGGTCAAGAACCTCAGCGGCGGCAACCAGCAGAAGGTCCTGCTGGCCCGGTGGCTCATCACCCAGCCGAAGCTGCTGATCCTCGACGAGCCCACCCGCGGCATCGACATCGGGGCCAAGACCGAGATCCAGAAGCTCGTCGTCTCGCTCGCGGGCGACGGCATGGCCGTCCTGTTCATCTCGGCCGAGCTCGAGGAGGTCCTGCGGATCTCCCACAAGATCGAGGTGCTGCGCGACCGGCAGCTCGTCGCCGAACTCGACAACGACGGGTCCCTGACGCCCGAACGCATCCTGCAGACCATCGCGAACGGAGCCGCGGAGAAATGAACCGCGCCGAACCCAGGTCCAGGCTCGCCGCCCTTCCCGGCGGCGCCCTGACCAGGCACACCCTGTTCTGGCCCGTGACGGTCCTCGTGGCCCTGCTCCTGGCCAACGTCATCTTCACCCCCAGCTTCCTGTCGATCCACATCCGGCAGGGCCACCTGTACGGCAGCCTCATCGACATCCTGCTGTTCGGAGCCCCGCTCATCCTGGTCGCCCTCGGCATGACGATGGTGATCGCCACCGGCGGCGTCGACCTGTCGGTCGGCGCGACCGTCGCGATCAGCGGGGCCCTGGCCTGCTACCTGATCAGCGAGGGGCACGGCCTGTTCGTTTCGATCACGGTCGCCGTGGTGGCGTCCATGCTGCTCGGGCTCTGGAACGGGCTGCTGGTGACGCGGCTGGGCATCCAGCCGATCATCGCGACGCTGATCCTCATGGTGGCCGGGCGGGGCATCGCCCAGCTCATCACCAGCGGGCAGATCATCACGATCAACAGCGCGTCGTACAAGATGATCGGCGGAGACTACTGGCTCGGCATGCCCTTCGCGATCATCATCGTGGTCGTGGCGCTGGCCGTCACGGTGGTGCTGACCCGCAGGACCGCGCTCGGCCTGCTGGTGGAGTCGGTCGGCGGCAACGCCGAGGCCTCCCGGCTCGTCGGCATCCGCGCCAGCGGGCTGATCATCCTCGCCTACGTGTTCTGCGGGCTGTGCGCGGGCGTCGCCGGTCTGATGATCAGCTCCAACACGCTGTCGGCCGACGGCAACCACGCCGGCCTCTGGATCGAGCTCGACGCCATCCTCGCGGTCGTCCTCGGCGGCACCGCGCTGACCGGCGGCCGGTTCTCCCTCGCCGGGACGGTCGTCGGCGCCCTCATCATCCAGACCCTCGACACCACGATCTACACCGCGGGCATCCCGCCGCGCACGACCCTGGTGTTCGAGGCCGTCGTCGTGACGATCGTGTGCCTGCTCCAGTCCCCGGCCTTCCGCGCGAAGATCTCGCGTCGCCGCCGACGGCCGTCCACCCCGCCCCTCACCGACGCCAAGCAGGAGGTCACGGCATGACCACCGCCTTCGAGGACCTCACCAGGGCCGTCCCGTTCACGCTCCGGCGCAGGCACGTGCCCGTCCTGGTGACGCTCGGCCTGTTCCTGCTGGCCTTCCTGATCGGCGCGATCCGCTACCCCAACTTCGGCACGGGCCAGGTCTTCCTCGACCTGTTCATCGACAACGCCTTCCTCATCGTCGTCGCCATCGGGATGACCTTCGTCATCCTCACCGGCGGCATCGACCTGTCGGTCGGCTCCGTCGTCGCGCTGTCGGGGATGCTGTGCGCGGTCGGCACGATGAAGCTCCATCTGCCCGCGCTGGTCGTGCTCCCGATCGTCCTGGTGATCGGGACCGTGTTCGGCGCCGGCATGGGCTACATGATCCAGGCCTTCCAGATCCAGCCGTTCATCGCGACGCTGGCCGGGATGTTCCTGGCCCGCGGCGTCTGCCTGACCATCAGCGAGGAGCAGATCTCGATCGACAACGGCTTCTTCGACGCCGTCGCGCTCAACTCCCTGCCCCTGCCCGGGGGCACCCACCTCTCTTATGGCGCCGTCATCGCGCTGATCGTGTTCGCCGTGGCGACCTACGTGCTCCAGTGGACGCGCACCGGCCGCAACATCTACGCGGTCGGCGGCAGCGAGCAGTCGGCGATGCTCATGGGGCTCCCGGCCGGGCGCACCAAGATCCAGGTGTACGCGATCAGCGGCTTCTGCTCGGCGCTCGGCGGCATCCTGTTCTCCCTCTACACCCTGTCGGGCGACAGCACCCACGCCGTCGGCATGGAGCTCGACGCCATCGCGGCCGTCGTCATCGGCGGCACGGTCCTGACCGGCGGCTCCGGCTACCTGCTCGGGACGCTGCTGGGCGTGCTCGTCCTGGGGGTCATCAAGACCATCCTCAGCTTCGAGGGCACCCTGTCCTCCTGGTGGACCCGGATCGCCATCGGCGTCCTGCTGTTCGGCTTCATCGCCCTCCAGCGGCTCATCGGCACCCGGCGCAGGACGCGCTCCGCCTGAACCGGCGGGCCGCGTGCGAGCATGGAGGCCGGGATCGGCGTGGGAGGTAGGAGATGCCCGGTGACGAGGAGCGGCGGCCGACGAGCCACGAGCTGAGCGCGGGGCGGCCGTGGGACGAGTCCTACCGCGACGGCCCCGCGCCCTGGGACACGGGACGGGCCCAGCCCGCGGTCGTCGAGCTGGCGGCGGACGGCGCCTTCACCGGGCCCGTCCTCGACGCCGGATGCGGATCGGGGGACAACGCCCTGCACCTCGCGGCCGCCGGGTTCCGGGTGCTGGGCGTCGACGTCGCGGAGACGGCGCTGGCGCTGGCCCGCGGCAAGGCCGCCCGCCTCGGTCTCGACGCCGAGTTCGCCTACGGCGACGCCCTCCGCCTCGACCGGCTGGACCGCGCCTTCGCCACGGTCCTGGACTGCGGCCTCTTCCACACCTTCGACGCCGCGGAACGCGCGGAGTACGCACGGGGCCTGGCCTCCGTGACGGTCCCCGGCGGGCACCTCGTCCTGCTCTGCTTCAGCGACGCCGAACCCGGCACCTGGGGCCCGCACCGCATCCGCCGCGCCGACATCGAGGCCGCCTTCACCACCGGCTGGAGGATCCACTCCATCGGACCCGAACGCCTGGAGACCCACGTGGCCCCGGAGCCGTCGGCGGCGTGGCTCGCCAGGATCGAGCGCGTCGGGCCCTGACGGTGCGGGCGTCAGGCCGGGTCGGGCTGGTGGAGCGGCCAGTCGACGGGATGCAGGGTGTGTTCGCCGTTCAGGCCCTTGAGGGACGTCTGGCGGGGATCGCGGACCCGGAAGCGGGCGGGATCGGGGAGGCCCTTGAGCGTCGCCTCACTGACGAGGATCTCGTCCGCCCTGGCCTGGGAGGCGACCCTCGCGGCCATCGCCACGGTGCGCCCGAAGTAGTCACCGTCACGGGAGACGGCCGTCCCGCGGTGCAGGCCGATCCGGACCGCGATGGGCGTGCGGCGCAGCGCCCCGCTGGACCGGGCGGCCAGCCCGTGCTGGATCGCGATGGCCGCCGCGATCGCCTTCTCCGGATCCCTGAACGCGATCATGAACCCGTCCCCCTGGGACTTCACGATGTGCCCCTCGCGCGGCGTGACGTGCCTGCGGACCAGCAGGTCGTGCGCCTTGAGGATGCGCACCCACGCCCGGTCCCCGACCTGCTCGTTCAGCGCCGTGGAGTTCTCGATGTCGGTGAACATGAAGGTCACGGTCCCGTCGGCCCCGGTGACCCGGACGAGCTCCGCCCGGTCCTCGGCGGCCCACCGCGTCAGGTCCTCCAGCGACTCGATCAGGGTCCCCCCGACACCGTGGCTCTTCAGCCGCGACGCCGCGTCCACCGCGATCTTCATCGCCTTCTGCGTGCCCTGGAGGACGGGGGAGTCCGGCCGGGGCCGCGTCGCCTCCAGCAGAGCCCGATGCCGTCGCCGCTCCCTCCCGAGGAGCAGGGCCAGCACACCCGCGGCGGTCGTGGACACGACGGCGACCGCGGAGACGATCACGAACCAGACGGTGGCGATGGGACCACATCCCTTCGGCGGCTGCGCGACGAGCCGACTCTACCGACAGGTAACTTCGTGTGGTGTCCCGATCTCCTGTGACGTTCCCGGCATCGCGTCAGCGCGGCGTCTCCTCGGGCGCCCCCTCGAACGTCGCGAAGACGGGCGCGAGCGCGGTCCAGGTCCGCGTCCAGGCGTCCTCCGGCGCGGAGACGACGATCGCGTAGCCGTGCCCGTTGAGCGTCAGCCCCCGGCTGAGCACATGGCGTGTGCCGCCCGGCGCCTCCCAGGTGTACTCCCAGTCCGCGGCCTTCCGCCCCGACCTGTCGGCGATCGGCCCGCCCTCGGTGACGGGCGCGATCCGCAGCCGCTGGTAGCCGGACATGGTCGCGCGGATCCCGGGTTCGAGGTCCCGCCAGTCGCCGATCGCGCTGGCGCCGGGCCGCGAGGTCTGGTCGATCTGGATGTACCGGGACCGGTCGGGGGAGTGGAAGAAGTCCCCGCCGTCCTGCCGCTCCGGCCCCGTCCAGCCCTCCGGCACGACGACGGTGTAGCCGCTGGAGTCCTTGTGCCGGGTGAACCCGCCGGGCACGCCTTTCCCGGGTGCGGCGGAACTCGTCGGCGCGCCGGTGGACGGGGTGCTGGAGCTGGGAACCGGCAGGGCACTCACGGCGCGCCCCTTCGACGGATCCCCGTCCCCGGCCGCCAGGAGGTACCCGCCTCCCGCGACGGCCAGCGCGGCCACCCCCGCGGCCACGGGCACCAGGAAGCGCGACCTGGCACGACCCCGTGCGGGAGACGGCGCCTCCTCCGTCACCTCCGCGTCCCCGTCCTCGCCCCCGGAGAGGACGGCGTCCAGCATCTCGACCGCCTCCCCGTGCGTCAGCCGGACGGCCGGGTCCTTCCGCAGCAGCCCGTCCATCACCGGCCAGAGCGGCCCGGCGGCGGCCGCGAACGGCACCTCGTCGGTGACGACCGCTATCAGGCAGGCGAGCGGCTCCTCCCGCCGGAACGGCGACGCCCCCGTGACGGCGGCGTACAGCAACGCCCCCAGCGACCAGAGATCCGAGGCGGGCCCCGGCTTCTCCCCCCGAGCCCTCTCCGGCGCCACCCACGCGGGCGACCCCATGATCCGCCCGCTGACGGTCAGCGTCGCGTCCCCCTCGGCGGTGGCGATCCCGAAATCAGTGAGAATGACCCGCCCGGACTCGGCCAGCAGCACATTCGCCGGCTTCACGTCCCGATGCAGGATCCCCGCCGAATGCGCGACCCGCAGCGCGTCCAGCAACCGCCGCCCGATCTCCCCGGCCCGCCTCCACGGCAGCGGCCCGTCCCCCTCCAGCACCTCCTGAAGCGACCGGGCCTCGACCATCTCCATGACGATCCACGGCCGCCCGTCCTCCTCGACCACGTCATAGATCGTGATGATCCCCGGATCGCTCAGCCGGGCCGCCGCCCGGGCCTCCCTCTTGGTCCTCTCCTTGACGACCTCATGCTCCTCCTCGCTCAACGACGAGTGGAGCAGCACCTCCTTGACCGCGACGTCCCGCCCGAGCACCAGATCCCGAGCCCGCCATACGGTCCCCATCCCCCCATGCCCGAGCCGTTCCCCAAGCTCATACCGCTCCGCGAGCACCCCGCCACCTCCACCAAACCGGCAGACCAAACAAATGCCCCGAAACCAGTAATTATCGCAACCTCGAGGCCGAGAGCCCTCCGAAATGCCGGAAGCCCCCGCCCGGATACGGCTCTGCGCCGAGGCTTCACCCACGGAGCGGGGTGCGACGGCGCACGTTCGCGAGCCTTCCGGCACAGGCGCAAAGCGGATCGGCGCTCAGGGCCTCCCGGCCTTCGTCATCGGACCGGGTAGGGCTTTCAGGTCGCGCAGGTGATGCACGTCCTCGCCGCCGGGCGGGCATCGAGCCGGGCGGGCGCGATGGGCTGTCCGCAGCGTTCGCAGAACCAGTAGTCGCCTGCCTCGAGCCGGATGACGGCTCGGTCGAGGGCTTCGAGGTCGGTGCGGGCGCGGGCCAGGGAGCCGCTCAGCCGGGCGCGTTCGAAGGCGATGGTGGCGCCTTCGGGATCGTGCTCGTCGTCGGCGTTGCTCAGGTCGGTGGACGCGACGAGCTCGTCCCACTGGCGGGCCAATGAGCTGATCAGCCGCAGGGTCTCCGCCCGGGCCCGCTGGATCTGCCGGGACGCCGCCTCCCGGAGCGCCGTCGACCGCTCACGATCGTCCATAGGGCCGTCAACCGCCGGCGGTGTTCCCGATATTCCGGCCGGGCGGTCGAGCCGGGTCCGGCCCGGGCACGGCATTGTGAAGATCGGCGAGATACGCCCGTCCGGCGTTTTCGGTTCTGTGGAAGGGCCGCCGCCTCCGGTCAGGGTCTGCGGCCCCAGCAGGTGACCGTCGCGGTGGCGAATTCGAAGAAGGCGGGATCGGCCAGGAGGTCCTGGGCCTGGTCGAGGGCCTCGGGGCCGGCGGCGCCCAGTTCGAGGACGTTCCATGACGGCATGATCGGGATCCAGCGCCGATCAGACAAGATCACGCCCCGACAACTGACGGCCCCGAAACGTGTTCCGCCCCCTGACACACCCGGTCGTCGACCACGCACAGGCGCGAACAATGACTCAAGCACCACTCGGATTGATCTAGATCTTGATGGGGACGTAAGTGAAGGTGCCTCGAGTACGCGAACCCTGCGGCACCTACGCGAACCTCCTGACGTTCATCATCAACGAGGACACAGAGACCGTCCGCATCATCGACATCCTCTGGACCGGGTGACCCCCGCGGACCGGCCTCCTTCCACCCCGAGGATCGTCCCGTCTGCCGCCACCCACACCCCTGTTCTGCTTGGCTCCGCCTGGGACGTCGGCGAGCGGGAGGATCCCCCATCCCAGAGCCAGAGGCCCCGCCGGAGGCACAGCTTGTAGCTCGTAGGCCTTGGCGGCGGCGCGACGCGTCGCCGCCCTTGACGCGTGCGGCGCTGATCTACCAGCACGCCGGCACGGACAGAGACAAGGCGATCGCGAAAGTGATGGGCGACGCGCTGAAGGCGGCGCGCAAGGGCACGAAGAAGGGATCGGGCACGCAACGGGCACGGAAGGCGGAGAAGAAGCACTGAGAAGCAGGAAGCCCCGGCTCGGGATGGGGCTTTGAGCTGGGGCTTTGTGCTGTGGAGCGGATGACGGGAATCGAACCCGCGTAGCTAGTTTGGAAGACTAGGGCTCTACCATTGAGCTACATCCGCGTGGGGTGAACGGACGGAAGCTTACAGGGTTTGCGGGGGGTTCGCGAAACCGTTGCGGTGACCGTGGGTGATGAAGTTGACACTTTTGTTGGAAGTGTCAAAACGGGGCGGCGATTTGTGGCGTTTTGGGCGTAGGCGTGATGGGGGTCACAGGCGTTGGATCTGCGCCATGAAGAAGTTGATCGCTTGGGTGCTGGTGGGGTTCGTCGGGCTCTCGTCGGTGGGGGAGGCGGGGGCGCGGGCCGAGGAGAAGTCGGTCCGGGGGACCATCTCGGTCGGTGGGTGGGAGCGGTCGTACCGGCTTTACGTGCCGCCGGGGGTCACGGGGCGGGCGCCGCTCGTGGTGGCGTTGCACGGGGGGCTCAACGACGGGGCCTACCTGGAGCGGCAGAGCGGGCTCGACGGGCTGGCGGAGCGGGAGAGGGCGGTCGTCGTCTACCCGGACGGGATCCTCGGGACCTACAACGCCGGGACGTGCTGTGCCTTCGCCCGGATCCTCGGGATCGACGACGTCGGCTTCCTCGACGCCCTCATCGCGCGGCTCGACGCCGACGGGGTCGCCGACGGGCGGCAGGTCTTCCTCACCGGCTTCTCCAACGGGGCGGCGCTCGCCTACCGGTACGCCTGCGAGCGGGCCTCCAGGGTCGCGGCGGTGGCCGTCGTGTCGGGGGCCCTCGGGGTGGGGTGCGAGCCGGTGCGGCCGGTGCCGGTGCTCGCCTTCCACGGGACGGCCGACTTCTCCGTGCCCTACGACGGCGGCGGCAACATGGACGGCGATGTGAAGATCCCCTTCCCGCCCGTCCGATGGCTCATGGATTTCTGGCGCTGGAAGAACGGCGGCCTGCCCGACCTCGGCTGGGCGACCGACATCGGCGACTGGACGTGGTGCCAGAGCAGCTCCCGCGACGTCATCGAGGTGCAGTTCTGCACGATCCTCAACGGCGGCCACGAGTGGCCCGTCCGCGCCACCGACCGGATCGCCGGATTCTTCAGGGCGCATCCGCCGCGGTGAGTCCGATGGCCCTCGTGATCACCGCCGGTTAGGGTGCGGGCACTGATCGTCGAGCGCGGGGGTGCCGGTGAGAGCGGTGGTGCGGGCCTGGGCCCTGGCCGTCGGGGTGGTGCTGGCCGTGGCCGGGGCGTTCCTGGCGTCCCAGCTCTCCGCGACGCCGGGCCAGGAGCGCGGCGACGTCCCGCGCGAGCTCCCGCGCCCTCCCGTCCACGACGGCATCCGGCTCCCCGAACTTCTCCGCTGACAGGACTCCCTACCAAGCGCTAGGTTCCCTTACGATCGGGCGATGGAACCGCGAGAACTGTCCGACCGGCTGGAGATCGCCGAGCTGCTGGCGCGTTACGCGCTGGCCGTCGACACGGGGGACTGGGAGCTGTTCTCCACCCTGTTCACCGAGGACGCGACGCTCGACTACGCCTCGGCCGGAGGCGTCACCGGCACCACGGCGGAGGCCCGCGCGTGGCTGTCCGCGACGCTCGCCGGGTGGCCGGCCAGGCAGCACCTCATCGCCTCGACCGTCATCCGGATCGACGGCGACGAGGCCGAGGTCAGAGCCTCCTTCACCGACACGCTGGCCCCGTCGGGCGCCATGCTCAAGCACGACGCCCCCGGTTTCGTGAAGGGCGGCGGCTGGTACCACCACCGCCTCATCCGGACCGACGGCGGCTGGCGCAGCCGCGGAGTCGTCCTCGAGCAGATCTGGCGCACCATCCAGTAGGGCGGCTCAGTCTCCGGCCGTCAGCGCCCCCGCCAGCAGCTCGTCGAAGCCGCCGAGGTCGTCCGGCCGGTCCATCCCGCGCAGCGGGCCCGGGTCGGTGAGATGCCGCTCGGTGTAGAGCCGCGCGACCTCGGGACGCCCGTGGTCCTGGAGCAGCGCCGCGGTGTGGACGTCGGTCATGTACCGGGCCAGCGGATACAGCCGCGCCTCCGCCACGTCGTCGGGGAGCGCGTGCCACGCCGCGACGGTCTTGTCGAGGTCGTCCAGCGGCACCTCCGCCGAGAGCCCCGCCAGCCGTGACCGGAACTCCTCGTAGGCGCCCTTGCGCAGGGCCCGCCGGACGTCGAGGCACAGGATGTTGTCGCCGCCCTCCCAGATCGGGTTCACGTGGGCGTCGCGCAGGATCCTGGCGACCGGCCACTGCTCGATGTAGCCGTTCCCGCCGTGGATCTCGACCGCGTCACCGGCGGCCGTCACACCGAGGCGGGCGGCGCGCAGCTTGGCCAGCGCGGGTGTCAGCCGCTGCCGGTGCAGGAAGCCGTCGAAGACCAGGACCTGCGCCGCCTCGACCTCGACGACCAGCTCGGCGAGCTTGCGCCGCATCAGCGGCTGGTCGATCAGCCGCCGCCCGAACGCCTCCCGGCTCCGGGCGTACAGCACCGACTCGACCAGCGAGCGCCGCGCGCAGGCCAGTCCCATCAGCGCGATCCCGAGCCGCGCCCCGTTGGTCAGTTCCATCATCCGGCCGAGGCCCCTGCCGTCCGACCTGCGCTCGGGTGCCAGCAGGAACGCCTCCGCACCCGAGAACCCGATCTCGGCCGAGGCCACCGAGCGGGTGCCGAGCTTGTCCTTGAGCCGCCGCACCGAGATCGCGTTCGGGGAGCCGTCCCGCCGCTCCTTCAGCACCAGGAAGGGGGCGATCTCCGCCGCCGCCTCCGGGCGCGCCATCACCACGAACGCCGACCCGTTGGCGTTCGAGGCGAACCACTTCACCCCGGTCAGCTCCCAGGCGTCCGACGCGGGACCGGCCCGGTGCGCGACGGACTCGAGCGCGGCCAGGTCGGAGCCGCCGGTGCGCTCGGTGAGGAGCTGGGCGGCCTCGCCGGAGAACATGCCGTCGGCGAAGATCTCCCGGACCCGCTCCTTGACGTCCGCCGGCGCGAAGGCCTCCGCCAGCAGGACGACCATGTCGCCGCCCGTGCCGAGGGCGCAGCCCATCCCGATGTCGGCCTGGTAGAGGAGGTAGTTCCAGGCCATGCCGAGCGCCACCGGGTTCGCCCCGTGCCCGCGGGCCTCGGCCAGGAAGCCCGGACGGGTGAAGCTCCCCGCCACCAGCGCCCGCCGTGCGGTCTCGAACGACGGAGGCATGACGACCTCGCTGACCTCGTGCCCCCACCGGTCGTAGCGCTCCAGCCGCGGCGGATCGCGGTCGGTCGAGCGGGCGCAGGTCTCCACGAGCCCGCTCATCAGCGCGCCCGCCTCGACGAGATGGGGTTCGGCCCAGGCCAGGGCGTCGTCGCCGAGGTGCCGGCGCAGCTGCGCCCGCAGACTCGGATCGCTGGAGTACCAGTTGAGCGAGGCCGCTCCCTGGTACCGCTCGGTCGCGTACCGCCGGGTGGTGTCCATGGCCCGGACATTACAACTTCTCGACACGTGATGGAAGACTGTAATGCGAGATAGGGTCCCGGCATGGAGTTCCGGCCGCTCACCGCCCGTTCGGTCGTGCTCAGCACCCTGCTGGGCAGCCATCCGCCCCGTCTGCCCGCGCGCTACCTCGTCCGGGTGGGGGAGCTGTTCGGCGTGGCCGAGGGCACGATCAGGGTGGCGCTGTCGCGGATGGTCGCGGCCGGCGACCTCGTCCAGACCTCGCGCGGCTACGCCCTGTCCGACCGGCTCGTGCACCGGCAGAACCGGCAGGACGAGAGCCGTGCTCCGCACACCCGCCCCTGGTCGGGGGCCTGGGAGCTGGTCGTCGTGACGGCCGACCGGCGCGCCGCGGCCGACCGTGCCGCCCTCCGCCAGGCCATGGCCGACCTCCGTCTCGCCGAGCTCAGGGAGGGCACCTGGCTGCGCCCCGCCAACCTCGACAGGCCCCGCCCCGGCGTGGTCACCGAGCAGTGCGCCTGGTTCGAGGCGCGCCCCGACGGCGACCCCGCGGAGCTCGCCGCCCGGCTCTGGGACCTGGACGCCTGGTCGGCCCGCGCCGGTGATCTCAGCCGCGCCCTGGACCCCGGGGCCTCCCTGGCCGACCGCTTCGTGGTCTCCGCCGCCGTCCTCCGCCACCTGCTCCAGGACCCGCTGCTCCCCGATCCCCTCCTGCCCGGAGACTGGCCGGGAGGGACCCTTCGCGCCCAGTACGCGGCGTTCCAGGCCGATTTCGAGCACTTCCTGGTCCGGCACGTCCTGGAACCCGGCTGAGCCACCGGAGTTTGGACCCCCTCCACGGGGAACACCGCAGACATGGCCGACGAAAGCACAGCGAACCTGGTCAAGCAGGCGTCCGAGCAGCTGTCCCATCTCGTGCGGGCCGAACTGCGGCTGGCCGCCACGGAACTCAAGGACAAGGCCAGACGCGGCGGCACCGGCGGCGGGCTCCTGGCGGGAGCCGGGCTCCTCGCCCTCTACGCCTTCGCCGCGCTGCTGGTCGCGGCCGGTGCGGCGCTCGCCCTGGTGCTGCCCGTCTGGGCCGCCGCGGTGATCGTCGCCGTGGTGCTGCTCCTGGGCGCGGGCGTGCTCGGCCTGACGGGCAGGAAGCGGCTGGCCGAGGCCGTCCCGCCCGTTCCGGAGGAGGCTCTGCACAGCGTCGCCGAGGACGTCGCGGAGATCAAGGAGAGGGCCCACCGATGACCGGCGGCCCCCACGAGGACCTGCACCGCGAGATCGAGCGGACCCGGCAGGACCTGGGCGACACGGTCGCCGCCCTGGCCGCCAAGGCCGACCTGAAGGCCCGCGCGAAGGCGGGCCTCGCCGCGACCGGCACCCGCATCGGAACCGCCGCGAAACGCCCGCGCACCCTCGCCGCGGCGGCGGGGGTCGCCGCCGCGGGAACGGCCGTCTGGCTCCTGCGGCGCCGCTAACGCGTGGTGAAGGTGATCGGCAGGCTGAGGAAGCCGCGGTCGTTGGAGGAGTGGATGCGCCTGGCTGCCTCCAGGTCCAGCTCGTAGTCCGCGACGGCCGCCGTCAGCTCGGTGAGGGCGACCCGGGCCTCGAGCCGGCCGAGATGCGCGCCGAGGCAGTGGTGGCGGCCGATCCCGAAGGCCAGGGATCCGGAGGTGTCCCGGTCGAGGTCGAAGACGTCGGCGTCGGGGAAGACGGCCGGATCGCGGTTGGCGGCCCCGGTGAGCAGCAGGACCCGCGCGTCGGCCGGAATCGTGACGCCGTGCAGCTCGACCTCCCCGTTCGTGGTGCGGGCCAGCGCCTGGCTCGGCGGATCGAACCGGAGCGTCTCCTCGATCCACGGCTCCACCTCGCCCGCCAGCGCCCGCTTCCGCTGCGACGGCCGTGCCGACACCGCGTGCAGGGCGTTGCCGAGCAGCAGCATGGACGTCTCTATCCCGGCCCCGACCAGCAGGATCAGCACCCCGACGATCTCCTCGGGGCCGAGCCGGTCGCCGCCGGAGGAGGCGTCGATCAGATCCGAGAGCAGATCGTCCCGGCGGGAGCCGCTCCGGGCGATCGTGAGCTCGGTGTAGTACCCGACGAGCGCCCCGATCGCCGCCAGGGCCTCGGGCGGCAGGTCGTGCGCGGCGGCCGTCTCCGGCCGGTACATGATCGCTGAGCCGAGCTCCCGCACCAGGTCGCGGTCGGCCTCGGGCACTCCGACCAGCTCGGAGATCACATCGGTCGGGTACCGGGCGGCGAACTCCATGAGGTCGCCGCCGCCCGCCTCCAGCAGCGGGGCGAGGTGCGCCCGCGCGATCTCCCGCAGCCGTGGTTCCAGCGACCGGACGCGCTGGTGGGTGAAGGCCCGCGCGACCAGCGACCGCAGACGCGTGTGCCGGGGCGGGTCCATCGCGACGAAGGAGAAGAAGCGTTCCGCGTCGGGGCCCCAGAAGGCCGGTTCGAGGCGCAGGCCGTTGCGGCTGGAGAAGCGGGCGGAGTCCCGCAGGGCCGCCGCGACGTCGGCGTGCCGCGACAGGGCCCAGAAGTCGTCGGCCTCGTTGCGGTGGACGGGCGCCTGCTCGCGCAGCCGTGCGTAGACGGGGTAGGGATCCTGCTGGACGCCGAAATCGAACGGACTGTAGTGCAGATCCATTGTTCGATCATGTCCCACTTGCGCCCGACCGCACAGGGCCCTCTAGATTGGAAACCGGTTCTAGTTAAGGCGGTCTCCCCGATGCGTTTCGGCGTCTTCCTCGCCCCGTTCCACCCGGTCGGCCAGAACCCGACCCTCGCACTGGAACGTGATCTCGATCTGATCGTCCATCTGGACAAGCTCGGCTTCGACGAGGCCTGGATCGGCGAGCACCACAGCGCGGGCTTCGAGATCATCGCCTCGCCCGAGGTGTTCATCGCGGTGGCCGCCGAGCGCACCAGGCACATCCGGCTCGGCACCGGCGTCTCCTCGCTGCCCTACCACCACCCGCTGATGCTGGCCGACCGGATGGTGCTGCTCGACCATCTGACGCGCGGCCGCGTCATGCTCGGCGTCGGACCCGGATCGCTGCCGAGCGACGCCCACATGATGGGCATCGACATCAGCGCGCAGCGGCGGATGATGTCGGAGTCCCTGGACGCGATCATGGCGCTCCTCGCCGGGGACGCCCCGGTCACCATGAAGACCGACTGGTTCACCCTCAACGACGCCCGCCTCCAGCTGCGGCCCTACAGCCGTCCGGGGCTCGAGGTGGCCGTCGCCGCGACCGTCTCCCCGGCCGGACCCCAGGCGGCCGGGAGGCACGGAGCGGGCCTGCTGTCGATCGGCGCGACCCAGACCAAGGGCTTCGACCTGCTCGGCGAGACCTGGAAGACGATGGAGGCGGCCGCCGGAGGGCCCGTCGACCGCGGCACCTGGCGCCTGGTCGGCCCGATGCACCTGGCCGAGACCCGCGAGCAGGCCAAGCGCGACGTCGACTTCGGCCTGGCCCGCTGGATCGACTACTTCAAGAACGTCGCGGCGCTCCCGCTGGCCCCCGACACCGACGACACCGCCGAGATGGCCGACGCCATGAACGCCAACGGCTTCGCGGTGATCGGCACCCCCGACGACGCCATCGCCCAGATCGAACGCCTCCAGGAGAAGTCCGGTGGCTTCGGCTCCTACCTGATCATGGCGCACGACTGGGCCGACACCGCCGAGACCCGGCGCTCCTACGAGCTGTTCGCCCGCTCTGTGGCGCCGCACTTCCAGGGGTCGGTCACCGCCCTGACGGGCAGCCGCGACTGGGCCTCGGCGAACCGGGAGAGCTTCATCGGCGAGGCCAACGCGGCGATCATGGCGGCCTTCCAGAAGAAGGACTGACGCCTCCTGATTAAATCGACCTTATTGGTTGACAATACCCTCGGCCGATGGCGAGGATCCTTCCCATGGATCTCACGGACGAGGGCGTGTACGAGCGGGTCCGGTCTGCCCAGCGGGCCGAGCTGAGCCGGCGGGGCCTGCTGAAGACCACGGCGGTGGCCGGTGCGGGCGCCGCCCTCGCCGGGGGCCTGACGACCAGGGCCGCAGCGGCGGGCCCGATCGTCAAGCCGCTGCCGCCCGAGTGGTTCACGGTGTTCGGCACCAACGCCGAGACCCGCTGGGAGGCGCTGCGCGGCCAGGGCTTCCTGACCCCGAACGAGCGGTTCTTCGTCCGCAACCACATCCTGACGCCCCAGATCGACCCGGCCTCCTACCGCCTGCGGATCTGGGGCTCGGGCGTGGCGAACGAGCTCGAGCTGAGCCTCGACGACCTGCGTGCGATCAAGGGCGAGTCCCTCGTCGCCTCGGTCGAGTGCACCGGCAACGGCCGCGGCTTCTACGCCTCCCAGCAGGGCCAGACCGTCTCCGGGACGGCCTGGAAGCTCGGCGCCGTCGGCGTCGCCCACTGGCGGGGCGTCCGGCTGTCGGCCCTGCTGGAGCGGGCCGGGCTGACCGGCGGCGCGGTCGACCTGCTGCCCCGCGGCCTCGATCCCGACTATGTCGACAAGGGCGTCAACCTCGGCCGGGTCCGCCGCCCGCTGCCGGTCGCCAAGGCACTGAAGGACGTCCTGGTCGCCTACGAGATGAACGGTGAGCCGCTCCCGCCCGACCACGGCTTCCCCGTCCGGCTCGTCGTGCCCGGCTGGGTCGGCATCGCCTCGGTGAAGTGGCTCGGCGACATCCAGGTGGCGGAGGAGCCCCTGTTCTCGCCGTGGAACACGACCTTCTACCGGATGTTCGGCGGTGATCATCCCCCCGGAGGCGGTGACCCGCTCACCACGATGAACGTCAAGAGCGCCTTCGAGCTGCCCTGGAACGCCACCCTGACCGCGGGCCGCACCGAGGTCCTCCACGGACGCTCCTGGTCGGGCGCCGGCCGGATCGCCCGGGTGGAGATCAGCACCGACGGGGAGACCTGGCAGGACGCCGTCCTCGACCCGTCCAGGTCGGCCACCGCCTGGCAGCAGTGGGAGTACCGCTGGCACCGCCCGGCCGCGGGCTCCTACCAGCTCCGCGCCAGGGCCACCGACGAGCACGGCACCGTCCAGCCCGAGACGGCCCCCTTCAACACCCTCGGCTACCAGTTCGGCGCCGTCGTCCGGCACCCCGTCACGGTCGCCTGACCCGCGGGACTCCTATCTCGTCAGCATGACCCCCCACTTACGACTACACTCGTCACGTCAACGGGGCGTGGCGCAGCTTGGTAGCGCGCTTGCTTTGGGAGCAAGAAGTCGCAGGTTCAAATCCTGTCGCCCCGACGGTCGCCGAAGGTCCTCGCTCTCCAGAGCGGGGGCCTTTTCCGCGTCCCGGGCCCGGTCGCGAGGCCGAAGATCATCGGCGGCGGAGCAGGAGCAGGCGGCCGAGCTGGGAGCGTTCGGGAATGCCGGTGCGCATGTAGATCGTGCGGAGATGGTTGTCGATGGTCCGCTTCGACAGGTGGAGGCGCTCCCCGATCTCCCGGTTGCTGAGCCCCGACACGACCAGGTGGACCACCTCCCACAGGCGCGGGGTGAGGTCGGGGGCGCCCAGGCTGTGCAGGGGGAGGGTGTCGGCGTCCTCGCAGGCCGTCAGGTACTCCAGGGCCAGGGTCTCGGCGTTGCGGCGGCGGCGCTCGGTGCCGTCGCGGCGCAGGACGGCCGCGGCCCGGGCGGCGGTCTCCGCCGCGAACAGGGTGAAGCCCTGCGCGGCCCACTCCCTGGCGACCTCGGTGAGCCCCTCGGGATCACGCGCCCAGCGGGCCTGGCGGTAGGTGGTCTCGGCGCGGATGCCCAGGAAGCGCAGCTCCGACAGCCGGACGACCGTCGAGGATCCGGCGGCGTTCAGGCGGACCAGGTCGTGCAGGGCGAGGAGCTCGAACCCCGGCAGGCCGTCGAGCCGGGCGGAGGCCGCGGCCTCCGCGGCCAGGTGCGCGGCCTCGGAGGTCTGGCCCGAGGCCGTCGCGATGGCGATGTCGGTCAGCTCCGCCCAGCGGGTGAAGGCCGTCCAGGTGGGGCGGTTGCGGCGGCGCGCCTCGGTGAGGGCGGCCCGCGCGCCCGCGGCGTCGCCGCGCATCGCGAGGGCGGCGGCGTAGGCGCCCATGCAGCCGCCGACGGTCGTGGCCGTCGGATGGTGGGCCGCGGCGTGCAGCACGCTCAGCGCGGTCCGCGGCCGGCCCTCGGCCATCGCGAGCTGGCCGCGCCACAGGGCCAGGCTGCCCTCGCCGCGCGACCACCCGTGCTGGTCGGCCTCGGCCGCGGACATCGAAGCGACCGCCTCGCGCGTCATCCGCAGATCGCCGGAGAACAGGCCGGCCATCGCCCACGTCGAGTGCAGCGGCGACACGAGCACCGGCACGCCGTCCCGCCACGAGCCGTCGGCGAGCGCGGTCCGCAGCACCGCGACGCCCTCGCCGATCCGGCCGAGCTGCACCAGCGCCAGCGCCCGCGCGTTCAGCACCTGCGCGACCTGCCCCGCCTCGAGCCCGCCCGCGTCGAGCAGGGCGTCGGCGAGGTTCAGCGCCTCCGCGGGACGCGTGGCCGACGCCAGCAGCGACAGCCGCCGCACCGCCAGCTCCGGAACCTCCGCCGACAGCAGCGCGAGGGCGCCGCCGAGCCGGTTCATCCCCCACGCGAGATTGCTGGCCTTGGCGAGCGTCACCTGGACGCGCTGCGCCGGCTCGACCGGGGTCGGCAGGGCGTCCAGGACGGCCCGCGCCTCGTCGGGCAGCTGCGCGTTGTCGAGAACGGTCGCCAGCAGCAGCGACGCCTCCAGGCCGCCGCCCGCCGTGACCGCGAGATGCCCCAGCCGCAGCGCGAGCGGGTAGTCGTGCGCCGCCCAGGCGAGCCGGCAGGCCTTCAGCAGCGGCCCGGGCGGCGCGCCGAGCCCGCTCTCGATCCGCCACAGGGTGAGCCGCAGCGGATCCTCGCGCCGGTGCGCCCCGTACCGCTCGTGCGTTCGGGCGAGCGCGGCGAACCGGGACCTGCGGCGCAGCGACGGGCACTGCGCCCGCGCGACCTCGCCGTACAGCGGATGGGCGAGCCTGACCTCCGCGCGCCGCCCCGCAGCCTCGACCCGGACCAGCCCGCGCGCCTCGGCCTCCTCGACGGCCGCGGCCCCGCACAGCGCCGTCAGCGGACGCAGCCCGAGCGGCTCGGCCAGCGCCACGTACTCCAGGACGGCCGCCTGCACGCCCGACAGCTTCCCGATCCGCTCCTGGATCAGCTCCGTCAGCCGCGGGCCCGGCGCAGGGACGCCCGCCAGCCGCCACATCCCGCGCTCCTCGGCCAGCTCACCGGAGTCGAGCGCCGCCCCGACCAGCTCCCGGACGAGCAGCGCGTTCCCCTCGGTCGCCCGGTACAGCCGCTGGAGCGTCGTGTCGTCGACCGGCCCGCCGAGCCGCGCGTGCAGCATGAGCGCCGTGTCCTCCGCGGTCAGCGGCCCGATCTCCGACCGGACGGCGAACCCGTCCTTCCACAGCGAGGCGACGGCGTCCGGCACGTGCTCCCCGGTCCTGACCGTCGCCACCAGGTAGGCCCCGGCGTTGGCCACCAGGTAGCGGACGGTCGCGGCCGACGCGGCGTCCAGGAGATGGGCGTCGTCGACGGCGAGCAGCAGGCGCCGCCCGCGCACGCTGATCGCCTCCGCGGCCCAGCGCAGCGGGTTGGTCATGCCGCCCGGTGACTCGGCGGGCAGCAGATGCGCCAGCGCCCCGTAGGGGATGCCGTTGGCCGAACCGGTCGCGCTGACCCTGGCCACGGTGAACTCACCCTGGGGAAAGCCCTCGACGATCTCCGCCGCGAGCCGGCTCTTGCCCGCCCCGGCGGGACCGGCGATCACCAGCGCGCTCTCGCGGGCGATCTGCCCGAGCCGCGTGAGCTCCGCGGCCCGCCCGGCGAACGGCCACCCGGCCATGTGCCCCTAGCCTTTCTCGGCGTCCCTCCTTATGGTCGCCCTGTGGACCGCTGGGGAGCAAGCTTCTCCGTAGACTGCCCGCGCTGTGCCCGGCGCACCATCGTCCGGGTGCCCGACGGGCCCGACCGCGCGTTCCTGCCGGTCCAGTTCCGGCCCCACCCGCTCGCCGAGTGCCAGGCGTGCCTGCTGGTCGTGCTGCTCGACCTGGCGGGGGAGCCCGCCGTGGTGTGGCCCGCGGGCCCGCCGCCGCCCGATCCCGCGATCCCCCGGACGCTCCGCGACGAGCTCTCCGAGGCGCGCTCGTGCCTGCGGGCGGGAGCGCACTCGGGTGCCGTCGTCGCCGTGCGGCGGATCCTGGAGGGAGTCTGCCGCGACCACGGCGTGCACCGCCCGACCCTCTACACCTCCCTCGGCGTCATGGCCGACGACGGCCGGATCGAGGGCCGCTTCCTGCAGTGGGCCGAGGACCTGAGGATCCTCGGCAACCGCGGCGCCCACCTCAACTCCGCGCCCGCCGAACGCGACGCCCGCGACGCCGTCGCCCTCGCCGAGGCGCTGCTCGACTACCTCTACGTCTTCGCCCGCACCTACGAGGAGTTCAAGGCCCGCAGGGGAGAGGCGCCGCGCCGCCGCCCCGACCCGCCCGCGGTCCGGCTGCTGCGCGAGCGGAACGTGCCCTTCACCGAGCGGCCCGCCCCCCTGCCGCGCGGCCGCCGTGTCGCCCGCCGCGACCTGCCCGCCCTCCTCGGCCTGCCGTTCCTGACGGCCGAACCGGAGCGCCTGACCAAGGCCGTCCTGGTCGACGCCGGCCCACATGTGGCCATCACACTCCTGCCGGTCACGGGACGCATCGACCTGGCGGCGGTCGCCCGCACAATGGGACGGCCCTACGCGCGCATCGCCGAGCCCGCTGAGGTCCAGCGGCTGGGAACCGATGCGGTCACGCCGCTGGCGCTTCCGTTGCGGGTCCCGGTCCTGTACGACCCGTCGCTCACCGCCCACCGGACCGTCCTGGTCTCCAGCGGGCGCGACGGGATGGAACTGGAACTCGCTCCGGAGGATCTAATCCGCGTCACCGAAGCCGTCCCGATCTCCGGAGAACCATGCTGACCGTCCGCCTCTCCGCCCCCGGCCCCGACGACCTGCGCTCGCTGGACGACTGGCTGCGCGGCGAGGAGCGGCTGCGCGGCCGGATCCGTCTCGTCCCCGCTCCGCCGCGCCCCGGCGAGCTCGGCACGGCCGACGAGGAACTCCTGGTGACGCTCGCCGACGCCGCCCAGAACGCCGCGCTCGCCGAGACGGTCGAGATCTGGCTGAGGCACCGGGGCACCGATGTCACCCTCCAGGTCAGGATCGGCGACCGTCCGCCGGTCACCCTGGTGGGCGACGGGACCCTGGACGTCGCGGTGCTGCTCAAGGCGGCGGTGGAGGCGGCGGGCGGATGAGGATCTTCGACCCGGAACGTTCCTGGGCGCTGCTCATCGGCACCGCCACCTACCGGCACCTGCCCGGCATCCCCGAGGCCCACGCCAACCTCGCCGCGCTCGCCGACGTCCTCACCAGCCGGAAGCTGTGCGGGTTCAAACAGGAGCACATCCGGGTCATCGCCGATCCCGCCGACACCGCGCGGATCGGCGCCGCCCTGCACGAGCTCGGCACCCGCGCCGAGGACCTGCTGCTCATCTACTACGTCGGCCACGGCCTGCTGGACCGGCGCGGCCGCCTCCACCTGGGGCTGACCGGCACCCACGACGATCCCGCGCTGCTGTCCTTCAGCGCCCTGCCCTACGAGCTGGTGCGCGACTCGGTCGCGGCGGGCGACGCCCGCTGCCGGATGGTCATCCTCGACTGCTGCTTCAGCGGCCGGGCCATCGACGCCTCCGCGGCGCCGAGCTCGGTCGTCGCCGGACAGCTCGAGATCCAGGGCGCGGCCACGCTCACGTCGAGCTCGCGGGTGTCGGTGTCACTCGCCCGGGCGGGCGGCGCGCACACCGCCTTCACCAGCGAGCTGCTGACCGCGATGCGCAGGGGGGACCCGTCGGGGCCGCCGATCCTCGGCGTCACCCATCTGTTCGACGCGGTCCGCGGCCGGCTCGGCAGCCGGGGCCTGCCCGAGCCGCAGCTCGCCGTCCACCAGAACATCACCCATCTCGGGCTGGTCCGCAACAGCGCGTCCGGTGCGGCGCCCGCCCCGGACGAGCCCGTCATGGCGCCGCCCCGCCACCGGCGCAGGCCCGGCTTCCCGCCGCTGCCGCTCATGGTCGGCGCGGGCGTCCTGGCCCTCGGGCTGCTGTCGTTCGTGAGCGTCGCCGCCTTCACCGGGGGAGGCGGCGGCCGGCCCGCGCCCGGCACGACGAACCCGAAGGCACTGACCGCTCCTCCGTCCGGCGCGACGCCCCCGGGCGAGGCGATCCCGGCCGGCCCGGTGGTGAGCGACAGGGCCACCACCCCCTCCGCCCCCGTCGCGCCGAAGGCGACCCCGTCGGGCGGGCCGACCCCGCGCCAGGTGCGGCCCGCGCCGACGTCCGCCGCACCGTGCACGATCCCGGCCAACCTCGTGGGACGCGACGTCGGCGAGGTCGAGGCGCTGCTGAAGGCGCGCGGGGTCACCAGCCAGATCATCTGGAGCGACAGCCTGGCCGACGGCACCGAGACCGACAGCCCGCGCAAGGTCTACGCGATCGACCCGGTCGAGGGGCGGGAGTGCCCCGAGAACAGGATCGCCAAGCTGCGCGTCTACCACCGGTACATGTTCGTGCGCGATCTCGTGAACTGGTCGAGGGCCGCGGTCGAGCAGTGGGCGAAGGAGTGGCACGTCCGGCTCGACCCGGTCGACTCCTGCGGGTCCGGCCGCTGCCACGCCACCGCCACCAGTCCCGGTGCCTGCGGCCGTCTCTACCTGGCCGACTCGCTCACCGTCACCTTCGCCACCGAGCCGGTCGGCGGGCACGAGCCCGTGTCCTGCCCCGCCGACGTCAACGCGGGCTTCTGATCGCAACGGATTGATGACGAAGGGCACCGATGGGCGATCATCGACATCTAAGCGGTGAACCGGGACGGTTTACTTTCCGGACCGATGGTGTTCATCAGGAGGCACAGTGGCGATCAACACCCCGACCAGGCGAACCAACCCGTGGCCGCTGGTGGCCATCGTCACGGTCGTCACCCTCATGATCGCGGCGGGTGTCGTGTTCTTCCTCGCGAAGGGTTCGGGCGACTGCGGCGGCACCACCAAGCTGAGGATCGCGGCCTCGCAGGACAAGGTCCAGCTGCTGCAGATGGCCGGTGACGCCTACGCCAAGGACGCCGAGGTCGGCGGCAAGTGCGTCAGCATCACCGTCGACTCCAAGAACTCCGGCACCGCCAAGGAGGCCCTGGCCCGCGGCTGGTCGGACGACGACGGCCCGCGTCCCGACATCTGGTCCCCGGCCTCCAGCCAGTGGGCGGCCCTGCTGCGGGAGCAGTCGCCGAAGGCCCCGGTCACCGGCACCTCCTGGCCCGCGATCATGACGACGCCGCTCACCATCGCGATGCCCAAGCCGATGGCCGAGGCCCTGGGCTGGCCGGACAAGCAGATCGGCTGGCGTGACCTCGCCGAGCTGGCCACCTCCGCGGGCTGGTCGACCAAGGGCCACCCCGAGTGGGGGACCTTCAAGCTCGGCAAGACCAACCCCAACTACTCCACCAGCGGATTCAACGCGACGCTCGCGGCCTACTTCGCCGCGACGGGCTCCACCAGCGACCTCGTCCCCGAGGACCTGACCGCGCCGAAGAACCGCGAGTTCGTGGGGAACATCGAGAAGTCGATCGTCCACTACGGCGACACGCTCCTCACCTTCTTCAGCAACCTCCAGCGCGCCGACGACCGGGGCGAGGCGCTGAACTACATCTCGGCCGTCACGGCGGAGGAGACCTTCGTCTGGAACTACAACCAGGGCAACCCGACCATCGACCCGACCCAGATCGGCGAGCACGCCAAGCCGAAGGTCCCGGTCGTGGCGTTCTACCCGAGCGAGGGGACGGTCCTGTCCGACCACCCGTTCGTGGAACTGACCTGGATGGACGCGCAGAAGAAGCGGGCAGCCGACGACTTCCTGGAGTACCTGCACTCGGGTCCCGGCCAGAAGTTCTTCACCGACCACGGCTACCGCGGCTGGAAGGGCGAGCCGGGAGCGTCGGCGTCGAAGGACTTCGGCGTGCTCGCCGAGCAGCCCAAGATCAAGCTGCCGCTGCCCGCGGCCTCGATCATGCAGGGTGTGCTGAACAGCTGGACCGAGCTGCGCAAGCCCGCCAAGGTCCTGCTCGTGCTCGACAAGTCCGGCTCGATGAGCCAGAAGGTGCCCGGCACCGACAAGAGCAAGCTCGACCTGGCCAAGGCGGCCGCGATCAACGCCCTGAAGGAGTTCGCCCCGCAGGACCAGGTGGCCCTGTGGCAGTTCTCCTCCAAGCTCGTCGGCGACCAGGACTACCAGCAGATCGTCCCGTTCGGCGGGATGGCGGGCGCGCATCGCGACCAGCTCAAGAACGCGCTGTCCGGGCTCAGGGTCCAGGGCGGCACCGGCCTGTACAACACCACCGCGGCCGCCTACGACACGCTGCGCGGCGCCAAGGCCGCGGGCGCGATCAACGCGGTCGTGGTCATGACCGACGGCCAGAACGACCGGCGCGGCGGCATCGAGGACCTCGAGACGCTCACCGGACGCCTGGCGGCCAAGGAGGGCGAGCCCGTCCGCGTGTTCACCCTCGCCTTCGGGGACGGCGCCGATCTCGAGACCCTCACCAAGATCGCCCAGGCGACCGACGGCGCCGCCTACGACTCCAAGGACCCGAACAGCATCAGCCAGGTCTTCTCCGAGCTGCTGTCCAACTTCTGAGTTCAGGGGTGTCCCGGCCAGTGGCCGGGACCCCCTAGACTTGGGGCCGCATAGGCATGTGTTGCCGCCCGAAAACGACTCAGTCAGACCGGCGGCCTGCTAGGTGCTTGCCTGGAAGTCCTGCTAGCCGCCGAGGCTCGCCTGCTCCCAGGCTCGAGCGCGTAGAGCCGTGTCAACCGCCGGATCAAGGAGACCTGCCCCAGTGAAGACCGCCGTCGAGGAGCTGACCCCGACCCGGGTGAAGCTCACCATCGAAGTGCCGTTCGAAGAGCTCAAGCCGAGCCTGGACAAGGCTTACAAGGAGCTCGCCAAGCAGGTGCGGCTGAAGGGCTTCCGTCCGGGCAAGGCCCCCGCCGCGCTGATCGACCAGTACGTGGGTCGCGGCGCGGTCCTCCAGGAGGCCGTCAACGACGCGCTTCCCGGCCTCTACGGCAAGGCCGTCGAGGAGAAGGAGCTGTTCGTTCTCGGCCAGCCCGACGTCGAGGTCACCAAGCTCGACGACGGCAAGGAGTTCGAGTTCACCGCCGAGGTCGACGTCCGCCCCTCCTTCGAGGTGCCGGAGTACGAGGGCCTGCCGGTCACCGTCGACGACGCCACGGTCACCGAGGAGGAGGTCGAGGAGACCCTCGGCAACCTCCGCGACCGCTTCGCGACCCTGACCCCGGCCGAGCGTCCCGCGGCCGAGAAGGACAACGTCACCATCGACCTGTCCGCCGCGATCGACGGCGAAGAGGTCGAGGACGCCGCCACCAAGGGCTACTCCTACGAGGTCGGCGCCGAAGGCGCGATCGAGGGCCTGAACGAGGCCATCGTCGGCCTGGCGGCCGGCGAGTCCAAGACCTTCTCCTCCACCCTGGTGGCGGGCTCCCGCAAGGGCGAGGCGGCCGACGTCACCGTCACCGTCTCCAAGGTCCAGAACAAGGAGCTGCCCGAGGCGGACGACGAGTTCGCCCAGCTGGCCTCCGAGTTCGACACCATCGACGAGCTCAAGGACGACGTGCGCAAGCGCCTCGCCCGCCAGAAGAGCATGAACCAGGTCGGCCAGGCCCGCGACAAGGCCCTCGAGGCCCTGCTCGAGAAGGTCGAGATCCCGCTGCCCGACTCCGTCGTGGCCAACGAGATCGCCCGCCGCAACGAGCAGCTCGAGCAGCAGCTCTCCTACGCCGGTCTCTCCCGTGAGGACTACCTCACCGAGGAGGAGAAGACGGCCGAGGAGTTCGAGGCCGAGATCGACGACGCCGCCCGCAAGGCCGTCAAGGGCGGCTTCATCCTCGACCAGCTGGCCCTCCAGGAGGAGCTGGGCGTCGAGAACGAGGAGCTCAGCGAGTACGTCGTGACCCAGGCCATGCAGATGGGCCTGCCGCCGCAGCAGCTCGCGCAGTACCTCACCGAGAACAACCAGATCCCGGCCCTCGTCGCCGAGGTCCTGCGCAGCAAGGCGCTGAACCTCATCGTCGAGCACGTCAAGATCTCGGACGAGTCCGGCAACGAGCTCGACCTCGACGCCCTCCGCAAGGAGATCAACGGCGAGAGCGTCGACCTCGAGGCCGAGACCGTCGAGCAGGCCGAGGAGATCACCGAAGAGGCCGCCGCCTCGACGGAGGAGACCGCGACCTCCGACGAGAAGACCGAAGCCTGATATTAGGCAGAACGTCCCATTCGCCCCGCATGCCTATTCGGCGTGCGGGGCGTTTGTCTTCAAGAGGTGTTCGCGACCGGCTAAACCCAAAAGCGCTGAAAGGCGCGGCGGGTACGCCCCGAGCGAAAAGAACGTCCCCATGGCATGAACCCGCGGTGGGGCGCGTTAGTGTCCATGACATCAGTCGAAGACAAACTACGGAGGAATCAGGGTGAGCATGCCTCCGACCTTCCACGAGCCGATCGTCATGCGTGAGGGTGGCGCCGCGGGCGCTCTCCTGGCGCAGGAAGCGCTGCACCAGCAGCTTCTGCGCAAGCGGATCGTCGTGCTCGGCCAGCAGGTCGACGACGACATCGCGAACCGTCTGTGCGCCGAGCTGCTGCTGCTCTCGGCCGAGGACGGAAAGCGCGACATTACCTTTTACATCAACTCTCCGGGTGGATCCGTGACCGCCGGTATGGCGATCTACGACATCATGGAGTACGTGCCCAACGACATTGTGACCGTGGGCATGGGCCTGGCGGCGTCGATGGGGCAGTTCCTGCTCTGCGCCGGCACCGCGGGCAAGCGTTACGCCCTGCCGCACGCCCGCATCATGATGCACCAGCCGTCGGGCGGCATCGGCGGTACGGCCTCGGACATCAAGATCCAGGCCGAGCAGATGCTCTACGTGAAGAAGACCCTCGCCGAGCGGATCGCCTTCCACACCGGCCAGACGACCGAGCAGATCCACGCCGACTCCGACCGCGACCGCTGGTTCACCGCGGCCGAGGCCCAGGCGTACGGTCTGGTGGACCACGTCATCACCAGCGCCAACGAGGTCCCGTCGGAAGGGCCGGTTTCCTGATGGAGAAGTTCATGAACATCAGTGCGGGCGGCGGCCTCCAGCCGGTCGACAGCCGTTACATCATCCCCTCGTTCGTCGAGCGCACCGCGTACGGCGTCAAGGAGATGAACCCGTACAACAAGCTGTTCGAGGAGCGCATCATCTTCCTCGGCGTGCAGATCGACGACGCGTCCGCCAACGACGTCATGGCCCAGCTGCTGACGCTGGAGTCCATCGACCCGGACCGCGACATCAGCATCTACATCAACTCGCCCGGTGGCTCCTTCACGTCGATGACGGCCATCTACGACACGATGCAGTTCGTCAAGCCGGACATCCAGACCGTGTGCATCGGCCAGGCGGCCTCCGCCGCGGCCGTCCTGCTCGCGGCGGGCACCCCCGGCAAGCGGGCCGCGCTCCCGCACTCCCGGATCCTGATCCACCAGCCCGCGACCGAGGGAACCTACGGTCAGGGCTCGGACATCGAGATCCAGGCACGCGAGATCATGCGGATCCGCGAGCAGCTCGAGACCATCCTCGCGCGCCACTCGGGCAAGACGCCCGAGGAGGTCCGCAAGGACATCGAGCGCGACAAGATCCTCACGGCCGATGAGGCCAAGGTCTACGGACTGGTCGACGACGTCTTCGTCAGCAAGAAGCGCCGGGTCGAGGTAGTGTCTTCGTAAGACGGCGCACAATCTCCGCCCTGTGGCGGGGATTGCCGGGGTACCCCCCGGCTTCGAGGCCACATTCCCCCAGCGGGGTGTGACCCGGCGCCCCGGAGACGGTACCGTCGAAGCAGCCTGTTGCGGCGGTGTGCGAAAGGGCCTGCCGGCCCGGCAGCGCACCGCCGGCCAAGAGGCGGCCCCACGAAAAGGAGACAACCGGGTGGCACGCATCGGCGACGGTGGTGACCTGCTGAAGTGCTCGTTCTGCGGGAAGAGCCAGAAACAGGTCAAGAAGCTCATCGCGGGCCCGGGTGTGTACATCTGCGACGAGTGCATCGATCTCTGCAACGAGATCATCGAGGAGGAGCTCTCCGAGAGCTCCGACCTCAAATGGGACTCCCTGCCCAAGCCGCGTGAGATCTTCGACTTCCTCGACGGCTACGTCATCGGGCAGGAGCAGGCCAAGAAGGCACTGTCGGTAGCGGTGTACAACCACTACAAGCGGATCCAGTCCGGAGACTCCCGCGACGACGCCATCGAACTGGCCAAGTCCAACATCCTCCTGCTGGGCCCCACGGGTTCGGGCAAGACACTCCTCGCTCAGACACTCGCCAAGCTGCTCAACGTGCCGTTCGCGATCGCGGACGCCACGGCCCTGACCGAAGCCGGTTACGTCGGCGAAGACGTCGAGAACATCCTCCTGAAGCTCATTCAGGCGGCCGACTACGACGTCAAGAAGGCCGAGACCGGCATCATCTACATCGACGAGGTCGACAAGATCGCTCGCAAGAGCGAGAACCCGTCGATCACGCGCGACGTCTCGGGTGAAGGCGTTCAGCAGGCCCTGCTGAAGATCCTGGAAGGGACGACCGCCTCGGTTCCGCCGCAGGGCGGCCGCAAGCACCCGCACCAGGAGTTCATCCAGATCGACACGACCAACGTGCTGTTCATCTGCGGCGGAGCCTTCTCCGGCCTCGAGAAGATCATCGAGTCCAGGGTCGGCCGGCAGGGCATGGGCTTCGGAGCGGTCATCCGCTCGAAGGTCGACTTCGCCAAGAACAGCGACATCTTCGGCGACGTCATGCCCGAGGACCTGCTGAAGTTCGGCATGATCCCCGAGTTCGTCGGCCGGCTCCCGGTGGTCACCTCGGTGCACAACCTGGACCGCGAGGCTCTGATCAACATCCTCACGGAGCCGAAGAACGCGCTGGTCAAGCAGTACCGCCGGCTGTTCGAGCTCGACGGCGTCGAGCTCGAGTTCACCGACGACGCCCTCGAGGCCGTCGCGGACCAGGCGATCCTGCGCGGCACCGGCGCCCGTGGACTGCGCGCCATCCTCGAAGAGGTCCTCCTCTCGGTGATGTACGAGGTCCCCTCCCGCGCCGACGTCGCCCAGGTCGTCATCACCCGCGAGGCCGTCCTCGAGCACGTCAACCCGACGCTCGTCCCGCGCGAACGCACCCAGAAGCGCGAGCCCCGCGAGAAGAGCGCCTGATTCACCGAAGCTGAAAGAAGGACCCCGGCCCGCCCGCGCCGGGGTCTTTCTCGTTCCCGGGGAAACGGCCCGACGGTCTCGGGCGTCGAACCGTCGTGATGAACATCGCGGTCGTCGTCCTCGCCGTCGTGGGCATCGCCCTCGGCGCGTACGTCTGGGAGCTGGGCACCTCGCGGCGGCTCCACCGGGCGCTCACCGCGCTCGCGGTGGTCGTGGCCTCCGCCGCTCCCGCGCTCGGGTTCCTGGCGCTCACCCTGGGCCACTTCCGGTCCGACGGCCGCTTCACCGCGGTCTCCTGCGACGGCGGGACGCGACGGGCCGAGGCGCGGATCGGCGATCGCGGCTTCGAGGCCCCCGGCTGCGTCAGGACGAGGGCCGCCATGACGTTCGTCAACGCCGGGACCGCGCGGGTCGAGCTGTGCGTGGGCGTGCTGGGCGACTGCTGGCCCCGGTCCGACCTGCCCCGGTCCGCGTGGGAGGGGATCACCCTGGAACCGGGGCAGCGCCGCGCCTGGGCCCTGCCGCCGCACTCGCGCTGGCTGACCCCCTTCGAGCGGCGCTACCCGCTGACCGTCCGGGAGGGCTCGTCGCTGAGCGCGCCCGATCTGGTCCTCAGGGTCGAGGTGCCGCCCGACCCGCCCACCACCTGAACGGGGCTCACCCGATCGGGAGACGGGCGGTGAGGACGGTGCCGTGGCCGGGCCGGGAGGCGAGGGTGAACGTGCCACCGAGCTCGGAGGTCCTCTCCCGCATCGAGATGAGGCCGAGGCCCGAGGACGGGGCCTTGGGCAGGCCGCGGCCGTCGTCGCTGACGACCAGTTCGAGATGGGTGTCGGTGAGGGTCATACGTATCGCCGCCGAGGTCGCCTGGGCGTGGCGGGTGATGTTGGTCAGTGCCTCCTGGACGATCCGGTAGGCGGCGACCTCGATGGGGGAGGGGAGGTCGATCGGGTCGGCTTCGACCGTCACATGGGGCCGGGGGAGGTCGGCGGCCAGGGTCTGGACCGCCCCGGTGAGGCCCTGGGCGTCGAGGGCCGGCGGGCGCAGGCCGTGCACGAGGTCGCGGATCTCGGCCATCGCCGACGTCATGCGCTCGCGGAGGGCGACCAGGGACGGTTCGACGCTCGTCGGATCCGACCGCAGGCGGATGCGGGCCGCGTCGACCGTCAGGGCCAGGCTGGCCAGGGTGGGGCCGAGGCCGTCGTGCAGGTCGCGGCCGAGCCTGCGGCGTTCCTCCTCGCGGGTGCTGATGAGGTTCTCCTGGGAGACCCGCAGCAGCCGGACGGTGTGCGCGAGATCGGCGACATGCCGGGTGAGGACGCCGAGCAGCCGGTGGTCGCTGCGGCCCCGCGCCTCGATGAGCAGCCGTCCGATGGGCTCTCCGTGCCAGACCAGGGGGATGGCGCGGGGATTGTCGCCGAGGACGCCGTCGGAGTGCAGGATCCGGCCGTCGATCTCGACGGCGGCGCCCGTCAGCGCGAGGGCCCGGCGGGCGGTCTTGACGCCGAGCCGCAGCGCCTCGGTGGGGCTCTCGGTGCGCTGGACGGTCCGGCTGAGCCGGTCGGCGAGCCGGTAGGGATCGCGTTCGAGGCCGAGCAGGGAGTCGACCGACCGCTGGACGCGCTTGCGCACGGGCTGGAACAGGGCGCCGACCGCCAGCGCGCCGGCGAAGCCCGCCGCCGGGCTCATGACGAAGTGCTGGACGGCCGCGATGAGCCCGAAGTAGACGAGCCCGAGGATGACGGTCAGCGTCGCGTAGACCAGGGTGCGGTTGACGATGACGTCGATGCCGTAGAGCCGGTCGCGCAGCACCGCCACGGCCAGCGCCACCGGGACCGTTCCCACGGCCGTGCAGGTGAGGGTGGTGAACGCCCAGAACGGGATGTCCGGCCAGAGCAGGTCGGAGTAGCCGACGACCGCGGTCCCCAGCAGCGGGTAGGCGATCCAGGCGATCTGCCTTCTGGCGATCTCGTCGCCGGCCTTGAACCGCACGGCCAGTGAGGAGATGGCCAGGAACGTCGTGCCCACGGTCAGCGGCTCGATGACCCGTCCGTAGAAGCCGTCGAACCCGGCGACGGCGTCCACCCCGAAGGGGTTGGAGTGCCGGTAGGGGCCGAACCCGAACTCGCCGGGCAGGAGCATGAGGAACACCGTGTTCACGACGACCAGCAGGACCGCGAGCACGAGCACCGGCCGCCACCGCCGCGACGGCACCCGCCCGTCGGGGAACAGCAGCGGCACGAGCATGATCAGGGGCAGGAACTCGGGGATGTAGGCCCACTTGGCGGCCCAGCGCAGCAGCACGGCCCCGGGGAGTTCATGGACGACGGCCCAGCGCGACACCGGGATGGACAGCCAGTACCCGGCGGCGAACAGGCCGATCGTCCACACCAGGCGGCCGACGACCAGCCCGGGCCTGCGGCTCAGCAGAAAGGCCCCGACCGTCGGATAGGTGACGCCGATGACGCACTCGGGCCGGAAGACCTGCTGGGTGCGGTACTGGGGCGGCAGGTCGTAGCGGAACCAGAAGGCGGCCACGACGGCGACCGGCCCGGCGACCGCGCCGAGCCACAGCAGCCGTCTCATCAGAGACCGAGGCCCGCTTCACGAGCGAGGACGATCGCCTGGGCGCGGTCGGCCACGTGCAGCTTCATGAAGATGTTGGAGACGTGGTTGCGGATGGTCTTCGGCGACAGGAACAGGGTCGCCGCGATCTCCCCGTTGTTGCGGCCCTGCGCGATCAGCTCGAGGACCTCGCGCTCGCGCTCGGTGAGCTCGGGGAAGGCCGCCTGCTTGGGGTCGGGCATGTCGAGGAAGTAGGTGAGGACGCGCCGGGCGATCTCGGGGCCGTAGATGGCCTCGCCGGCGGCGACGGCCTTGACGGCCCTGGCGATCTCCTCGGCTCCCGACTCCTTGAGCAGGTAGCCGCGGGCGCCGGCGCGCATGGCGGCGAACACCGAGTCGTCGTCGCGGAACATGGTCAGGACCAGGACGCCGAGGTGGGGGCTGGTGCGGGTGATGGTCCGGGTGGCCTCGATGCCGTTGCCGCCGGGCATGTGCAGATCCATCACGACCACGTCGGGCTGGAGCTCGTGGGCCAGGGCGACGGCGGCGGGCCCGTTCTCCGCCTCGCCGACGACCTGGATCTCCAGGGCCTCGAGCAGGGCGCGCAGCCCCTGCCGGAACATCGGATGGTCATCAGCGATGATCACGCGGATCTCGTCCGTGTCGGACACTTCTATTCCTTCTGGCGGGAGGGGAGCAGGGGGAGTCTGGCGATCACGGCGGTGCCCCCGCCGGGTCGCGGTCCTACGGTGCACACGCCGCCGACCTCGGCGGCGCGTTCACGCATGGCGGCCAGGCCGGCGCCGTCGGGGCATTCGGGGCGCAGGCCCCGTCCCGGGTCGGCGACGACGAGATGGAGGGCGTCGGTTCCGCGGCTGAGACGGACCAGCGCCCAGGGAGCGAGGGAGTGCCTGCTGACGTTGGTGAGGGCCTCCTGGACGATCCGGTAGGCCGCCACCTCGACGGCGGCGGGCAGCTCGTCGAGCTGCCCGCCGAACTTCACTTCGATCTTCATGCCATCGACGCCCTCGGCCAGGCCCTGGACGGCCGCGGCCAGGCCCAGGTCGTCGAGGGCGGGGGGCCGGAGATCGGCCACGAGCTCCCTGATGTCGCCGATGGCCGCCGCCAGCCGCTCACGCAGGTCGATGAGCAGCGGCCCGATCCGCTCCGGTGCGGTACCGAGGGTCAGCCTGGCGGTGTCGAGGGCCATGGCGAGGCTGGCGAGGGTGGAGCCCAGCCCGTCATGGAGGTCGTGGCGGAGCCGGCGGCGTTCCTCCTCGGCCGCGGCCACGATCCGTTCCCGTGATCTCTGGAGCTCGCTCGCGCGCACCTCAGCATGCGGGGCCCGCCGCCGCGTCACCAGGACGCCCACGACGAGCCCCGCGAGGAAAGCGACGAGCCCGATGGTCATGCCGACCACGATGCCGTACGGGTCCCGTCCCCGGTAGGGACGGGTGTCCCGACCGGGTCAGGCCTTCTTCTCCACGTCCGGCCGGATCTGCCGCATGATGTCCGACAGCTGGGACCAGCCGATCGCCTCGGTCGAACCGGCGGCGACGTTCGGCAGGCCCATGAGCATGCCGAGCGTGTAGTCGGTCTTCCAGTAGCAGAGGGGGATGGTCACGGTGGCCGCGGTGATCTCCGCGCACTTGGCCGTGCCGGCCCCGCCCGAGGTGGTCTCGTGGAAGGTGACCGTGGTGCCGGCGGCACCGCTCTGCAGGCCCTTCTCGAAGCTGCCCGCATCATTGATCTTGGAGGTGGCGGTCACGCCGATGAACGTGACCTTGTTGCCGCCCGCGTCGTAGGTGTTCGTCACGACCTTGCCGGGGATGCTGCTGCCGACCTGCTGCTTGAAGCCGTTGACGATCGCGGTGCTGGTCGAGTCGTTGGACTGCGGGTAGCCGCCCGCGCTCGTCGGAGCGGAGATCGTGTACTTGGAGCCGCTGGTCGAGCCGCCGCTGAGGGCGACGACCGCGATGACCGCGACGATGATCAGTACGACGGCGCCACCGAGGATCAGCAGCAGCGGACCGCCGTTGGAGCGGCGGCGCTGGGCCGGGATGAACGGAGGCGGCGTCTGGGCGCCGTAGGGCTGCCCGAACGGCGGCGGGGTCGGCTGGCCGAACGGGGGAGGCGTGGGCTGCCCGTAGGGCTGCTGCTGGGGCTGCCCGTAAGGCTGCTGGGGCTGCTGCGGCTGCCCGTAGGGCTGCTGAGGCTGCCCGCCGTAGGGGGGCTGCTGCGGCGGTTGCTGACCGCCGCCGTAGCCGGGTTGCTGGGGCGGAGGGGTCCAACCGCTCATGATGTTCTCCGGGGGTGATGCTCGCTCTGTCTCGGATTCATCCTGTCCTACCAGGCGATCCCTGTCGCCCTATCAGACGTCGATCCTTGCCGCCAGGTTCGCGGCACCCCGCCGGGCATCCCCGGGCGTGCCCCGCCCTGATCGGTCCCGCCGGTTTATGTGTCACTTATCACCCGCGAGATGATCCGGGCGCCGGATGAATGGCGAAAAAGCGAAGAGGGAGAGGCTGGAAGCGGATCGCGATGGCGGGAATCATCGCAATTGTTCCGGGCCGGTCCCGTACCCGGAGATCGTGGCTCCGCGCCGGGGTGGCGCGCGTCCGCGGCGGCCGCCGCGCCCCCGTCGGCAGGGGCGTCCGCGCCGCCGCTCCCCGGGCTCGCCTGCGGAGGCGCGGCCGGTGGGCGGGCCCGATTCGGCCGCCTCGCGGAGGGTCCGGCCGTTCTCCGGAGCCGTGGAACCGGGGCCGGGCCGTCCGCGCGGCGCGTTCTCCGGCCGTGCCGTCCGTTCGTTCTCGTCCATTGCGCCGGATCATTCCGGGCGTCCGGGAGAGAGGCCGGTGAATGGCGGGTGGAGCCATTCCGGTAGCGAGCAGAGTGTGACTTAGATCACATTGCGCCGAGGTCGGGGGCCGTCGGCCGGGCGGGGTCCGGTGAGGCCAGCGTGCGACCGCGGCGGCGGGCCTAGAATCGGGTTTCGTGACCGAGTCCTCGTTGCCCACCCAATATGCGCCCGCCGACGTCGAGGGAGACCTCTACGAGCGTTGGACCTCGGCCGGTCTGTTCACCGCCGACCCGAGCCGCAGCCCCGAAGCGCCCGCTTACACCATCGTGATCCCGCCGCCGAACGTCACGGGTTCGCTGCACATGGGACACGCCCTGGACCACTCGATCCAGGACACCCTGGTACGGCGGCGGCGGATGCAGGGATACGAGGCGCTGTGGCTTCCGGGCATGGACCACGCGGGCATCGCCACCCAGAACGTGGTGGAGAAGCGGCTGCGCGCCGAGGGCAAGACCCGTCACGACCTGGGCCGGGAGAAGTTCCAGGAAGCGGTCTGGAACTGGAAGGCCGAGTCCGGCGGATCGATCCTCGGGCAGATGCGGCGCCTGGGCGACTCCGTCGACTGGACCCGCGAACGCTTCACCATGGACGAGGGCCTGTCCCGCGCCGTGCTGACGATCTTCAAGCGCCTCTACGACGACGACCTCATCTACCGGGCCGAGCGGATCATCAACTGGTGCCCGCGCTGCCTGACCGCCCTGTCCGACATCGAGGTCGAGCACTCCGACCGCGAGGGCGAGCTCGTCTCGATCAGGTACTCCGACGACATCACGGTGGCCACCACCCGCGCCGAGACGATGCTCGGTGACACGGCCGTGGCCGTCCACCCGTCCGACGAGCGGTACGCCCACCTCATCGGCACCGAGATCGAGCTGCCGCTGACCGGCCGCCGGATCCCGGTCGTCGCCGACGAGCACGTCGACCCCGCGTTCGGCACCGGCGCCGTCAAGGTCACCCCGGCCCACGACCCGAACGACTTCGAGATCGGGCGCCGCCACGACCTGCCGTCGCTGGTCGTCCTGGACGAGCACGCGCGCGTCACCGCCGAGGGTCCCTTCAAGGGCATGGAGCGCTACGAGGCGCGCGCCGCCGTGGTCGAGGCCCTGCGCGGGGAGGGGAGGATCGTCAAGGAGGTCCGCCCCTACACCCACTCGGTCGGGCACTGCTCGCGCTGCCAGACCGTGGTCGAGCCGCGGGTGTCGCTCCAGTGGTTCGTCAAGGTCGCGCCGCTGGCTCAGGCCGCCGGCGACGCCGTCCGTGACGGCCGCGTCGGCATCGAGCCGGCCGAGCTGTCGCCGCGCTACTTCGCGTGGGTCGACAACATGCACGACTGGTGCATCTCCCGCCAGCTGTGGTGGGGTCACCGCATCCCGGTCTGGTACGGCCCGGACGGCGAGCAGGCGTGCTTCGGCCCCGACGAGGAGATCCCCGAGGGCTGGACCCAGGACGGCGACGTCCTCGACACGTGGTTCTCCAGCGCCCTGTGGCCGTTCTCGACGCTCGGCTGGCCCGACGAAACACCCGACCTCCAGCGCTTCTACCCGACGTCCGTGCTGGTCACCGGCTACGACATCCTGTTCTTCTGGGTCGCCCGGATGATGATGTTCGGGCTCTACGCGATGGACGGCGTCGCCCCGTTCAAGACCATCTACCTGCACGGCATGGTCCGCGACCAGTTCGGCAAGAAGATGTCGAAGTCGTTCGGCAACGTCGTCGACCCGCTCGACTGGATCAACACCTACGGCGCCGACGCCACCCGCTTCACGCTGCTGCGCGGCGCGAACCCCGGCGGCGACGTCCCGGTCGCCGAGGAGTGGGCGCAGGGCTCGCGCAACTTCTGCAACAAGCTGTGGAACGCCACCCGCTTCGCGCTGATGAACGGCGCGCACGTCAACGGCGACCTGCCCACGGCCTACTCGACGGTCGACGGCTGGATCCTGTCGCGGCTCCAGACCGTCATCGGCGACGTCGACCGGCACATCGAGGCGTTCGACTTCGCCAAGGCGGCCGAGACCCTCTACCACTTCGCGTGGGACGAGGTCTGCGACTGGTACCTCGAGCTCGCCAAGGTCCCGCTGATGAACGGCGGAGACGAGGCCGAGGCCACCCGGCGCGTCCTGGGCGAGGTGCTCGACAAGCTGCTCCGGCTGCTCCACCCGATGATCCCGTTCGTCACCGAGGAGCTGTGGATCGCCCTGACCGGCAGGGAGACCCTGGTCCGAGGCACGGCGTGGCCGGTCGCCGAGCAGGCCTACGCCGCCCCGGACGCCGAGGCCGTCATCGCCTCGCTCCAGGGCCTGGTCACCGAGGTCCGCCGGTTCCGGTCCGACCAGGGCCTCAAGCCGGGCCAGCGGGTCGCGGCGAGGCTGGAGTTCGGCGACTCGCCGCTGCGCGACCACGAGGAGGCGATCCGGTCGATCCTGCGGCTGACCGCCCCCGACGCCTCGTTCGCGGCCACGGCGACGTTCCCGGCGGAGGGCGTCACGGTGGAGCTCGACACCTCGGGCGCCATCGACGTCAAGGCCGAGCGCGCCCGGCTGGAGAAGGACCTGGCCGCGGCCCGTAAGGACCTGGCGCAGACCTCCGGCAAGCTCGGCAACGCCGACTTCGTGGCCAAGGCGCCCGAGGCGGTCATCAACAAGAACAAGGCCCGCCAGGCGGCGGCCGAAGCCGACATCTCCCGGCTGGAGTCGCAGCTCGCGGCGCTGCCCGCCGCGTAGAGCACGGACGAGGGGCCCCGGTGATCGCCGGGGCCCCTCGCGTTTTCAGTAAGCGGTCGCGGCGGGCGGGGCGGGCTCGGTGTCGGACCAGCCGGCCGACCTGACGATCCAGGTGCGGATCACGAAACCGGGCTGCTGGGACCTGTAGATCCCGGCGGGCCTGGTCAGGACGTCGCGGTCGCCCAGGTAGGTGCCGTCCAGGGCGAACATCAGCTCGGTCCTGCTGCCGTAGGGCTGACGCGCCTCGCCCTCGCCGCCGCGCTCCGCGGCGAGCGCGAAGCCCGTGCGGCCGAGGGGATCGGTGACGCCCTCGATGCGGGTGACGCCGGGCAGCGAGGGGATCATCCGCAGGATGGCCGCCTGGAGCCGCGGCGGGATCGGCGCGTCGGCCAGGTCACCGGAGACGCGCAGCAGCCGCTGGGCGTCGGTCACCGGGAACGGGGTGGCGTCGGTGTAGCGCTTCAGCAGGGCTTCGGGACGGGTGTCGACGGCCTGAAGGTCCTCGAGCGTCGCGCCGTATCCGACGGGCTTCTCGCAGCCGGTGCCGCCGGAACTCCCCGGGCACGGCGTCCTGACCATCTTCCCGTTCTTCTCGAAACCGGTGAACGGCCAGCGTCCGCCCGCTCCGGCCTGAGGTCCGTCGGCCGTCCAGGGGCCCGGCCGGCCGGTCCGGTAGGCGGCGTAGTGGTCGTTGGACCAGACCCGGAAGCTCGCGGGGGCGCCCGCCCTGCGCCAGGCGGCCTTGTCGGCGGCCGTCAGCGGGCCCGCGGGCAGGTCGCGCAGGGAGAACAGGTCGCCGCCGCCCTTCCTGACGGCCGTCCACCGGAACGTCTCGGTCGTCGCGCCGCTGATCGCGTCGCTGCCGGTCGGGACCTTCACCACGTAGGACTGGGTCTGGAGCTGGTCGGTGCGCCAGTACGCGCCGAGCGGGCGGGCCTCGAGGCGTTCGGCGGCCACCAGCAGGACGTCGGTGGAGCCGAGCCTCCGCTCGGGCACGGGGGGAGCGGCCGCGCCGTGCCCGACCACCGCGATCCCCTGGCGGGATCGAACGTGGTCCTTCTGCGGAACGCGGCGAGGAACGCCTCGGCGGCGAGGTCGTCGGCATGCTGCGGGCCGAGCCGGCCCGCGAGGTAGCCGTGGATCGCCTCGAAGTGGCGGTGGTAGATCTCGGTGAACGCCTCGGGCTCGCTCAACGATCTGCGGACGACGTCGGCGTCCTCCGTCCGCACGTCGGGAGGGGCGGGCATCCTGGCACCTTTCGTCGACGGCTCTCGACCGGTACTCCACCGAAGCCGCGAATCCTTTCATTTCCACTCTCACCGGCCTCTCAGGCACCGCTCAGCCGCGGTTCAGGGCGGCCCGGCACCTTGGAGTCACAGGGGAAACGCGGCCTCGGGCCGTGGTGAGACAGGGAGAGACGGCATGAGTGAAAACCGGAACGTCACCGAAGGCAGCCCGGAGGAAGCCCGTGCCGAGCAGGGCGCCGGGGAACCGACCGCGCAGCAGCCGGCTGCCGCGCCGGTTCCCCCGGCTCCCGGCTACGGATATCAGCTTCCCCCGCAGTCCGGCGGGTCCAAGGTCCGGTTCGGCCGGCTGATCCGCAGCTCGGCCGTCCATCTGGCCGGGGCGGGACTGATCGGCGGTCTCGTCGGCGGCGGCGTGGTGGCCCTCTTCGACCATGACGGCGGCCGCGGCGGGCGCCCGGCCTTCAGCCGCGACGCCGGTGGCCAGGGCTTCGGCAACGGCGGGGGCCCGGGTGGCGGGGGCGGTGGCGGCTTCGGGCGCCAGCGGACCCTGCCGGGCCAGGGGCAGCAGAGCGTCCCGGGCCAGAACGGACAGCAGCAGACCGTCCCCGGCCAGAACGGCGGGCAGGACGGGCAGACCCCGCAGGACGGGCAGACCCAGCAGGACGACCAGCCGACCACGGTCGTTCCCGGCTGAGGAGCGGAGCGCGGGCCTTTCCGCACGGTCCGGCCGGAACGGGCCGATAGCCTGGGGGAGTGACTGAGTACCGGGGTGTGGTGGGCGCGATCATGGCGCGCGGGGTCGAGTGGCAGTTCGATCCCTCGCTGGAGCGGATCAGGGATCTCCTGGATCTGCTCGGGTCGCCGCAGAACGCCTACCCGGTGATCCTCGTCGCGGGGACCAACGGCAAGTCGTCGGTCACCCGCATGATCGACTCTCTGCTGACCGAGCGGGGCCTGCGGGTCGGCCGGTTCACCTCGCCGCACCTTTCGGAGATGCGGGAGCGCATCTCGATCGACGGGGAACCGCTCGGCGAGGAGCGCTTCGCCGAGGTCTACGACGACGTGGCGCCCTACCTCGAGCTGATCGACTCCAAGCATCCGGTGCGGTTGTCGTTCTTCGAGACGCTGACGGCCATGGCCTACAGCGCCTTCGCCGACGCCCCCGTCGACGTCGCCGTGGTCGAGATCGGCATGGGCGGCACCTGGGACGCCACGAACGTCGTCGAGCCCGTGGTGGCGGTGGTGACCCCGATCGGCCTCGACCACACCGACTACCTCGGCGACACCCTCCAGGACATCGCGCTCGAGAAGGCCGGCGTGATCAAGGCCGGGAGCGTCGTGGTCATGGCCCAGCAGCAGCTGGAGGCCGCCGAGGTGCTGCTGCGGCAGGCCTCCGAGGTCGGCGCGCAGATCGTCCGGGAGGGGCTGGAGTTCGGCGTCGTCCGCAGGGAGCTGGCCTTCGGCGGGCAGGTCCTCGACCTGCGCGGGATCCACGGCGAGTACGACGAGGTCTTCCTGCCGATGTTCGGCGAGCACCAGGCGGCCAACGCCGTGGTCGCCCTGGCTGCGGTCGAGGCGTTCGCCAGCGGGGCCCCCACCGGCGGGGCGCTCGACCCCGACGAGGTGACGCGCGGCGTCACGGTCTCGGCGTTCGAGGGCGACGGCAGGCTCGACCCGCTGCTCGTCCGGGAGGGTTTCGCGAAGGCCACCTCCCCGGGACGCCTCGAGGTCGTCAGGACCGGCCCGACCGTGATCCTCGACGCCGCCCACAACCCGGCGGGAATGGCCGCGACCGCGCAGGCCGTCACCGACTCGTTCGGCTTCGAGCGGCTGGTCGGCGTCGTGGCCGTGGCCGCCGACAAGGACGTCGCGGGGATGCTCGCGGAGCTCGAGCCGCTGCTGGCGGAGCTCGTGGTCACCCGCAACTCCTCCCCGCGCAGCATGCCGGTCGAGGAACTGTCCGAGGTCGCCGAGGGGATCTTCGGTGCCGAGCGCGTCCACCGCGCGGAGCGTCTCGACGAGGCGATCGACCGCGGTGTCGGCCTGGCCGACGAGGGCGGGGAGTACGGCGGGTCCGGTGTGCTGATCACCGGCTCGGTGGTCACCGCGGGTGACGCCAGGGTCCTGCTCAAGGTCCGATAGGGACCGTCCCGGCCGGATCCGTGCGGGCGCGGACTCCGTTGAATGGCCTTTCGTGGTCGTTCGTATGTTTTTGCCGTGCATCGCTCGGGAATGGCGTCCGGCGTTCGCCATGATCGTGATCTTCCGGGGCGGGGCCGGGGGCGGGTCGGGCGTGTCCCGGGCGGGCGGTAAGTTGTCTGCGACGGCCAGTGGACTACCGAAGGTGTTGTGATGCGGCGGCTCTGCGCGATGATCCTGACGTGCGAGGCGATCATTATCGCGTTGGCGATTCCGGTGGCGATCGCCGTCGGGCACACCGGCGGCGCGCTGGCGGGGGGCGTCGGCGGGGCGCTGGCCGTGATCTCGCTCCTGCTCGCCGGGACCCTCGGACGCCCGTGGGGCCTCCACGCCGCCACCGCGTTCCAGGTGCTGATCCTTCTGACCGGCTTCGTCGTGCCGACCATGTTCATCCTCGGTGTCCTCTTCGGGGCGCTCTGGGGTTATGCCCTTTGGCTCGGAAAGAACGTGGAGAACGCGCAGCCGCGCTAAATTGGCGGACTTCTGGAGGGCATCCGGGAGTCGATCATTGCCCACAAAACGGGCACAATTCCTCTTTCTCTGAAATTGGCCGGATGCCGCCTTTCGGAGGAGAATCCCGTGAACAATTCCGCCTTGGTGCGGTTCGCCCCCGTGGTCGTCGCCCTCGTGACGATTCCCGCGGGCGTGCTCGCCGGCAACAACCCCATGCCGCTGTTCGCCGACGCCGCCGCACGCGATCTCGGCGGCGCGGCGATGGGCGTCATCCAGGCCGCCAACCTCGCGCTGCCGGCGCTGCTGCTGGCCGTTCCCCTCGGGGCCGTGGCGGTCCGCCGGTACGCCGCCGCGTTCGTCCTCGCCGGGGGCCTGTTCCTCCTCCTCGCGGGCCAGCTCGCCGCCCAGTACGCCGGGAGCGTCCCTGTCTTCGGGGCGGCCAGGACGCTGGAGGGCTTCGGCGCCGGCCTGCTCTTCCCCGCGGTCCTGACCCTCTGCTGGCAGCGCAGGACCCGCCTGTCGCTGGCCGCCTTCGCCGGGATCCTCGTCGCCTCGCTGATCGTCTGCGTGCCCCTCACGCTGGCCGTCCTGCCCGACGAGGGGATCGCCTGGCGGACGGCGCTCACGCCCGTCCCCTGGCTGGTGGGGCTGGCCCTCGCCGCCGCGGCCGTCGTGGTCTTCCTGCGCGGCAGGGACGTCACCGCCGCCCCGATGCGGGCCGCCGAACGCACCCAGCTCCTGCTCCCGCTCGTCCCGGCCGCCGGGTTCGCGTTCCTGTCGATGATCGCCGCAGGCGACCTCTGGGCGCCCGGAGTGACGATCATCATCGCGGGCCTCGCCCTGGTCGCCCTGACCGGGATGGCCGTGGTCGGCAGCCGGGACACCACCACCGGCAGCCCGCTCGGGACGGCCCTCGTCATGGTCGTGGTCGGCCTGCTCGCCCAGCCCGTCGCGGGACCGCTGGCCGGAGTGTCGATGGCCGAACGCGGCGTCGACCTCACGACCGTGGCCGTCTTCGCTGCGGGCGGGGCGTCCGCGATCGCCGCGGCGCTGGCGAGCGTCCGGCTCGGGGAGCGGGCCGCCGCCCGCTCGGTCACGATCGGCCATCTCTGCGCGCTGGCGGCGATGGCCGCGCTGCTGCTCACCGGCGCCGACACCGCGACGGGGCTGCTGGCCGTGCCGCTGGCCCTGCTCGGGGCCGGGCTCGGGCTGGCCCTGGCCTGCTCCCTGCGCGGCGCGCGTCTCGGATCGGCCCTGTTCGGACTGACGCTCTGCTTCCCGTCCGTGCTGGTCGGGCACCTGCTGTGCGGGTCCCTGGAGATCTCCAGGGTCGCCCGGATCGAAGACCGTTCGGCGGCACTCGCCGAGGGGTTCCGGATGTGGCTGGTCGTGGCGGGGGGCGTCGCGCTGGTCCTGGCCGTGGTGATCGTCCTCGTGGCAAGGCGCCGCGACACACGGACTCCGGATAGTCTTTCCACCGCATTCCACTAGACGAAACTGGAGTTAATCCGTGTCCGAGCGCACTCTGATCCTGGTCAAGCCCGACGGCGTACGCAAGGGCGTCGTCGGCGAAGTCGTCGCGCGCATCGAGCGCAAGGGCCTGAAGCTGGTCGCCCTGGAGCTGCGCACCCTCACCACCGCGGTCGCCGAGGAGCACTACGCCGAGCACAGCGCGCGCCCGTTCTTCGGTGAGCTCGTCGAGTTCATCACCAGCGCCCCGCTCGTCGCGCTCGTCGCCGAGGGCCCGCACGCCATCAAGGCCTTCCGCGGTCTCGCGGGCGCCACCAACCCGGTCGAGGCCGGCCCGGGCACCATCCGCGGCGACTTCGCCCTGGAGATCGGCGAGAACATCGTGCACGGCTCCGACTCGCCCGAGTCCGCCGCCCGCGAGATCAAGATCTTCTTCCCCGAACTGGGCTAAGGTCTGTCGAACAGACCCACAGGAAGGCTCCCTGAAGAAGGCTTCGAAGTCTTCGCCGGGAACCAGCAGACGTTCCGCACCGCGCGCCGTATCATCGGGCGCGCGGTGCGGCCGTGTTTACGGCTCCTTCTCTGGGGCACGGCAGTCGTTTTGCGGGAAACTTACTCTCCACTGCGCGGATTTTCGGGCAACGCGCGTTGCCCGGCACACTGCCGGGGGACTGTCTATCGCGTTACGATGAACATGCCGCTCCGACTGTCCGCTTTGGTGTCACCACCAGCAGGAAGGGCCCCCTTTTCTCCATGGGTAACAAGCTGTCGTTCCTTGGCCGCGACATGGCCGTCGATCTTGGAACCGCCAACACGCTCGTTTATGTGCGTGGCCGCGGGATCGTGTTGAACGAGCCGTCCGTCGTGGCCATCAACACCAATACCGGGAAGATCGTCGCCGTCGGCATAGAGGCCAAGCGGATGATCGGCCGGACCCCGGGGAACATCGTGGCCGTCCGTCCCCTCAAGGACGGGGTGATCGCCGACTTCGACGTCACCGAGCGCATGCTCCGCTACTTCATCCAGAAGGTCCACAAGCGGCGGCACTTCGCCAAGCCGCGCATCGTCGTCGCGGTCCCCTCGGGGATCACCGGGGTCGAGCAGCGCGCGGTGAAGGAGGCCGGCTACCAGGCGGGCGCCCGCCGGGTCTACATCATCGAGGAGCCGATGGCCGCCGCGATCGGAGCCGGGCTTCCCGTCTACGAGCCGACCGGCAACATGGTCGTCGACATCGGCGGCGGTACCACCGAGGTGGCGATCATCTCGCTGGGCGGCATCGTGACGTCCCAGTCGGTGCGCGTCGGCGGCGACGAGCTCGACCAGGCCGTCATCACCTTCGCGAAGAAGGAGTACTCCCTCATGCTGGGGGAGCGCACCGCCGAGGAGATCAAGATCGCGATCGGCAGTGCCTTCCCGTCCGACGGTGACGAGCCGCACGCGGAGATCCGCGGCCGCGACCTGGTCTCCGGCCTGCCGAAGACCGTCGTCATCTCGGCCGAAGAGGTGCGGCGCGCGATCGAGGAGCCCGTCAACGCGATAGTGGACGCGGTGAAGACCACCCTCGACAAGTGCCCGCCGGAGCTGTCCGGCGACATCATGGACCGGGGGATCGCCCTGACCGGCGGTGGCGCGCTCCTGAAGAACCTCGACGAGCGCGTGCGCGAGGAGACGGGCATGCCGATCCATCTCGTCGACAACCCGCTCGACTCGGTGGTCCTCGGCACCGGCAAGTGCGTCGAGGACTTCGAGTCGCTGCGCCAGGTGCTGGTCCCCGAGCCGCGTCACTGATGAGGGACACCGGCCGGACCAGGCTGGTGCTGGGCATCCTGCTCACCCTCTCCCTGGTCTTCATCACCGTCGACTACCGCGGCGGGGACGACTCGCCGCTGCGCGGACTGCGCGGCGTCGGCGCCACCGTCTTCGGCCCGCTCGAACGCGTGGCGGCGGCCGTCGTCCGTCCCGTCGGCAACACCTTCGACGCGGTCAAGGACGCCCCCGGCCAGCGCGCCTACGCCCAGCGCATGGAGAAGGAGAACCAGCGCCTGCGCGAGCAGCTGCGCTCCAACACCCTGGACAAGAGCCGCGCCGACCAGCTCGGCCGCCTCCTCGGCTCGGCCGGCCTCGGCGGCTACAAGGTCGTGGCCGCCAACGTCATCTCCGCGGGCCAGGGCCTCGAGGACACGGTCACGATCGACGCCGGAACCCTCTCCGGCGTCAAGCCGGACATGACGGTCATGACGGGCGACGGCCTCGTCGGCCGGGTCACCAAGTCGGGCCCCACGACCGCCACGGTCCTCCTCGCCTCCGACGCCGCCTCCACCGTCGGCGCCCGCCTCGAGGACTCCAAGGAGATCGGCGTCCTCAAGGGCACCGGCCGCCGTGGCATCGGCGTCGGCAACACCCCCCTCCGTTTCCAGCTCCTGGACGCCGACGCCCCCCTGACGGTCGGCCAGCGCATCATCACCCTGGGCTCCCAGTCCGACCGCCCTTACGTCCCCGGCGTCCCCATCGGCGTGGTCGACAAGGTGGAACAGACCCCGGGCTCCCTGACCCGCTCGGCCCAGATCCGGCCCTTCGTCCACTTCACCCGCCTCGACGTCGTCGGCGTCGTAGTGGCCCCCCCGAAGACCGACCCCCACGACGCGGTCCTCCCTCCGGCCCCCGCCCCCGCGAAGGCCACCCCCACCACGCCCGCGACCCCCCAGGGGAACTGAGGTGCCCACCCCGAAGCCCCACCCCGCCCCCGCCCGTCCCGCCGAGCCCACCCGCCCCACCCCTTCCTCCCCCCACACCCGCACCACCCACCCCACCGTCCCGACCGGAGGGACCGCGCCGGGTCCGTCAACTGAACGGGATACGGAACTCCTGACGGGGCAGGCGTCAGGAGCACCCGCCTCCCTGACGCCAGGTGCCGATACCGGGCGAGCCGCTTCGAAAACTGAACGGGATACGGAGTTCGCGACGGGGCTGGCGTCAGGAGCACACGCCTCTCCAACGGCGGCCGCCGCGACCGGGCGAGCCGCTTCGAATGCTGAACGGCATGCGGAGCTCGCGACGGGGCTGGCGTCAGGAGCGCATGCCTCCCCGAGGCCGGGCGCCGCGACCGGGCGAGCCGCTTCGAATGCTGAACGGCATGCGGAGTTCGCGACGGGGCTGGCGTCAGGAGCGCATGCCTCTCCGACGCCGGGCGCCGCGACCGGGCGAGCCGCCTCGAACAGGCGGGTCACCGGCCGACGGATCCCGCCGAGAACCTGGCCAGAGAAGCACGTGGACAAGCTGTCGCCCGAGTGGAGTACGGAGTTCGGCGAGGCACCGCGTACGGGAGAACTCGCGATTTTCGCGACGGGAGCCGTGGTCGCGCGAGCCGGCCCGACGAGGTCGCGGAGAGCCGCCCGCCGTCGCGGTTCCGAGGGCATCGCGGCCGAGCCGCGCCCGGTCGAGACGACCACGCCCGACGGCACCAACCATCGGGCGCGCCCTTCGACCTGCTCCCGGGACACCCCGGGACGCCCACCGAGCACCTGCCCGTCGAGCACCTGCCCGTCGAGCACCTGCCTATCGAGCACCTGCCCGAACAACCGCCGGGCGCCGACGTGGGCGAGGTTCCGGGTGAGCGCGGTCTCCTCGGCGATGCCACCCCGGGAGACGCCGGTCGGCAGGGCCACGATGAAGCAGACGACCGGCATCCTCCCAGGCCCACCGACGGCTGTCCCCGGGCCCAGGCCCACTCCACAGAGCCCGCGGCTCGGCGCTGACCACTGCGCCCCGCCGAGAGCAGCGGCCGGCAGAAGCACGCCCGAGGCGAGGCCCGGAAAGCGTGGCGGGCTCCTGGTCGGGCGGTCGGCTGGGGAGCGCGGTGGGTTCGTGGTCGGGGCGCTGGTTGGGAAAGGCGATGGCCCTGTGATGGGGGCTGTGGCGGGATCGATGACGACGGTTCGGGGGGAGTGACGGTGCTCAACGCTGTTGAGGAGGCGCAGGGCGGGAAGCTGCGGGCTTTTCTGGTGGTTCTCGCGGCGATCGTGGTGCAGGTGGCGGTGGCCAACCGGCTGCCGTTGCCGGGGAACGTGACGCCTGATCTGGTGTTGCTGACGGTGGTGGCACTGGCGCTGTTCAACGGCGAGATGGTCGGGATGGTGGCCGGGTTCTGCGCCGGTCTGGCGACCGACATCGTGCCGCCGGCCGACCACGCGCTCGGGATGTACGCGCTGGTGTACACGCTCGTCGGGTACGCCTGCGGGCTGGTCAGCGATGAGATGGAGCGGTCGCAGTCGCTGCCGTTCGTCGCGGTCGCGATCGGTGCGCTGCTCGGCAACCTGGCGTACGCGATCGTCGGGATGATGCTCGGGGATCCGCGGGCCGCCTGGTCGGTCGTCTCCCGGATGCTGCCGCTGATGGTGCTGTACGACCTGCTCGCCAGCCCCTTCGTCGTCTGGGCCGTGCTGCGGCTGTCGCGGCGGACGGAGCGCACGAACACCCGGGGCGGGCTCTCCGTGCCCGGATACGCCTCTCTCGGGCGGCAGAACCGATGAACCCGCGCAGCCACACCCGGCTCATCGTCCTCCACGTGCTCGTGGGGGTCCTGCTGCTGGTCCTGGCCGGGCGCATGTGGACCATCCAGGTCGCCCAGGGCGCCCACTACCAGGAGGTCGCCGCGGAGAACCGCACCCGCGACATCGTGGTGCCCGCCGTGCGCGGCTCGATCCTCGACGACATGGGACGCCCGCTCGTCCGCAACCGCACGGCCCTGGTCGTCTCCGTCGACTCGACCATGCTGTCGCGGCAGAAGGACAAGGGCGCGGCCGTCCTCGCCCGGCTGGCCAAGGTGCTCGGCACCAGCACCGAGAAGGTGCGGCAGAAGATCCGCCTGTGCGCGCCCGGAGTGCCGCGGCCGTGCTGGCCGGGCTCGCCCTACCAGCCGATCCCCGTCGACGATCGCGTCGACGCCAAGCAGGGCATCCAGATCCTGGAGCGGCAGGAGGAGTTCCCCGGGATCATCGCCCAGGTCCAGGCGATCCGCGAGTACCCGCGTCCGGAGGGCGCCTCCGCCGCCCAGGCCCTCGGCTACCTCCAGCCGATCACCCAGAGCGAACTGGACCTCCGCAAGGGCCTCAAGGTCACCGGCTACAGCGGGGTCGACCTCATCGGCCGCGACGGCCTGGAAGCCGAGTACGACGTCGACCTCCGGGGAGTCCCCGGGGTCCGGAAGGTCAACGTCGACAGCCGCGGCCGGGTCACCGGCATCGCCTCCGAACAGGACGCGGTTCCCGGCGCCCACCTCGTGACCAGCATCGACGCCAAGGTCCAGTCGGCGGTGGAGAAGGCACTGGCCAAGCAGGTCGACCGGGTGAAGAAGCAGGGCGGCAAGCCGTCCGCGGCGAGCGTCGTCATGGACGTCAACACCGGCAAGATCATCGCTCTCGCGTCGTACCCGACCTACGACCCGTCGATCTGGACGGGCGGCATCTCCCAGGACGAGTACGAGACGCTGCTCGGCAAGAAGCGCGGCGAGCCGCTGATCTCGCGTGCCATCTCGGGACAGTTCGCCCCCGGCTCCACCTTCAAGATCTCGTCGGTGGCGGCTGCGGTCGGCGACGACTACCCCCTCAACGGCACCTACGACTGCCCCGGCTCCTACAACGTGGGCAGCCGCGCGTTCCGCAACTTCGAGGGCCAGGGCCACGGGCCGATGAACCTGCACAGGGCGCTGGTCGTCTCGTGCGACACGATCTTCTACAAGTTCGCCTACGACGAGTGGATCCGCGACGGCTCCACCAGGCCCGTGAAGAACCCGAAGGACCCGATGGTCCAGATGGCGAGGGCGTTCGGCTTCGGCAGCCGCACCGGGATCGACCTGCCCAACGAGGTCTCCGGGCGCATTCCCGACCGGTCCTGGAAGAAGGACTACTGGGACGCCACCAAGAAGGTCGACTGCAAGCGCGCCAAGACCGGGTACCCGGAGCTGAAGAACGCGACCCGTGCCGCCTACCTGACGGCCATCTCCAAGGAGAACTGCGCCGAGGGCTACATGTGGCGCGCGGGTGACGCCGCGAACTTCTCGGTCGGCCAGGGCGACGTGCTGGTCACCCCGCTGCAGCTCGTCCGCGCCTACGCGGCGATCGCCAATGGCGGGAAGCTGCTGGTGCCCAGGGTGGCCAACGCCATCGTCCGCCCTGACGGCACCCTCGTGCGAAAGATCGAGCCGATGGTGTCCGGCAAGCTTCCCGCCAGCCAGAAGACCATCAGCTACATCCGCAACGCACTCGCCGGGGTGACCACCGAGGGAACCGCGGCGGGCGCCTTCAGCGGCTTCCCGATGGACAAGGTCCACATCGCGGGGAAGACCGGCACCGCGGAGGTCTTCGGCTACGATGACACCGCCTGGTTCGCCTCGTTCGCACCGGCGAAGAAGCCGAAGTACGCCGTGGTCGCCATGGTCACGGACGCCGGTACCGGTGGCGGATACGCCGCTCCCGCCGTCCGCGAGATCTACGAGGCCATGTACGGGCTGACCGGCCGCCCCGCCGCCCTCCCCAACGGCAACCTGCCCACCAAGCTCCCCAAGGTCAACCGATGAATGCGGGCGGACGGGGGAGAGCGGCGGCCGGAGAGCGCCGCCCGTTCTCCCCGTCCTTTCCGAGGTCCTTTCCGGGCCCGACGACGGAGGTGGAGCGGTGATCGGCGGATACGGGGCGCAGCGGTCCTGGGCGCGGCGGATGTCCGACCGGGACTCGGTGTTCCGGCGCCTGGACTGGGGGCTGGTCCTGCCGGTCGTCGCGCTGGGGGTCATCAGTTCCTTCCTGGTGTTCAGCGCCACGCGGGCGGGGCTGCGCGCCGACCCGGACGCCTTCCTCAAGAAGCACGTCCTGAATCTGGGCATCGGAACCGTCCTGTACGTGGTCGTGGCGTCGTTCGACTACCGGCTGCTCCGCGCCTACGCGCCGATCCTCTACGGGTTGTCGGTCATCGGGCTGATGGCGGTGCTGACCCCGCTCGGCGACACCGTCAACGGGTCGCACTCGTGGATCGTGATCGGCGGCGGCTTCCAGATCCAGCCCTCGGAGTTCGCGAAGGTCGGTCTGGTCGTCCTGATGGCGATGCTCCTGGGAGAGCCGCGCGACGGAGAGGTCGGGCCGGGCCGGCGCGACATCCTGATCGCGCTGGCGATCGCGGGGGCGCCGGCCGCGCTCATCATGCTCCAGCCCGACCTCGGGACGACGATGGTGCTGTGCGCGGTCGTGCTGGGGATGCTCGCCGTGTCCGGGGTGGCCAAGCGCTGGACGCTCGGGCTGGTCGTGGGCGGGATCCTGCTCGCGGCGGCCGTCGTCATGATGGGGCTGCTGAAGGACTACCAGATCGCCCGGTTCACGGCCTTCCTCGACCCGACCGCCGACCCCCGGGGCGCGGGGTACAACGCCGCCCAGGCCAAGATCGCGATCGGTTCCGGCGGGATGTTCGGCAAGGGCCTGTTCCAAGGCGAGCAGACGACCGGCCAGTTCGTGCCCGAGCAGCAGACCGACTTCATCTTCACCGTCGCCGGTGAGGAGCTGGGCTTCGTCGGCTCCCTGGTCATCGTCCTGCTCATCACCGTGATCCTCTATCGCGGCCTGCGCATCGCGGTCCACGCCACGGACATGTTCGGCACCCTGGTCGCCACCGGGGTCGTCTGCTGGCTGGGCTTCCAGGCCTTCGAGAACATCGGCATGTGCATCGGCATCATGCCCATCACCGGCCTTCCCCTCCCGTTCGTCTCCTACGGAGGCTCCGCCACCTTCGCCACGATGATCGCCCTCGGCCTCCTCCAGGGAGTCCACGTCCGAGGCAGCCGCACCCTCTAGCTCCCCACCGCAGGCCGCGCCGCCGCCTCGGGGAGAGCAGCCGCTTCGTGGGCGGCGACCGCTTCAGGGGTACAGGGTGAGCTCTCCGTAGGTCGCCTTCCACTCGGTGTGGTAGGCCCGGACGAGCGGAGCGGGCATCCGGTTGAGGATCACGGCCGTCCTGTAGGGATCGATGTCGTCGAGGAGCCACGGCAGATAGGTCGAGGCGTGGTCGCCGACGCGCTGCCCGTGGACCTGCCCGAAGGACTCCCACTCCTGCTCGTTGAGCGTGGCGTCGATGAGGGCGAGCCCCTCGTTCTCCTCGTGCCTCAGATGGGCCGTGAGACCGGTGGCGAGGGCGTCGACCAGCCCGGCGAGACCCTCGTGGCCATGGTCGCGATCGGCCAGCGCTTCGTCCACGGCGGCCAGCAGCGGATCGATCCCCGCGTGCTCGGCCTCCAGAGCCGCGAGCAGGGCCAGCTCGTCGGGGCGGTCGGCCAGGTTGCGCTCCAGCGCCGGCCACAGGACATCGTCCTCGGTGGTGTGGTGGATGTGCAGGTACTTCTTGAACAGTTCCCAGCCGAGCGCGGTCTTCAGGACCCTGCGCGGGTCGTCACCTGTGCGGGCGGCGGCCTTGGCGATCCGCTCCAGCTCGCGGCGGAGCGCGTCGTGGGTGGCGAACATCATCGTCATGTCGAGGCGGTGTTCCATGTCGTCCTCCGTCGAGGGGAGCCCCGTGGACCGGGGCCGTGCCAGAACCATAACCATCCACACCGACAACCGTCAACTAGCCAACTATTCGTTCTCCAACCATCAATCTTCCATGTAGGCTCGGGGTGGCGGAGGAGTCGACCGGGAGGTGTGCGATGGGGGAGCGGGTCTCGTCCACGGGGCCGGGGGCGTTCACGGGGCCGGAATCCTCGGTGGAGCCGGGCGAGTCCCTCGGGGCGCTGCTCCGGCGGGCGTACACGCGCTTCACGGCCGAGGCCGGAGACGATCCGCAGTCGCGCGCGTTCGTCCTGCTCGACACCCTCGCCGACCAGGACGCCGGCTCCCAGCAGGAGCTGGCCGAGCGCCTCGGCATCAACCGCACGATCATGGTGAGGCTGGTCGACGAGCTCCAGGCCGACGGCTTCGTCACCCGGACCAGGAACCCCGCCAACCGCCGTTCCTACGTCCTGTCGATCACCGCAGCGGGCAGGGCCGCCCGCGACGCGATGCGCGCGGTCGTGGCCGAGCGCGAGGCCCGTGTCACCTCGGCGCTGTCCCCGGTCGAGCGGCAGCTGCTCGACAAGATCCTCACCCGCCTGCTTCCGGATCCCGAGCACGTCGCCTCCACGGGCTACCTGGTCGCCCAGGCCCACTACCGCCTGCGCAGGACGGGCGACGCGATGCTCTCCGAGGTCGGCCTGCGCACCCGTCATTTCGGTTTCCTCGGCGCCCTCGCCGAGCTGGCGCCCTGTCCCCAGCAGCGGCTCGCCAGACGTCTCGACATCACCGAGCCGGCCGCCGCCCAGATCGCCGACGAACTCGTCCGGCTCGGCCTGATCGTCCGAGGCCAGGACCCGGACGACCGCCGCCGCTACGCCCTCGACCTCACCCCGCTCGGCCGCGAACGGCTCGTGTTCGTCGCCGAGGCCTCGCGCACGCTCAACGGCGAGGTCGTCGCCCTCCTGGGAGAGGAGGCGGCCGCGGACCTTCGCGTCCTGCTCAAGCGCCTGATCACCGCATGACCGCGTTCCGGCCGGAAGGTGCGCCGGGGGCGGTACCCTGGGAAGTTGATCCCAGCTGTCGTTCCGGAAGGTAAGCCATGCCTGTTGAGTCGGTCTTCTCCCGGCTGGAGCCGCTGCTGCCGTCGGTGCAGAAACCCATTCAATATGTGGGCGGTGAGCTGAACTCCCAGGTCAAGGACTGGGACGAGGCGGAGGTCCGCTGGGCGCTGATGTACCCCGACGCCTACGAGGTCGGCCTCCCGAACCAGGGCGTCCAGATTCTTTACGAAGTGCTGAACGAGCAGCCCGGAGTCCTCGCCGAACGCACCTACTCGGTCTGGCCGGACCTTGAGGCGATCATGCGGGAGCACGACATCCCGCAGTTCACCGTGGACGGCCACCGCCCGGTCGGCGCCTTCGACGTTCTCGGCGTCTCCTTCTCGACCGAGCTGGGCTACACCAACCTGCTGACCGCGCTCGACCTGGCCGGGCTCCCGCTCAACGCCGTCGACCGCGGCGAGGACGCTCCGATCGTCCTGGCGGGCGGGCACGCGGCCTTCAACCCCGAGCCGATCGCCGACTTCCTCGACGCCGCCGTCCTCGGCGACGGCGAGGAGATCTCCCTCAAGATCACCGAAGTGATCCGCGAGTGGAAGCGCGAGGGCCGCCCCGACGGCCGCGACGGCCTGCTCATGCGCCTCGCGGTCTCCGGCGGCGTCTACGTGCCCAAGTTCTACGACGTGTCCTACCTGCCCGACGGACGGATCCAGCGCGTCGCCCCCAACCGTCCCGGCGTCCCGTGGCAGATCGTGAAGCACACGGTCATGGACCTCGACGCCTGGCCGTACCCCAAGACCCCGCTGGTGCCGCTCGCCGAGACCGTCCACGAGCGCTTCTCGGTCGAGATCTTCCGCGGCTGCACCCGCGGCTGCCGCTTCTGCCAGGCGGGCATGATCACCCGTCCGGTCCGTGAGCGGTCGATCACCACGATCGGCGACATGGTCGAGGCGGGCCTCAAGGCGTCCGGCTTCAACGAGGTGGGCCTGCTGAGCCTGTCCAGCGCCGACCACACCGAGATCGGCGAGGTCGCCAAGGGCCTGGCCGACCGCTACGAGGGCACCCAGACGAGCCTGTCGCTGCCCTCCACCCGGGTCGACGCCTTCAACATCACCCTGGCCAACGAGTTCTCCCGCAACGGCCGCCGCTCCGGCCTGACCTTCGCTCCCGAAGGCGGCTCCGAGCGGATGCGCAAGGTGATCAACAAGATGGTGTCGGAGGACGACCTCATCCGCACGGTCACCACCGCCTACGAGAACGGCTGGCGCCAGGTCAAGCTGTACTTCATGTGCGGTCTCCCGACCGAGGAGGACGAGGACGTCCTCGCGATCGCCGGCATGGCCAAGCGCGTGATCCAGGCCGGCCGCGACGCCACCGGCAGCCGCGACATCCGCTGCACCGTCTCCATCGGCGGGTTCGTGCCTAAGCCGCACACCCCGTTCCAGTGGGCGGCCCAGGCCGACCACGAGACGGTCGACCGCAGGCTGCGCGCCCTGCGCGACCTGCTCCGCAACGACAAGCAGTACGGCCGTGCGATCGGCATGCGCTACCACGACGGCAAGCCCTCGATCGTCGAGGGCCTGTTGTCGCGCGGCGACCGCCGGGTCGGCGACGTGATCCGCAAAGTCTGGGAGGACGGCGGCCGCTTCGACGGCTGGAGCGAGCACTTCTCCTACGAGCGCTGGATCTCCAAGGCGAACGAGACCTTCGAGGACACGCCCGTCTCGCTCGACTGGTACACCACCCGCGAGCGCGAAGAGGTCGAGGTCCTGCCCTGGGACCACCTCGACGCCGGGCTCGACCGCGAATGGCTCTGGCAGGACTGGCAGGACGCCACCGACGAGAGCGTCGAGGTCGAGGACTGCCGCTGGACCCCCTGCTACGACTGCGGAGTCTGCCCGTCGATGAGCACCGAGATCCAGATCGGCCCGACCGGGAAGAAGCTCCTTCCGCTGAGCGTCGTCTCATCTGGTTGATTGAAAGCAGGCGCTTGCGGGAAAGCAAGCACTGATCTGTCTGACCGGCGAGGTCAACCTCGCCCGGCTCTTAAGCGTCAAACCGCTGTAGAGCCGGGGATTCGAGCTTCACCTCGTCGGCCCGGCCGACGCCGCTGGCGCTGGCCGGGCCGCGAGCCCCGTACCCTAGGGGCAGACACTTGAGTTTGGCGGCCGTTCGCTGACGGTCGCACACGTTAGATGCGGTGACGGCCCTCCGGGGTCGTCCGAGGATCTCGATGAGGAAGGAAAGACCACTGGCTCCCATGCCGGACGGTCCTGCACCGGCTCCGGTGATCCAGAAGCTGCGGGTCCGCTACACCAAGCGGGGTCGCCTGAGGTTCACCAGCCACCGTGACATCTCCCGGGCCGTGGAACGCGCAGTGCGGCGCGCCGGGATTCCTGTTGCGTTCAGTGCCGGATTCTCTCCGCACCCGAAGATCTCCTACGCGGGTGCGGCGGCCACGGGTACAGCCAGCGAGGCCGAATACCTCGAGATCGGGCTCACCGAGACCCGCGACCCTGCGCGGGTGCGAGCCGAGCTCGACGCGGCGCTCCCCGACGGCATCGACGTCGTAGACGTGGTGCCTGCCCGGGTGGGCACGGCGTTGGCCGACCGTCTCGAGGCTTCCGAGTGGCTGGTACGGCTGGACGGTGTCGCACCCGACGCCGCCGACCGGGCCGTCCAGATCTTTCTCGGGTCTGAGATGATCGAGGTTGAACGCCTCACCAAGAAGGGCCGGCGCCGGTTCGATACGCGCGGCGCTGTAGCAGCGCTGACCGTCGAACCGTCGGACGCCGGTTCCGGAACGATTTTGCGCATGGTCGTACGGCACGCAACTCCCGCCGTACGTCCTGATGACGTCCTCACCGGACTCCGTCAGGCAGCCGACCTCGCGCCGCCGTCACCACCCCTGGTGACCCGGCTGGCGCAGGGGCCGCTCGACGAGAGCACCGGAAGGCTCGCGGATCCGCTGGAATCCGACCGTGACACCCACGTCACTGCCGGAGCGGTACCCGGCGTCGGCGCCTGACCAAGAGGTCCGGGCAAGCCGTCCAGCGCGGACGGTGGACCTCAGGGGACGGTCGGGCGCGTCCACTTGAAGCTTCGTCGTGGCCGGATGGCCCACGACGCCGAGAACAGGAGAGCTCCTGTGCGGCGCACTGTGAACAACGCCCGGGCCATGGCCCAGGGCGAGTCCGGTGCTGCCCGGGAGCCCGACGGGAGACGACCCGCATGCTCGACAACGACAATGAATCCACCGAAGGCCTGACGGAGGAACCCCCTACCGCCAGGCGCAAGGCCCCTGCCCGCCGCCGGGCGGCCCGTCCCGCGGGTCCGCCCCCGGAGCCGGACGACGCCCCCGCGGTCGTGGTGACCTCCACGACCGAACTCGCCCCGGAGCCCGCCGCCGACCTCACCCCCGAGGCCGAGGAGGCCTTGGAGCCCGAGGCCGCCGCGGTCACCACCCCGGAGCCCAAGACCCCGGTCAAGCGCACCCGCGTCCGCAAGACCGCCCCCAAGGCCGAGCCCGCTGAGCCCGCCGAAGCCATCGCTTCCGACGAGCCCGCGGCCGAAGTCACGGAGGCGGTCACGGCGGAGAAGGCCGCCGAGGCCGCTCCGAAGCGTGCCCGCGCACCGCGCCGCGCCACCCGCAAGGCCGCCGAGCCCATCGAGCCGGTCGAGCCCGCCGCCGAGGACGAGCCCGTCCTCGCGGAGGCCGTGGCCGAGCCCGCCGCCGCGCCCCGCGCGACCAGGTCTCGTACCCGGCGTGCCGCGGCCGCCCCGACCGCGGAGCCTGCCGAGACCCTGCCCGAGGCCGTGGAGGCCGTCGCCGCCGAGATCGCCCGGGCCGCGGAGATCGTCGCCGAGGGCGCCGAGGCGATCGAGGCCGCGGAGGAGGCCAAGACCACCCGCACCCGCCGCCGTCGCGCCACCCGGCCCGCCGCCGCGCCCGAGGACACCGAGCCCGCGGCCGAGGTCGCACCGGTCGAGGCCGCACCGGCTGAGGACGAGGTCGAAGCCGCCGAGGAGACGGAAGCGGCCGCGGAGGCGCCCAGGAGCACCCGCCGCACCCGCGCCCGCCGGGCCACCCGCGGCGCCGGCGCCCCCGAGGACGTCCCGCTGGTCGCCGACCCGTTCGCCCCGACCCTGGTGACGCCGTTCGTCTCGCCCGCGATCCCCACCGTCGGCTTCTTCGACGAGTCGGAGGAGGAGGACGAGGACGGCGCCGTCGACGTGGTCTTCCAGCCCCCGATGGTGATCTTCCAGGCGCCCTCGGCCGACCAGGCTCAGCCGGTCAAGGTCACCCGCGTCGAGACCCCTGAGCCCGAGGTCACCGAGCCCGAAGAGGCCTCCGACGAGGACTCCGACGACGCCGACTCCCACGACGAGGACGGCGAGCGCCCGTCGCGCCGCCGTCGCCGCCGGGGCGGCCGCGGCCGTGGCCGGGTCCGTGACGAGTCCGGCGAGGACGGTTCCGACGAGGACTCCTCCGCTTCCGAGGCCGCCGACGAGCAGGCCGAGGAGGAGTCCGACGAGCAGGACGACGACGCCCCCGCCGCCGGGAGCCGCCGCCGCAGGCGCCGCCGCCGCCGGTCGAGCGGTGACGACGGCGACGAGCCGAGCCCGGACGACCCGCCGAACACCGTGGTCCGCGTCCGTGAGCCCCGTGTGCTGTCGACCAGGTCCTCCTTCGAGGACGAGGTGCAGTCGGTCCGCGGTTCCACCCGGCTCGAGGCCAAGAAGCAGCGCCGCCGCGAGGGCCGTGACCAGGGCCGCCGCCGTCCGCCGATCATCACCGAGGCCGAGTTCCTGGCCCGCCGCGAGGCCGTCGAGCGGGTGATGGTCGTCCGCCAGGAGGGCGAGCGCACCCAGATCGGCGTCCTCGAGGACGGCGTGCTGGTCGAGCACTACGTGGATCGCGCCAGCCACACCTCCTACGTCGGCAACGTGTACCTGGGCAAGGTCCAGAACGTGCTGCCGTCGATGGAGGCCGCGTTCGTCGACATCGGCAAGGGCCGCAACGCCGTCCTGTACGCCGGCGAGGTCAACTGGGACGTCGCCGGTCTCGTCGGCCAGCCGCGCCGCATCGAGTCGGCGCTGAAGTCCGGCCAGGCGGTGCTCGTCCAGGTCACGAAGGACCCGCTCGGCCACAAGGGCGCCCGCCTGACCAGCCAGGTCTCGCTGCCCGGCCGCTACCTGGTCTACGTGCCGGACGGTTCCATGACGGGCATCAGCCGCAAGCTCCCCGACAAGGAGCGCACCCGTCTCAAGACCATCCTGCGCAAGATCATGCCGGAGAACGCCGGAGTGATCGTCCGCACCGCCGCCGAGGGCGCCTCGGAGGAGGAGCTGACGGCCGACGTCGAACGCCTGTCGGCCCAGTGGGAGAACATCCAGAAGCAGGTCAAGACGGCCAACGCCCCGTCGCTGCTGCATGGCGAGCCCGACATGACCATCAGGGTCATCCGCGACATCTTCAACGAGGACTTCGCCAAGCTCGTCGTCTCCGGCGGCGAGGCCTGGGCGATGGTCCAGGACTACGTCAACTACGTCGCCCCGCACCTGGCCGAGCGGGCCGAGCTGTGGAACGACACCGACGACGCGTTCGGCTACTACCGCATCGACGAGCAGCTCGCCAAGGCGCTCGAGCGCAAGGTGTGGCTGCCCTCCGGCGGCTCCCTGGTGATCGACCGCACCGAGGCCATGACGGTCGTCGACGTCAACACCGGCAAGTTCACCGGCCAGGGCGGCAACCTCGAGGAGACCGTCACCCGGAACAACCTCGAGGCGGCCGAGGAGATCGTGCGCCAGCTCCGGCTGCGCGACCTCGGCGGCATCATCGTGATCGACTTCATCGACATGGTCCTGGAGTCCAACCGCGACCTGGTGCTGCGCCGCCTGCTGGAGTGCCTGGCCCGCGACCGCACCAAGCACCAGGTGGCCGAGGTCACCTCGCTGGGCCTGGTCCAGATGACGCGCAAGCGGGTCGGCAGCGGCCTGCTCGAGGCGTTCTCCGAGGTCTGCGACTGCTGCAACGGCCGCGGCATCCACGTCTCCCTGACCCCGGTCGAGGAGCGCGCCCCCGGCGTCGAGGGCAACGGTTCCCGCTCCAAGCGCAAGCGCAAGGGCGACATCGAGCGCGTCGTCGACGCCAAGGTCGCGCGGGCCGACTCGGTCGCCAAGGAGGCGGCCGCGGTCATCGAGACCTCCGAGGCCGTCGTCGCGGAGATCGCACCCGCCCCGGTGGAGGAGAAGGCCCCGGCCAAGCCCCGCACCCGCACCCGCAAGGTCCGCCCGGCCGGTCCGCCGCCGGAGGACGACGCGGTCGAGGAGATCGGCACCGTCGCCCTGACCCTGGACTCGGGCGAGACCGTCCGGGTCGAGGCCGTGGTCGACACCGCTCCGGCCATCGAGGACGGCGACGACCTCGGCGACGGCGACGCCGCACCGAAGCGCCGCCGCAACCGCCGCCCGACCCGCGCCGAGAAGATCGAGGCGAGCAAGTCGGCGGAGCCCGCCGAGTAGCGGCACCAGCACACGCCGAAGGCCGGAGGAGCGATCCTCCGGCCTTCGGCGTTACCACCCGCCGTCGAAGCCCCGCCGCCGGAGATCAGGAATCCGCCGGAACGGGCGACGGTTCGCGGCGCCCCTTCCGGTCCGGTATTCTGAACGCCGGGCGTGTTCCAGCATGCCCGTCTTCGCGCCGTAAGGCGTTTTCGCCTCGTCCGAGGCAAGCAGAGAGCACTAAAGACTCCCGGCTCAGGCCGTGTTTCCTTGGGTGTGCCGCCCCTCCGGGGGCAGGCCCTTCGCGGGGCTCTGGAAGAAACTAGCGAAAGGTACACGCTGTGTACGCGATTGTCCGCGCGGGCGGCCACCAGGAGAAGGTCGTCGTCGACGACGTCCTGAACGTCGACAAGCTGACCGACGAGGTCGGTGCCACGATCACCTTCCCGGCGGTCCTGGTCGTCGACGGTGACAACGTCATCTCCGCCGCCGCCGAACTGGCCAAGTACACGATCACCGCCGAGGTCCTCGGCGCGGTCAAGGGCCCCAAGATCAACATCATGCACTACCGGAACAAGACCGGGTACAAGCGGCGGATGGGTCACCGTCAGCCGTACACCCAGGTCAAGATCACCGGTATCTCGGCGAAGTAGAGGAGTCCCTGAAATGGCACACAAGAAGGGCGCATCGTCCAGCCGTAACGGTCGCGACTCCAACGCCCAGCGCCTCGGTGTCAAGCGTTATGGCGGTCAGGTCGTCAAGGCGGGCGAGATCATCATCCGCCAGCGCGGCACCCACCACCACCCCGGCCTGCACGTGGGCCTCGGCAAGGACGACACCCTGTTCGCGCTGGTCGCGGGCACCGTGGAGTTCGGCCGTTACCGCGGCCGTCGCGCCGTGAGCATCGTCCCGGCCGCGGAGTAGTTCTGCCCGCTGCGTGGAATCCCCGCGCACCCGGACATAGTTGTACCAAGGGCGGACCTGATCGGGTCCGCCCTTGTCTGCTGTAAAGGGAGCGGGGAAGTTCCCGATCCCATATCGAGGGCGTTCGCCCCGTGAATTCCCGTACATCGGGGCCAAGAGGAGAACCAGTGGCTGACTTCGTGGACCGCGTCGTCCTGCACATCGCGGCGGGCAACGGCGGGCATGGCTGTGCGTCCGTGCACCGGGAGAAGTTCAAGCCCCTGGGCGGCCCCGACGGCGCCAACGGCGGCCGGGGCGGCGACGTCGTCCTCGAGGTCGACGCCAACACCTCCAGCCTGCTCGACTACCACCGCCGCCCGCACCGCAAGGCCGGCAACGGCAAGCCGGGCGCGGGCGCGCTCAAGAACGGCGCCAACGGCCAGGACGTGGTCCTGACCGTCCCGAACGGCACCGTCGTGAAGACCAAGAGCGGCCAGGTCCTGGCCGACCTCGTCGGTGAGGGCACCCGTTACATCGCCGCCGAGGGCGGGCACGGCGGCCTCGGCAACGCCGCCCTGTCCTCCGCCAAGCGCAAGGCCCCCGGCTTCGCCCTGCTCGGCGAGCCCGGCGACGAGCTCGACGTCGTCCTGGAGCTCAAGACCGTCGCCGACGTCGCCCTCGTCGGCTTCCCCAGCGCCGGCAAGTCCTCGCTGATCGCCGCCCTCTCGGCCGCCAAGCCGAAGATCGCCGACTACCCGTTCACCACGCTGATCCCCAACCTGGGCGTCGTCAGCGCGGGCGAGCAGACCTTCACCGTCGCCGACGTTCCCGGCCTGATCGAGGGCGCCAGCGAGGGCAAGGGCCTCGGCCTGGAGTTCCTGCGCCACATCGAGCGCTCCTCCACCCTCGCGCACGTCCTGGACTGCGCCACCCTCGAGCCGGGCCGCGACCCGATCAGCGACTTCGACATCATCGAGCGCGAACTCGCCGCCTACGACCAGCTCTTCGAGGGCGACGAGACCATCGCCCTCGGCGACCGTCCCCGCATCGTCGTCCTCAACAAGATCGACGTCCCGGACGGCAAGGACCTCGCGGAGATCGTCCGGCCGGAGTTCGAGGAGCGCGGCCTGCGCGTCTTCGAGGTCTCCGCCGCCGCCCACATGGGCCTGAAGGAGCTGACCTTCGCGATGGCCGAGATGGTCACCGCCTACCGGGCGTCCCAGCCCGTCCAGGAGCCGACCCGGATCGTGCTGCGACCGGCCCCCGCGGGCGGAGCGGAGTACGAGGTCAAGCGGGTCGGCGACAACGAGTACCTGGTCACCGGCACCAAGCCGATCCGCTGGGTCCGCCAGACCGACTTCCAGAACGAGGAGGCCGTCGGCTACCTCGCCGACCGTCTCAACCGCCTCGGCATCGAGGACGGCCTGCGCAAGGCCGGCGCCCGGGACGGCGCGACCGTCATGATCGGCTCGCTCGACGAGTCGGTGGTGTTCGACTGGCGTCCGGAGATCTCCTCGTCCGGCGAGCTCTACCAGGGCCCGCGCGGTACCGACCAACGCCTGATGGACTGGTAGATCCCCTCAAGGAGCGCTGCAAGCGTGGACAACCTCAGGTCGGCGATCGCCGACGCCCGCCGGATCGTCGTCAAAGCCGGGTCGTCGTCGCTGACCACCCCCCAGGGAACCATCGACGGCGCGCGCATCGACGCGCTGGTGGACGTCCTCGCCGAACGCCGCAAAGCGGGCGGCGAGGTCGTCTTCGTCTCCTCCGGAGCGATCGCGGCGGGCCTCGGCCCGCTCGGTCTCGCCCGGCGCCCCCGCGATCTGGCGACCCAGCAGGCCGCCGCCTCCGTCGGGCAGGGCCTGCTGATCGCCCGATACGCCTCCTCGTTCGAACGGCACGGCCTGACCGTCGGCCAGGTCCTGCTGACGGCCGACGACATGATGCGCCGCGCCCACCACAACAACGCCCAGCGCACGCTCCAGGCCCTGCTGAAGCTGGGGATGCTGCCGATCGTCAACGAGAACGACACCGTCGCCACCGACGAGATCCGTTTCGGCGACAACGACCGGCTCGCGGCCCTCGTCGCGCATCTGGTCCGCGCTGACGCCCTGATCCTGCTCTCCGACGTCGACGCCCTCTACACCGGTGACCCCCGGCTGCCCGGTTCCCGCAAGATCGAGGACGTCCGGTCCGAGGCCGACCTCGAGGGCGTCACGACCGGAACGGCGGGCAGCAAGGTCGGCACCGGCGGGATGGTGACCAAGGTCGAGGCCGCGAGGATCGCCACCGGGGCGGGGGTGCCGGTCGTCCTGACCTCGGCGGACTCCGCGGCCGAGGCCGTCGCGGGGGGCCGGGTCGGCACCTTGTTCCACGCGGGCACGCACCGGCCGTCCACCCGCGACCTCTGGCTGGCCCACGCCACCACCGGACAGGGGAAGCTGATCCTCGACGAGGGCGCGGTGCAGGCGGTCGTCGGCCGCCGCAGCTCCCTGCTCCCGGCCGGGGTGACGGGCGTGCGCGGCGACTTCGCCGCCGGAGACCCCGTCGACCTGTGCGACCCGAGCGGCCGGACGGTCGCCCGCGGCCTGGTCAACTACGACGCCTCCGAGATCCCCGAGCTGCTCGGCCGCTCCACCCGCTGGCTGGCCCGCGAGCACGGCCCCGAGTACGAACGCGAACTGATCCACCGCGACCGGCTGGTCCTGCTGACGGGTGAGCCGTCCACGGACTGAAACAACCGGGCGTCCCCGCCGCGCTCCCCGTAGGATCGCGGCACTGACCAGGTGAGACCCCTCAAGACGAAGGAGCAGGGCGATGAGCGAAGGCACGCGCGAGCAGGTTCTGGAGGTGGCGGCGCGAGGTCGTGCCGCGGCGGCTGACCTGGCTCCGCTGCCGCGCGGCGTCAAGGACGCGGCGCTGCACGCCATCGCCGACGCGCTGACCGAGCGGGCCGCGGAGATCCTCAAGGCCAACGAGGTCGACGTTGAGCGGGCCAGAGAAGGCGGCACCGAGGCCTACATGCTCGACCGCCTCAGCCTGTCGCGGGAGCGGCTGGAGGCGATCGCCGACGCCGTCCGCAACGTGGCCGGGCTGCCCGACCCGGTCGGGGAGAACGTCCGCGGGTACACCCTGCCGAACGGCCTCGAACTGCGTCAGCTGCGGGTGCCGCTCGGCGTCGTCGGGATCATCTACGAGGGACGCCCGAACGTCACCGTCGACGCCGCGGCGCTGACGCTCAAGAGCGGCAACGCCGTCCTGCTGCGCGGATCGTCCTCGGCCTACGACTCCAACGTGGCCCTCGTGAACGTCATGCGCGACGCCCTGGCCGGAACCGGGGTGCCGGTCGACGCCGTCCAGCTCGTTCCTGGCCGCGACCGCGAGTCGGTCAAGCACCTCATGCGGGCCCGCGGCCTGGTCGACGTGCTGATCCCGCGCGGCGGGGCGTCGCTGATCAACTCCGTCGTCGAGGAGTCGACAGTCCCGGTGATCGAGACCGGGGTCGGCAACTGCGCGGTCTACGTCGACGCCCAGGCCGACCTCGACGTCGCCCTGAAGATCCTCATCAACGCCAAGACGCAGCGGCCGTCGGTCTGCAACGCCGCCGAGACGTTCCTGGTGCACAGGGACATCGCAGACGCCTTCGTTCCGCTGGCCCTGGCCGCCCTCGCCGACAAGGGCGTGACGGTCCACGGAGACGAGCGGGTCGCCGCCTACTCCGCGGACGTCGTCCCGGCCACCGAGGAGGACTGGCGGGTGGAGTACCTGTCGCTCGACATCGCCGCCGCGGTCGTCGACTCCCTCGAGGACGCGGTCAAGCACATCCGCGCCTACGGTTCCGGGCACACCGAGGCGATCGTCACGACGTCCCAGCAGGCGGCCAAGCGGTTCGTCGCGCTCGTCGACTCGGCGGCGGTGGCGGTCAACGCCAGCACCCGCTTCACCGACGGCGAGGAGTTCGGCTTCGGCGCCGAGATCGGCATCAGCACGCAGAAGCTCCACGCGCGCGGGCCGATGGGCCTGCCCGAGCTGACCTCGACGAAGTACGTCTTCACCGGTGAAGGTCATCTTCGCGGCTGACCTCGCATTACAAAGTGACATCTGGCCTTCAGATGTCACTTTGTGGTTTCATGTCCGCTGTGACCCCCGACACCCCGCGTTCAGGTAAGCCCGTCTCGCGACGGAAGGTCCTCAAGAGCGCCGCGCTGGGAGCGGTGACCTCGGGACTCGTGGTCTATCCGGCGCGCGGGGCGGGAGCGAAGCCCGGCCTGCGCGGTCCGATCGCCGGGACGACCCTGGAACGGACCCTGCGGCTCGGGCCGCCCGGCAAGGGCGGCTACCGCAAGGTCGTCGCCGCGGCGGGCGAGCCGCACCTGCTCCGCGACGATCTCGGCGGCAGGGCGGCCAGGGGCCGCGCCACCAAGCGGACACCGGTCCTGGCCTTCACCCATCTCACCGACGTGCACATCGTCGACGCCCAGTCGCCCGCGCGGGTGGAGTACCTCGACCGGCTCGGCGACCCCGACAGCCTTCTGTCGACGCTGCCCGTCGCCAGCGCCTACCGGCCGCAGGAACTGCTGACCACCCAGGTCGCCGAGACGATGGTCCGGGCGGTCAACCGGGTCGGACGCGGGCCCGTCACCGGTGCCCCGCTCGCCTTCACGATCAACACCGGGGACGCGGCCGACAACGCGCAGCTCAACGAGGTCCGCTGGGTGATCGACGTCCTCGACGGGGAGAAGGTCCGGCCGGACTCCGGCGACCGGCACCGCTACGAGGGCGTCATGGCCTGGGCCGACCGGCGCTACTGGCACCCCGAGGGCGGTAAGACCGATCTTCCGACCGCGCTGCACGGCTTCCCGAAGGTCCCCGGGCTGCTCGCCGCCGCCCGCCGCCCCTTCGACGCCACCGGCCTGCGGACGCCCTGGCTGGCCGTGTTCGGCAACCACGACGCGCTCGTCCAGGGCAATCTGCCGCATCTTCCGCTGCTCAAGGAGATGGCCGTCGGCGGCGTGAAGATCGTCGCCCCGGTGTCGGAGGCGGAGAAGCGCGAGCTCGAGGACGTGCTGCGACGCGGCGACAAGGCCGCGATCAAGAAGATGACCGAGAGCCGCTCCGGGCTCTTCCGGCAGGTCACGCCCGATCCGTCGCGGCGGCTGCTGTCGCGGGCCGAGGTGATCCGCGAGCACGGGCTGACCCACGGGTACACGGCGGCGAACCTGCGCGACGGGACCGCCTACTACGCCTTCGACCGCGGGCGCGTCCGCGGCCTGGTCCTCGACACGTGCAACCAGGCGGGCTACGCCGACGGCTCCCTCGACCGCCCGCAGTTCGCCTGGCTGGAGCGGCAGCTGGCCGCCTCCTCCTCGCGCTACCTGTCGAAGTCCGGCGCCCCGGTCCGGCACTCCGTGACCGACCGGCTGGTCGTGCTGTTCAGCCACCACACCCTGGACACGATGGCGAACCCGCTGGGCGGCGGCCGGATCCTCGGACCGGAGATCGAGAAGCTGCTCCTGCGCTTCCCGAACGTCGTCCTCTGGGTCAACGGCCACACACATGTCAACGAGATCGTGCCCCACGCCCGGAAGGGAGGCGGCGGCTTCTGGGAGGTCAGCACCGCCGCCCACATCGACTGGCCCCAGCAGAGCCGCCTGATCGAGATCGCCGACAACCACGACGGAACTCTGTCGATCTTCGGCACCATCCTCGACACCGCCGCGCCCACCTCGCACGGCGGACGGCTCGGCGACCCCGCCCACCTCGCCGCCCTCTCCCGGGAACTGTCCGGCAACGACTGGCAGCGCGACCTCAAGGCGCCGGGCGAGCACAAGGACCGCAACGTCGAGCTCCTCCTCCCCGCCCCCTTCTGACCTGCCGAAACCGTCGCAGCACCATGAGGATTCCGGCGGCGATCGGCCCGTACCTCCCGCTGGAGCGGCTGCGCACGGGCGGCATCGGCGAGGTCTTCCCGGCCCGCGACGTCGGGGGCGGGTCCTCGAGGTGAAGACGATCCGCACCGACCTCGCGCACAGCCCCCGGCTGCCCACCAGGCTCAGGCGGGAGATCGAGACGATGGACGAGGATCGGGAGCCCCTTCGTCGCAGAACTCCGCGACGCCGATGACCAGGCCCGCTGCTCTACCTGATGACCCGCTACGTCCCGCTACGTCATGGGACGTCCGCTGGCCGAGGTCGTCGATGAGCGCGGCCCCTCGGGGACACCCCCGGCCTCTGGCGGCTCGCCTCCGCGAGAGATCGGTGGGATGCCCCGGCTTGTGCGGGGCCGTCGAGGGCTGATCCGCCTTGTGTCGGGATTCGTTGGGGCCGACCTGTTCTCCGCGAGGGTCGGCGGGGCGAACCGGCCTGCGTCGGGCCGGTGAGACCGGCTCGGCTCCGCTGTCCGGGGCCCGGCCGGGCCGGGTGGGGTCAACCGGGAAGTGCGACGCCACCGGGCGCGAGGGCGCGGCCGGTGGCGTCGGGGGAGGTCAGTTGCCGGGGTTGTCGTTGGGGCGGCGGCCCAGGCGGTCGAAGACGGCGCCGGCCAGGTCGGCGGCGCCGCCTGCGACGTCGCGGACCTTTCCGACGAACGGGTCGTTGGTGGTGTTCCAGGAGTCGCGGTAGGACTTGGCGGCGTTCTTGACCTCGTCGGTGAAGGAGGCGCTGTCGTCCTGGTCGCGGCGGGGGTAGTTGCCGGCCATGACGGCCCGGTAGTCCTCGGACGCGTGCCACTTCATGATCTCGCCGAAGCGGATCACGGCGAACGGGTGGGTGCGGCGCATCAGGTTGAGGAACTTGAGGAGGCCGTCGCGCAGGTCGCCCGCCTCCTCGTACTCGCGGGCCTGGGCGAGGAACGCCTCGGTGGACATCTCGTGCAGGCGCGATCCGCCCGCCATCTTCATCAGGGCCCGCTTGACGGCCTCGACGTCCTGCCCGGCGAGCAGCCCGGCCCGGTCGGCTGACAGCTCCGACTTGCGCTGCCACTCCTGCAGCCCCATGAGGATCGCGCCGATCGCGACGTTCCCGAGCGGGATCCACGCGAGCCGCGACCCGAGCCCGGTGAGGATCAGCGCCATCTGCCGGTACACCGCGTGCCCCGACAGCACGTGCCCGACCTCGTGCGCGATGACGTACCGCAGCTCCTCGTCGTCGAGCAGGTCGATCAGCCCGGTGTTGAGGACGATGAACGGGTTGTCGACACCGATCGCCATCGCGTTCGGCTGCGGGTCCTGGATGACGTAGAGCTCCGGCACCTTCTCGGCGTCGAGGATGTAGCAGGTGTCCCGCAGCATGTCGTGCATGTTCCGGAACTGCTCCTCCGACACCCTGACGGCGCCGCCGAGGAACATCAGCCGGATGCCCCTCTCGCTGATCAGGCCGGAGAGCTTGCGCAGGACGGTGTCGAATCCCGTCAGTGACCTCAGCGCGACGAGCGCCGACCGGTCCAGGGGGTGTTCGTAGGCCCGGGAGGAGATCCCCGGGAAACGAATGCGGGCACGATCGGGCGTGTTCGTCATGTCGGGCATGCTATTCCGACGAACCGGCTCCGACCAGGGTTCCCTCATGCCGGGAGGGCATCGCACGTGCTCAGGGACGGTTCCCCTAGTCTGGTCGACCATGAGCAAGCGCCGGATCGGCATCATGGGCGGCACCTTCGACCCCGTGCACCACGGGCACCTCGTGGCCGCCAGCGAGGTCCAGCACCTCTTCGACCTCGACGAGGTCTTCTTCGTCCCGACCGGCGAGCCCTGGCAGAAGGCGGACAAGGAGGTCACCCCCGCCGAGGACCGCTACCTGATGACGGTCATCGCCACGGCCTCCAACCCCCGTTTCAGCGTGAGCCGCGTCGACATCGACCGCAGCGGCCCCACCTACACCCTCGACACCCTCCGCGACATGCAGGCCCTGCTGGGCCCCGACGTCGACCTCTACTTCATCACCGGCGCCGACGCCCTCGGCCAGATGCTCTCCTGGCACAACGCCTCGGAGATGTTCGACCTCGCCCATTTCGTCGGCTGCACCCGTCCCGGCCACACCCTGACCGACCCGGGCCTCCCCGAGGGCCGCGTCAGCCTCGTCGAGGTCCCCGCCCTCGCCATCTCCTCCACCGAGGTCCGCGACCGCACCCGCTCCGCCCACCCCATCTGGTACCTGGTCCCCGACGGCATCGTCCAGTACATAGCCAAACGCAACCTCTACACCGACTGACCTCACCGAAATCTTCACCCTGCACGCGTTCTCGCCTGGCTCGCGTTCTCGCCTGGCCAGGCTTCCCGCCCGCATCCTCACCACAGATCCGCGGCCCCGGAGCCGCCTGCCGTTCTGCCGACGAGTTCCAGCAGGTCGGCCGCCTTTTATCCGGGCCGACCGGACGGGTCATGTCCGGGGCCTTGGCCGTTGACCAACCGCGCGCCCAGGGAGCAACGGTCGCCGACCAAGACGTCGCCCGGGGCTCAGGGCCGCAGTTGTTCCTCGCGCGAGGCTTCGGAGCCGGAGGGCCGGGGGCATCGGCCCAGGTGGCCGGCGGTCGGAGGCCGTTGGCACTGGGGGTTCCGGGGGCGGTGTGGGTGAGGGCGGGGTCGGGTCATTCGCGGGCGAGGAGCTGGCGGCTGCGGTGGAGGGGGGAGCGGCCCTTGGGCTGGGTGGGGCGGTGGGGGGATGGGTGATGGGGCGGGAGGGGATAGGTGGCGGTCATGGTCGTGGGGGAGAGGGTGAAGGCGGTCTCGTGGTGGGTGAGGCTGAGGGGCTCGCCTTCCACAAGGGCGTAGGTGGCCTCGGCGTGGGTGATCGTGACGCGGAGGATCCCGCCCCGGTAGCGGAGGTGGAAGACGAGGCGGGGGATCGTCTCGGGCAGGCGCGGGGAGAAGTGCAGGACGCCGGCGTTGGGGCGGAAGCCGCCGAAGCCGCAGACCAGGGCGTTCCAGGCGCCGGCGAGGGAGGCCAGGTGGAGGCCGTCGCGGGTGTTGCCGTTCAGGTCGTGGAGGTCGAGGAGCGCGGTCTCGGCCAGGTAGTCGTGCGCCAGTTCCAGGTGGCCTACCTCGGCGGCGATGACGGCCTGGGTCTGCGCCGACAGTGAGGAGTCCCGGACGGTCAGCGCCTCGTAGTAGGTGAAGTTCCGTTCCTTCTGCTCCGGGGTGAAGGACTCGCCGCACAGATGCATGGCCAGGGTGAGATCGGCCTGCTTGACGACCTGCTTGCGGTAGAGGTCGAAATAGGGGTAGCTGAGCAGAAGCGGATAGCTCGCGGCCGTCATGGCGTCGAAGGGCCACGGCGCGTGGTCGGTGAACCCGCCGCTCTGCGGATGGACGCCCAGCCGTTCGTCGTAGGGCAGGAACATGCGGTCCGCGGCGTCCCGCCAGTCGGCGGCCTCCTCAGCGGTGACGCCCAGCCGCTGGGCGACGTCGGGATGGCGCATGGTGAGGTCGGCGGCGTTCCGGAGGTTCTTCTGGGCCATCAGGTTCGTGTAGACGTTGTTGTCGGCGATCGCGCTGTACTCGTCGGGGCCGGTGACGCCGTGGATGCGGAAGACGCCCTCCACGTCGTGGTGGCCGAGGCCACGCCAGAGCCGGGCGGTCACGGCCAGCAGCTCGATGCCCGCCTCGGCGGCGAAATCCTCGTCGCCGGTCGCGTCCAGGTAGCGCACGACGGCGTCGGCCAGATCGGCGTTGACATGGAACGCGGCGGTGCCCGCGGGCCAGTATCCGGAGCACTCGCGGCCGTCGATCGTGCGCCAGGGGAACGCCGCGCCCTCCAGGCCGAGCTGGTGGGCGCGTTCGACCGCCGTCGGGATCGTGGTGTGCCGCCAGGCGAGCGCGTCCCTGGCCGCGGCGGGCAGGGAGTAGGTCAGGACGGGAAGCACGAAGGTCTCGGTGTCCCAGAACGTGTGGCCGTCGTAGCCGGGCCCGGTCAGGCCCTTCGCCGGGATCATGCGGCGTTCGGCCCTGGCCCCCGCCTGGAGGATGTGGAACAGCGCGAACCGGACCGCTTGCTGGATCTCCGGATCGCCGTCGACCTCGATGTCGGCGCCGCGCCAGAATTCGTCGAGGTATTCGCGCTGCTCGGCGAGCAGGCCGTCGAATCCCGTCTGCTCGGCGGCCGCGAGAGCGGCGATCACCTGGTCGTGCAGCGCCGACCTCGACCTGCGGCTCGACCAGCCGTAGGCGACGTACTTGATCAGCCGCAGCTTCTGCCCGGGCTTGAGCCGGGTGGCGACGGTCACCCGGCCGACGTCGGGATGCGAGTCGCTCTGGACATGGATCTTCGTGGGCGCCTCGATCTCATGGGCCATCGCCGCGGCCATCCGCAGCCCGCTCACCCGCGTGTTGTGGATCAGCACGACCCGATCGCCCGAGACGAGGTCCTCCTCGCCGACCAGCGGCGACTCCAGGACCGCCGCGGTCCGGGGATCCTGGCCCATGTCGGGCAGCGGCTCGTTCGCGACGAGCTCCGACTGCACGACGATCCGGACGTCCTGATCGACCGACTCCACCTCGTAGCAGATCGCCATCATCGCCCGCTGGGTCAGCGACACGACCCTGGTCGAGGTCACCCGGACCGAGGGGCCCGCCGGCGACTGCCACTCCAGCCGCCGGGTGAGCGTGCCTTCCCGCAGATCGAGGACCCGCTCGTGCCCGGCGAGCCGGCCGAACCGCAGATCGAGCGGCTCGTCGTCGACCAGCAGCCGGATGATCTTGCCGTCGGTGACGTTGATCACCGTCTCGCCCGACTCCGGATATCCGTATCCGGCCTCCGCGTAGGGAAGGGGCCGCTGCTCGAACACCGAGTTCAGATAGGAGCCCGGCAGCCCGTGCGGCTCGCCCTCGTCGAAGTTCCCCCGGACACCGATGTGCCCGTTGGACAGGGAGAAGACCGACTCGCTCTGAGCCAGCCGATCGAGGTCCAGCTCGGTCTCCCGGACGCACCACGGATCGACCTCGTACGCAGCCGTCACGGCACCTGCACCCCCGTCATCCTCAAGCCGTCGATCCCGAAGCCGTCGATCCTGAAACCGTTGATCCTCGTGCAGCCGCTCCTGCGCCTGAACCGCGTGCCCGCCGCCCAGCCGGCCGCCCGGAGGGCGAGGTCCCTGAAGGTTCATGGCGTGTCCAGCAGATCGCTGAGATCGGTGACCACCGTGGTGGCGCCGTTGGCCGACAGGGCCGGACCGTGGACGCCGTCGCGGAGGCGATCGACCCCGACCACCAGGGCGAAGTGCCCGGCGTGCCCGGCGGCCACCCCGGCCAGGGCGTCCTCGAAGACCACGCTGGTGGCGGCGGTCTCGGAGACGGCCTCCGCCCCCGCGAGGAACATGTCGGGGGCGGGCTTGCCCGGCAGGTTCCGCTCCCGGGCCGTGACCCCGTCGACACGGGCGTCGAAGAGCCCGGTGAGACCCGTGGCCGCGAGCACCTGCACCGTGTTGGCGCTGGAGGACACCACGGCGGTGCGGAGCCCCGCCTCGCGAACGGCTTCCAGGTACCGGACCGAGCCGGGGAAGACCTTGACGCCGTCCTTCTCGATCAGCTGCTGGACCAGGTCGTTCTTGCGGGCGCTGAGCCCCCAGACCGAATCGCCCGAGGGCGGGTCGTCGGGCGAGCCCTCGGGCAGGGTGATGCCCCGGGAGGCGAGGAAGCTGCGGGTGCCGTCCTCACGCTTCTTGCCGTCGACGTACTCGGAGTAGTCCTTCGCCAGATCGAACGGCGGCAGGCCGCGTCCGGCCAGGAACTCGTCGAACATCCGCTTCCACGCCGAAGCGTGGACGGCGGCGGTATCGGTGAGCACCCCGTCCAGATCGAACAGGCAGGCACGCACACCGTCGGGCAGCCCCAGCATCACGACTCCCTTCATCTGCAGGTCCGAGGGACCAGTACCCCGATCACACCAGCTATCCCTCAAGATCACCCCGGACGCTGTGGATAACTTTGCGAAGCGGAAGACTCGCCCACCTGTTCGATGACAAACCTGTACGGTCCTGTCCGCCGGTCCGGCTACTCTGGAGAACCGGGTCCAGCGGCCCCGGACCGGCCCTGCATGAGAGGCTGGTCGCGTCCGCACCGGCAAGAAACGAGAGGGATCACGACCTAACCGTGACCGCATCCGAGAGAGCAGTACAGCTCGTCAAGCTGGCCGCAGAGGCCGCCTCCGACAAGCTGGCCGACGACATCATCGCCTACGACGTCAGTGAGCAGCTCGTCATCACCGACGCCTTCCTGCTGTGCTCCGGCTCCAACGACCGGCAGGTCGCAGGCATCGTCGACGAAATCGAGAAGCGCCTGCGCGAAGAGGGCGGCGCCAAGCCCGTCCGCCGCGAGGGCCAGCGCGAGGGCCGCTGGGTCCTCCTCGACTACATCGACGTCATCGTGCACGTCCAGCACGAGGAAGAGCGCACCTTCTACGCGCTCGAACGCCTCTGGAAGGACTGCCCGCCCGTCGAGCTTCCCGCCGACATCAACGCCCACATGGCCCAGCGCGCCAGGGGAACGGCTTGAGCGAGAGCGACCCCGCACGCAGCGCCAAGCGCCGCATCGTGCTCTGGCGCCACGGCCAGACCGCCTGGAACGTCGAAAACCGCTTCCAGGGCAAGACCGACATCCCGCTCACGGAAGCGGGCCTCGGCCAAGCCGAACGCGCCGCCCGCCTCCTCGCCGCACTGAAGCCCACCGCGATCATCGCGTCCCCGCTCCAGCGCGCCGCCCGCACCGGCCAGGCTCTCGCCGACATCACCGGCCTGCCCATCACCTACGACGACGACCTTAAGGAACGCGACGGCGGCGAATGGGAAGGCCTCACCGGCGTCGAAATCCGCTCCCGCTACCCGCGCGAACACGCCATCTGGCAGCCCCCCGGCGGTGAGACCAGCGCCCAGGTCGCCAAACGCGTCGGCAGCGCACTCGAACGAGCCGTCGCCACCGTCGAACACGAAGGCGTCCTCGTCGTCGCCTCCCACGGAGCCGCGCTCCGCCTCGGCATGTGCCAGCTCCTCGGCCTCCCCGAAGACCTCTGGGAACGCTTCGGCGGGCTCTCCAACTGCTGCTGGTCCGTCCTCGCCGAAGGCCGCAGCGGCTGGCGCCTCATCGACCACAACGCCGGCACCCTCCCCGAGCCGATCATGAGCGACGACCAGGCCTGACCAGCCACGGAAACCCGTTCGAAGGACCATCCAGAGTCCGATATGCTTATCGAGCGCTGGGGATGAAAGTCCACCAGCCGCAACGGGGCTATAGCGCAGCCTGGTAGCGCACCTCCATGGCATGGAGGGGGTCTGGGGTTCGAATCCCCATAGCTCCACGAGTCCGAAGGCCGACCTGTTCGGAAGCTTTGCTTCCTCCCTGGGTCGGCCTTCGTCATTCCCGGGGGATGACCCCCGGACCCCCAGCGGTCAGGGGCTCCGCCCCCGACACCCCCGCCTGTGGTTGCTCCGGGTGAGTGGGGCCCTGGAATTCGGGGGTGAGCGGGGCCCTGGAAATCGCGGGTGGGCACTTTGGCTTTTTCTTTACTTTCTTCTTGTTCCCCCTGGCGGGCCGCGCGGGGTTCGTTGGCTGGTTGCGGACTGGTTCGGGGTAAATGTTCCTGTTTGGGGCATGGGTGGGCGGTGCGTGAGAAACGAGATGCCGTGGCCGTGGGGGTCGAAGAGGAGTTCCATACCGTCGATCTTGTGAGTCGGCGGTTGGTGCCCAAGGCCGATCGGCTGCTGGGGGTGCTGCCGGAGGAGAGGTTCGCGGGGGAACTGCAGAGGTCGGTCGTGGAGACCAACAGCCGGCCGTTCGTGAAGATCGCCGACCTGGTCGAGGACCTGGCGGCACTGCGGCGGGCCGTGGTGGCGGAGGCCGAGGAGTTCGGGCTGGGGATCGTCGCGGCGGGGACCGTGCCGATCGTCGAGCTCGACGCGCTCGAGGTCACGCCGGACCCGCGCTACGAGAACATGCTCGAGGAGTACCAGTCGCTCGCACGCGAGCAGCTGATCTGCGGGCTCCAGGTACATGTCGAGGTGCCCGACCGGGACCAGGCCGTCCGGGTCGCGCAGAAGGTGTCGGCCTGGACGCCGACCCTTCTGGCGCTCTCGGCCAGCTCGCCGTTCTGGCTCGGCGCCGACTCCGGATACGCCAGCGGACGGACCCTCCTGTGGTCGCGCTGGCCCACCACAGGACCGCCGCCCGCCGTCAGCAGCGCGGCCGAGTACGACCAGCTCATCGCGGACCTGATCCAGACCGGGGTGATCACCGACCCGGGAATGATCTATTACGACCTGCGGCCCTCGGCGCACCTGCCCACACTCGAACTGCGCGTCCCCGACGCCTGCCCGCGGATCGAGGACGTCGCTTTGATCGCCGGGCTGTTCCGGGCACTGGTCGTCGAGGCACTGGACTCTCCCGAACCGCTGGACGTCCGTCCCGAGATCATCCGGGCGCAGACCTGGCGGGCGGCCCGCGCCGGGCTCGAAGGAGAACTCGTCGACCCCGCTACCGGCCGGCCGCAGCCCGCGGACCGGGTGGTCAGGTCGCTGTTCGAACGGCTCAGGCCCACTCTGGAAGGGACCGGCGACGCCGAACTCCTCGAAGTGCTGCTCGACGAGGCTCTGCACCGGGGAAGCTCCGCCGCGCGCCAGCGGGCGGCGTTCGCCGCGGGCGGCCTCGAAGACGTCGTGGACCTCCTCGTCGCCGAGACCCGGATGCACACCGAGGGGCAGCCGGGAGCCCGGCGCACCCATGTCATGGCCATGCTGGAGGGCTACGACAGCGCCGCGGACGAGGCCATCGTCTTCGACCGGTCCGCGCGCCGGCCCTACGGGCTCGTGCTCACGGCCCTCGAACGGCTGGGGCCACAGGGCCTGGCCGAACGCGAAGAGCAGCGCGACCACGTCCAGCGGGCCCTCGGCATGACCTTCCACACCGCCGACGACGAGGACCGGCTGTTCCCCTTCGACCTGGTGCCCAGGATCGTCGCGGGAGAGGACTGGAACGCGCTCCAGAGCGGCCTCGTCCAGCGGGCCCGGGCCCTGGAGGCATTCCTCCACGACGCCTACGGGGACCGGGAGATCGTCCGCGACGGTGTCATCGACCCCGAGCTGATCACCTCCTCACCGGGACTGCGCGCCGAGGGCTCGCTCGTCGCCCCCGGGCTGATCCGCTGCACCGTGACCGGCACCGACCTGGTCCGCAACGGGGCCGGGCAGTGGTTCGTCCTCGAGGACAACCTCCGCGTCCCGTCCGGGCTCGGCTACGCGATGGCCAACCGCTGGCTGGCCGCCCGCGTCATGCCCGAGCTGGTCAGGGCCGTCTCGACCCCCGCGCCGCGCCGCGCCATCGCCGTCCTGCGAGGCGCGCTCACCCGGGAGTCCGGCGACGTCGCGCTCGTGACGACGGGACCGTCCGACTCGGCCTACTACGAGCACCGGCTGCTCGCCGCGGAACTCGGCATCCCCCTGGTCAACCCTGACGACCTGCGGATCGACCGGAACGGACGACTCCACGCGGGCGACCACTCCATCGACGTCCTGTACCGCCGGATCGAGGAGGACGAGCTCTGGAAGGCCGTCCCAGGCCTCCGCGCCGCCGTCGAGTCCGGTCACGTCGTCCTGGCCAACGCCCCCGGCAACGGCCTCGGCGATGACAAGGCCCTCTACCACCACGTCCCCGACTTCATCGGCTACTACCTCGACGAGGAGCCGATCCTCAACAACGTCCCCACCTACCTGTGCCGCGACCCCGAGCAGCTCGAAGTGGTCCTCGACCGCCTCGGCGAGCTGGTCGTCAAGCCCGTGGACGGCTTCGGCGGCCATGGCGTGGTCGTCGGCCCCGACGCCACCGCGGCCGAGCTCGCCCAGGTCAGGGCCGAACTGCTCGAGGACCCCTCGCAGTGGATCGCCCAGGAGACCGTCGACCTGTCGACCCACCCCACCTTCGCCGGCGGACGCCTGGAGCCGCGCGCCGTGGACCTGCGGGCCTTCGTCTGCCTCGGCGCGGAACCGGAGGTCGTCCCGCTCGCGCTGACCAGGGTCGCCCCCGCCGGCAGCCGGATCGTCAACTCCTCGCGCGGCGGCGGCTCCAAGGACACCTGGCTTCTCCCTTAGAACTGTTTTCTCTCACATAGGAAGGGATTCATCATCATGTGCGGCTTCTGCGGCGAACTGCGACTCGACGGCGACCCGGCCGACGTCAGTGCCGTCGCCCGGATGAACTCGGCCATGACCTCCCGCGGCCCGGACGGCGCGGGGATCTGGTCGGCGGGCCCGCTGGCCCTCGGCCACCGGCGGCTGCGGATCATCGACCTGTCCGACCGGGCCGCCCAGCCCATGATCGATCCGGATCTCGGCCTGACCGCGGTCTTCAACGGCTGCATCTACAACTACAAGGAGCTGCGCGAGGAGCTCCAGGCCGCGGGCTACCGCTTCTTCTCCACCTCCGACACCGAGGTGCTCCTCAAGGCCTATCACCGCTGGGGAAGCGACTGCGTCGACCACTTCAAGGGCATGTTCGCCTTCGCCGTCCACGAGCGCGATTCCGGGGTCCTGGTCCTCGGCCGCGACCGGCTGGGGATCAAGCCCCTCTACGTGGCCGCCACCCCCGAACGGGTCCGCTTCGCCTCGACCCTGCCCGCCCTGCTCGCGGGCGGCGGCGTCGACACCTCGCTCGACCTCGTGGCCCTGCACCACTACATGTCGTTCCACTCGGTGGTCCCGGCGCCGCGCACGATCCTCGCCGGTGTGCGGAAGCTTCCGCCCGCGACGGTCCGGACGATCCGGCCCGACGGGACGTCCGAGGACCGTCTTTACTGGCGTCCCGGCTTCACCCGTGACACCTCCCTCACCGCGGAGGAATGGCCTTCTGCCGTCATGGAGAGTCTCAGGACGGCCGTCGACCGCCGTATGGTCGCCGACGTCCCCGTCGGGGTGCTCCTGTCGGGAGGGATCGACTCCAGCCTGATCGTCGCGCTGCTCGCCGAGGCGGGCCAGCGCGACCTCGCGACGTTCAGCATCGGCTTCGACTCGGCCGGAGGAGAGGAAGGCGACGAGTTCGCCTACTCCGACCTGGTCGCCCGCGAGTTCGGCACCGAGCACCACAAGATCACGATCGGTGACGACGGCCTTCTCGACGCCCTCCAGGGCGCGGTCGGAGCGATGAGCGAGCCGATGGTCAGCCACGACTGCGTGGCCTTCTACCTGCTCTCGCGGGAGGTGTCGAAGCACGTCAAGGTGGTGCAGTCCGGGCAGGGCGCCGACGAGGTGTTCGCCGGATACAGCTGGTATCCGCCGCTCGCCGGCGTTCCCCGCGAACGGGCGGCGGAGGAGTACGCCAAGGTCTTCTTCGACCGTCCCCACGCCGATCTCGTCGGCCAGCTCAGCCCGGCCTACCTGGGGGAGGACCACAGCTCCGCGTTCGTCAGCGCCCACTTCGCCGAGCCCGGAGCGGCCGAGGCCGTCGACGCCGCGCTGCGCCTCGACTCGACCGTCATGCTCGTCGACGATCCCGTGAAGCGCGTCGACAACATGACCATGGCGTTCGGGCTCGAGGCCAGGACCCCGTTCCTCGACCACGAGGTCGTGGAACTCGCCGCGGCCTGTCCTCCCGGCCTCAAGCTCGCCCACGACGGCAAGGGAGTGATGAAGGACGCGGCCCGCGGCATCGTCCCCGACGCGATCATCGACCGTACGAAGGGCTACTTCCCCGTCCCGGCGATCCGCCACCTGTCGGGCTCCTACCTCGACCTGGTCCGATCCGCCCTGACCGACCCCGCGGCCAAGGCCCGCGGGCTGTTCCGCGACGACTACGTCAACCGGCTTCTGGCCGCTCCGAGCGACCACCGGACGACGCTCGGAGCCAGCGCCCTGTGGCAACTCGCCCTCCTCGAACTCTGGCTCCAAAATCATGGGGTCTAGCAGCGGTGATCTCGGCCATCTCCTTCTATGCTGCGACTGGGAAAGGTCACCGCAACGGGGGGTCATATGTGCCGTCATTTCGCCTGGCTGGGTCACGAGCGCACGGTCGAGCAGCTGGTCCTGCTCCCCTCGTACGGTCTGCCCCGGCAGGGTGATCGGCCGCGCTGGCAGCAGATCGAACTGGTGAACAGGGACGGCTTCGGCGTCGGCTGGTTCACCGGCGAGAACACCGTCACCTACCGCAGGACCGGCCCGATCGAGGCCGACCCGGACTTCCCCGAGCTCGCCCGCTCGGTCTCCGGCGGATGCGTGATCGGCGCCGTGCGCGGAGCGAGCCCGGGCATGCCCATCGAGGTCGAGGCCACCGCGCCGTTCACCAACGGCAGGGCGCTGGTCTCGCTGAACGGGCATGTCAGCACCCGGCTCACCGCGTCGATGCTCGATCCGGCCTACGAGCCGGAGTCGACCTGCGACGCGGCGTTCCTCGCCACCCTGCTCTGGCAGCGTCTGGACGCCGGGATCCCGCTGACGACCGCGGTCCCGTCCCTGGTCCAGGACGTGGCCAGGGTCGACGCGAACGCCTGCCTCAACCTGCTGGCCACGGACGGGATGACGATCGTCGCCACCACCTGGGGCGAGACGCTCTGCTACCGGACCGGCCCGTCGGGCACGCTGGTCGCCAGCGAGCCCCACGACGACGACGCCGACTGGATCACGGTGCCCGACCGGCACCTCCTGATCGCCGACCCGGTGGGCGTCTCGACCCACGCGCTGCCGGCCCTCGACCCCTCGCAGGTCGTCGATCCGCTATAGCTAGAGCATGCGGAAAGTGGTTCTGGCCTCCGGCTCCAAGACCCGCCTGGCGATGCTCCGCCAGGCGGGACTGGCCCCCGAGGTGATCGTCAGCGGTGTCGACGAGGACGCGATCACGGCCGGTACGACCGGCGAACTCGTCCTGAAACTGGCCAGGGCCAAGGCGGCGGCCGTCGCCGCGGACGTCCCGGACGCCCTGGTGCTCGGCTGCGACTCGCTTCTGGACTTCGAGGGCCAGGCCTGCGGAAAGCCGGGCTCGGCCGAGGAAGCGGCCGCCTGGTGGCGGGCCCGGCGCGGCAAGACCGGCCATCTGCACACCGGCCACTGCCTGATCGACACGGCCACCGGCCGCGAGGCCTCGGCCGCCTCGGTGACGGCCGTCCACTTCGGCGAGCCGTCCGACGCCGAGATCGCCGCCTATCTGGCGACCGACGAGCCCGCCCAGGTCGCGGGCGCCTTCACGATCGACGGCCCCGGCGGGTTCTTCGTCAACGCTCTCGAAGGCGACCACGGAACGGTCCTGGGCCTGTCCCTCCCCCTCCTCCGCCGCCTCCTCTCCGACCTGGACACCCCGGTCACCGACCTGTGGCGATGACTCACCTGGAGATGACTCAGGTGGAGATGACTCACGTGGAGATCGGGGCCCGGTCCTGGGCGCAGGCCTCGGAGTAGGCGGCGGGGGTCATGCCGACGGCGCGGGTGAAATCGCGGATGAAGTGGGACTGGTCGAAGTACCCGAGCTCGACGGCCACCTCGGCCCAGGGACGGGTGTGCTCGGCGGCGAGGCGGGCCGCCGCCTCGTGCAGCCGGTAGCGCTGGAGCACCCACTTGGGGGTGACCCCGACGTACTTGCCGAACAGACGCTGCAACGAGCGCGGGGACAGGGAGAACCGCTCCGCCACGTCCTCGACCCGCTGGACGGTCCGATCGTGCAGCATCACCTGGATGATCTCCCCGACATGATCGATCTGAGGATCCGGCCGCGGCGGATGCCGGCGCAGATGGAACTCCGCCGCCTCGACCAGATCGTCCAGGCGCCGGGCCCGGGAGAGATCATGGGCGAACAGCCCGGCGTCGATCTCGCCCCACAGGGCGGACAGCGGGATTCCCCCGTCGGTGAGCTCGGTCATGGGCCGTCCGAGGTAGGGCTGGAAGCCGCCCGGACGGAACTTGACCCCGAACGCGCGCCCCGTGCCCTCGCACGCGTAGGTGAACAGCTCGCGCCCCACCCCGAAGGCGATCAGTGCACCCCCTTCGTAGACCAGGTTGACGCACGGATGCGGCAGCAGGGTGACCGGCCGCCGCTGTCCGCCGGGCAGGTTCCAGGACGTCATCCAGTGCCGTTCGACGTGCCCGGCCAGATCGGGCGAGACCTCGGCCCTGTCCAGGCGGAAGTCGAACGAGGGGCCGTTGAGCAGCCCGTACTCGCTGGCCGTGTGTCGTGTTCGTCCAATCTGCGGCTCGTCCACGAGGACAAGGATGAACCACATGACCGACAAAACCCCGGCACCCGCCGGCAGCCAGCGTCTCGTCACCTTCTTCGTCGTCCAGGAGGCGGCGAAGGCGATCACGTTCTACGAGGAGGTCTTCGGCGCGAGGACCCTGGACCGCTTCGACCTGCCCGACGGCACCGTGAGCCACGCCGAGCTCGAACTGGGAGGCTCCCGGTTCCAGCTCAGCGACCCGATCGACGTGCCCGGCCTGCACCATCCGCTGAAGGACGGCAACGTCTTCACGATGACCTTCTGGACGCCCGACCCCGACGGCGTCTTCGCCAAGGCGGTCGCGGGCGGTGCCACCGTGATGTCCGAGGTCGCGGACGTCTTCTCCGGCGACCGCATGGGCGTGATCCGGTGCCCGTACGGGATCCGCTGGTGCATCGCGAGGCACGATCGCGATGTCCCGCCCGAGGAGATCGCCGCGGCGGCCCAGGCCTGGATGGAGGAGAACGCCTGAGCCGGTTCGCTCAGATCCAGCCGCCGCCCGCGAACGCGCTCAGGATGCGGGCGGTCTCGTCGGGGTCGTTGACCTGGACGACCGCGAAGTCGACGGGGGCGTCCACGAAGTGGAGGCGGACGGCCCTCGCCCGCTGACCGCAGAGCCACAGAGAGTGTCCGGCGGGGCCGTGGAAAGTGCCCGCGAGCAGCCCGGGAAAGGCCAGCGCACACCACAGGGGCAGGCGGCGCTCGGCCGTGCTCAGTCCCGCCGGGCCCAGTTCCTGCCGGTGGACGGGGATCGCCTCGGCCAGCGTCTTGGCGGGGGTCCTGAGCCAGGTCCCGGACGCGAGCAGGCGGAAGATCCCCCTCGGCTCGATCATGATCATGCCGTCCTCGATCTTGATCCTGGCCGGCCTGCCGCGCCGGATCCGATCGAGGAGCAGCGGGAGGAACGCCGCGAAGAGGAGGAGGACGCCCATCCCCACACCGGCCCACTGCAAGATCGTCATATTCCGGTCTTACCCTCCCGTGCGCGTCCATTCAGGCGGATGCGGGTCAAGATGGTCCGACCCGGATCGGGTGGTCGCTTTGCTCTAAACAGGGAAGGCATGGGGCATATGCCGTGAACGACCTTGGGGGATCGATGACGACGACCGGCCGTGAGGTCCATCTGGTGGCCCGACCCGTGGGCGAGCCGAAACCAGCCGACTTCTCCGTGGTCGAGCGAGTCGCGGAGCAGCCGGGAGCGGGGGAGATCCTCGTCCGGAACGAGTGGCTGTCCGTCGACCCGTACATGCGCGGGCGGATGAACGACGTGAAGTCCTATGTGCCGCCGTTCCGGCTGGGCCAGGCGATGGACGGGGGAGCGGTCGGCACCGTGATCGCCTCGGAGTCGCCGGAGATCCCGGTGGGGACGAGCGTCCTGCACGGGCTCGGCTGGCGCGAGTACGCGACGCTCCCCGCCGCGAAGGCCCGTGTCGTCGACGTGGACCGGGCCCCGGCCCAGGCCTACCTCGGCGTCCTCGGCATCACCGGCCTGACCGCCTACGCCGGGCTCAAGGAGATCGCTCCGGTCCGCGCCGGCGACGTGGTGTTCGTCTCCGGTGCCGCGGGCGCGGTCGGGACCGTCGCGGGCCAGATCGCCAGGCATTTGGGCGCCTCGCGGGTGATCGGCTCGGCGGGAGGTCCGGAGAAGGCGGCCAGGCTCCGCGCCGACTTCGGCTACGACGCCGCCGTCGACTACCGCGCCGGCGATGTGGAAGGCCAGCTCGCGGCGGCCGCCCCGGACGGTATCGACGTCTACTTCGACAACGTGGGCGGCGATCATCTCCGCGCCGCGATCGGCGCCCTGCGCAATCACGGCCGGGTCGCGCTCTGCGGGGCGATCGCCCAGTACAACGCGACCGGTCCGACCCCGGGTCCCGACAATCTGGCCCTGGCGATCGGCAAGCGCCTGACGCTGCGCGGCTTCATCGTCGGCGACCACTCCGACCTGATGCCCGAGTACACGGCCCAGGCTACGGGCTGGCTGGCCAACGGAGAGCTCAAGGTGGAGGAGACCGTGGTCTCCGGCATCGAGAACGCCCCCGACGCCTTCCTCGGCCTCCTGCGTGGTGCCAACACGGGCAAGATGCTCGTCCGTCTCTGATCCCGGGAACGCCAAAGGCCGGTGCGATCGACGATCGCACCGGCCTTCGTTCTGTGGAGCTATGGGGATTCGAACCCCAGACCCCCTCCATGCCATGGAGGTGCGCTACCAGGCTGCGCTATAGCCCCGCCGCCAGGACTTTCTCCCCGGCAACGAGACAGAAGCTTACAGCGGACTCGCCCCGAGTGCGAATCAGGGCCGGACCCAGTGCCAGGACCGGGTGGACGGTGCGGGCGGAGGCGGATGAAAGCTACGGAAGCGGGTGCCCAGCCGGCGGTTCCACGCGGTGCCCAGGAGGGCGAGGGCGAGCAGGCCCACCCATTGGATGGCGGTGGCGAGGGTCGTGGTCGTCCCACCGGTCGGATTGACGGCCGCGTGGTGGCGGGCGTAGTCGGTCTGACCGGTCTCGATGTAGTGGGCGAGGGAGTTTCCGATCGCCGGCATGGCGTCCCAGAGGGCGTGGAGCAGGGAGACCGCGACGAAGGAGAGCCAGAACTCGAGCCGCAGCCGGTATCTGCTCGGCTGGGACGCGTAGAACAGGAGACCGCCGAGGATGCCGGTCCACAGTCCGTGGCCCAGGGGGGCGACGAGCCCGCGGAGGATCTCCGTCTCGACCATGGCGCGCAGATTGGAGCCGTCGTCGCTGAGGAAGGCGCTGAGCGCGTAGCCCGAGCTTTCGAAGGCGGCGAAACCGAAGCCCACCGCGGAACCGAGCACCATGCCGTCCCGGGGGGTGCGGTACCTGAGGTTCCGGGCGACGAGCATGAGGGCGAGGATCTTGGTCCCCTCCTCGATGAAGCCGACGCCGACATAGAGCCACGGCGAGAGGGTGTTCAGCAGGTACGTCTCCAGCAGCGACGCCGCCAGGGTCCCGAGCACCCCACCGGCGACGAACGCCCTGAAGATCAGCGTGAGGGTGGTCTCGTCCCGCCGGCCGTTCTCGTAGGCCCACACGACATAGGTGATCGGGACGACGAAGCTGCCGAGCTGCGTGATCGTGGGAATCTGGTTGATGTTGCCGGTCAGCAGGTAGACGACCACCGAGGCGACCCACAGCCCGAGTCCGATGGACAGGACGAGCAGCCACGAACGTCCGGGCCTGGTCTCGTCCCTCCAGAGCGCACGCAGCGGCATCTCCCCTCCCCCCTGTGGTCGCATACCTACCCTTAGTGAACTTTGGAAACCGTGGGTTTCGAGAGGTCCGGGGCGGGGGAGGATCCTCGGTTTGACGGCCCTCGCAGGGTCCCGTAGAGTTCTCCTCGTTGGCCCGAGCGGCCGACGCCCCCTGAGAAGCGAATCGGCTCGAAAGAGCGGATTTGACAGGCATTTAAGGCCTGGTAGATTCGAAGGGTTGCCCCGAAAAACACTCGAAAGAGTGGGCTGCGGAGCGAATCCGTTTCTTGAGAACTCAACAGCGTGCTAAAAGTCAGTGCCAAAATAATGGCCGGGACTTCGGTTCTGGTCATGTACATCCTCGTCTGAGGATTTCTTTGAGGCATTACGGACAAGTGTTGAGATCCCCTCGCCAGGGGGTCTTGCCAGATGTTCTGTATTGCCAGTTTCATCTCGACATTTAATGGAGAGTTTGATCCTGGCTCAGGACGAACGCTGGCGGCGTGCTTAACACATGCAAGTCGAGCGGAAAGGCCCTTCGGGGTACT
>NZ_BAAAUV010000018.1:0-155402 GCF_039534125.1 Actinocorallia longicatena | reverse complement strand
GGTCGAAGAACCCGTCGTCGGCTCCGGCGCGGGCGGGCAGCGCGAGGACCTCGGTGAACAGGTCGGCGAGGAGTTCCTCGCGCTCGCTCGCCGGGGCACGGCCGGAGGCCCCGACCGTGATCTGCGGGGCGGGCAGGGCACGGCGGTCGAGCTTGCCGTTACCCGTCAGCGGGAGGGCGTCGAGGAGGACGACCGCCGAGGGCACCATGTGCGCGGGCAGCTCCGCCGCGGCCAGCGCCCGGACGGCCTGGGCGTCCAGACCCTCCCCCGCGGGCACGACGTAGGCGACCAGGCGCCTGTCGCCGGGACGGTCCTCCCGGTCGATCACCGCGACGTCCCGCACGGAGGCGCTCCGCGACAGGACCGCCTCGATCTCCCCCAGCTCGATCCGGAAACCCCGGATCTTCACCTGGAAGTCCGAGCGGCCCAGATACTCCAGTTCACCGTCGCGCGTCCACCGGGCGAGGTCACCGGAGCGGTACATGCGCGTGCCCGGGGCGCCGAACGGGTCCGCGACGAACCGCTCGGCCGTCAGGCCGTGCCGGGCGTGGTAGCCGCGGGCCAGCCCCGCTCCCGCGACGTACAGCTCGCCGGTCACACCCGCCGGAACCGGCTGGAGACGCTCGTCGAGCACATAGGTCCGCAGATCGGGGAGGGCCGCGCCGATCACCGAGCCGGACGCGGTCTGGCAGGCCACCTCGTCCAGCGCTATGTGGGAGACGTGAACCGTCGTCTCGGTGATCCCGTACATGTTCACGAGGACGGTCCCGGGGCGGCGGGCGGCGAAGGCGGTGAGGCGCTTCAGCTCGAGCGCCTCGCCTCCGAAGATCACGAAGCGGAGGGAGAGGACGGCGGGGGCGGCGGCGTCGGCGGCCATGAGCTGGTAGAACGCCGACGGCGTCTGGTTCAGCACCGTCACCCCCTCGGCCTCGAGCAGCTTCAGGAACTCCACAGGCGAACGCGAGACCCCGTAGGGGACCACCACGAGACGGCCGCCGTACAGCAGAGGACCCCACAGCTCCCACACCGAGAAGTCGAAGGCGTAGGAATGGAACAGCGTCCACACGTCGTCCGGGCCGAAGGAGAACCAGTGCTCCGTCGAGGTCATCAGCCGGATGACGTTGGAGTGCGGGATCACCACGCCCTTGGGACGTCCGGTCGACCCCGAGGTGTAGATCACATAGGCCGGGTGCTCCGGGTCGATCGCCACGCCGAGGTCGGCGGGGTCGTAGGCGTCCAGGTCGGCGGCCAGGAACTCCTCGTCGACGGTCAGCACGGGGCGGGCGTCGTCGAGGGTGTAGGCGATGCGGTCGGCCGGGTAGTCCGGATCGATCGGCACATAGGCCGCGCCGGTCTTCAGCACGGCGAGGATCGCCTCGACGAGCCGCTCCGAGCGCGGCAGCCGCAGCGCCACGAACTGCTCGGGGCCGACGCCCGCGGTCAGCAGGTGCCGGGCCAGGCGGTTGGCCCGCGCGTTGAGCTCGCCGTAGGTGAGGGTGGTCCCCTCGAAGGTGACGGCGGGGGCGTGCGGGCCGAGGGCCGCCCGCTCCTCGAAGGCCGCGACGATCGTCGCGGGCAGCGCGGAGGCGGCCCCCGGGGCGGCGGAGGCCCACTCCCCGAGGATGGTCGCCCGCTCGTCTTCCGTGAGGAGGCCGGTCGCGCTGAGCGGGGCGTCCAGGTCGGCGAGCATTCCCTCGAGCACCCGGTCGAAGCGGTCGAGGAACCCGGCCGCCGTGGCCGGGTCGTACAGGTCGAGCGCGTACTCCAGTTCGCATTCCAGGCCCGCGGGGGCGCCGTCGGCGGAGAACCGCTCGGTGAGGATGAGGAGCTGGTCGAAGCGGGAGACGCCGGCGGTGAGCTGCTCGACCTCGGCGGTGAAACCTTCGTGGTCGAGGCGGGCCTCGGGGTTGTTCTGGAAGGTCAGCGCGTTCTGGAACAGCGGGTGGCGGCCCATGTGGCGCTCGGGGTTGAGGACGTCGACGAGGCGTTCGAACGGCAGGTCCTGATGGGCGTAGGCGGCCAGGTCGGTGTCCCTGACGCGGGCGACGAGCTCGCGGAAGGTCGGGTCTCCGGAGGTGTCGGTGCGCAGGACCAGCATGTTCACGAACATGCCGACCAGGTCGTCCAGTGCCTCGTCGGTGCGGCCCGCGATCGGCGAGCCGACCGGGATGTCCGTCGCACCCGACAGCTTGGCCAGCAGCGCGGCGTAGACGGCCTGGACCACCATGAACGGTGAGGCGCCGGTCTCCCGGGCGGCCTCCAGGACCCGGGCGTGGACCGCGGCGTCCAGGGTCCGGCGGACCGTGCCGCCCCGGTAGGACGCCTGGTCGGGACGCGGCCGGTCGGCGGGCAGGTCGAGCTGCTCGGGCAGCCCGGCCAGCGCCGCGCGCCAGTAGGCGATCTGGCGGTGGAGCAGGCTCTCCTCATCGTCCTCCGCGCCGAACAGTTCCTGCTGCCAGAGCGTGTAGTCGGCGTACTGGACGCGCAGCGGCACCCAGGCGGGGGCCGTCCCGCCGAGCCGGGCGGCGTAGGCGGTGAAGATGTCGCCGGCCAGGGGCGCCATCGACCAGCCGTCACCCGCCACATGGTGCAGGACCAGCACGGCGACATGCAGATCGGGCGCGAGCCGGAACAGGTGGGCGCGCAGCGGGGGCTCGACCGCGATGTCGAAACCGTACCCGGCGGCCTGGGCCAGCGCGATCGGCAGGGACGCCTCGCTCACGTCCGTGACCTGGACGCGCGGGGCGGCGACGGCGGTGTCGAGGATCTGCTGGCGGGGCGTCCCGCCGGAGTCCGGGAAGATCGTCCGCAGCGACTCGTGCCGTCCCACCACGTCCGCGAGGGCCGCCTGGAGCGCGGCGGCGTCCAGCGGTCCCGTCAGCCGCAGCGCGATCGGCAGGTTGTAGGTCGCCGAAGGACCCTCGAACCGGTTGAGGAACCACAGCCGCTGCTGGGCGTAGGACAGCGGAAGCCGGGCGGGCCGCTCGGCGGCCACCAGCGCCGGACGGGCCGGAGCTGCTCCTTCCAGCAGGGCGGACAGCCCCGCGACGGTCGGCGTCTCGAACAGGGTCCGCACCGCGAGCTCGACGCCCAGCGCCGCCCGCGCCTTGGCGATCACGCGCATCGCGGTGAGGGAGTTGCCGCCCAGCTCGAAGAAGTCGTCGTCGATCCCGATCCGCTCGGTGCCCAGCAGCTCGGCGAAGACCGCGGCCAGGACCTCCTCCTGCGGGGTGCGCGGCGCCCGGTAGGCCACCGCGGGCGCCGTCCCGAAGTCGGGAGCGGGCAGGTGCTTGGTGTCGACCTTGCCGTTGGCGGTCAGCGGCAGCTCGTCCAGGACGACGAACGCCGACGGGATCATCGCGTTCGGCAGGTGCTCGGAGACGAACGCCCGCAGCTCCTCCGCGCTGATCTCCGACCCGGGCGCGGGGACCACGTAGGCGACGAGGCGCTTGCCGCCCGGCTCCGCCGCCCTGGGCAGCGGGAGCAGCTCCAGCGTGCCGTCGTGGGTCCAGCGGGCGGGACGGTTCGTGACGTGCAGTCCGTCCGGTGTGACACTTTCGGCGGCCGTGGCGCTGGACGTCGTGGGAGCTGTGAAGCGTTCGCCGGAGCGGGCGCTGGAAGGACCGGGCAGGAACGCGAGGCGGCCTCGGCCGCCGATCGGAAGGGGGTGGTTCATCGCGTCGACGACCAGAGCACGCGCGTCAGCGGGTGCCTGCTCCGCGAGGTCCGCGGTCACCGTGGCGGTGAGGACCGGAGCGTCGTCGGCGAGCATGAGCAGGGTGTCGAGAGTGTCGGTCGTCTCGGCGGCCACGACGGCCCGCAGGAGGCGGACATAGCGCTCGTGATGCGCCGCGGTCTCGGCCTCGGTGTAGAGCTCGGGATGGGCGACGAACTCGAACCGGGAGCCCCTGCCGTCCGCGCTGTCGTAGATGTTGATCGCCAGGTCCTCGACCGGGCTCGTGGTGACGATGTTCTGGGTGCCGCGCGCGGCGCCGAAGGCGATGTCGCCGTAGTCGAAGGCGAGGACGTTGACGACGGGGCCGTGGATGCGGCGGCCGATGAGGCGCAGGTCGCGGATCAGGTCCTCGCGCCGGTACCGCTGGTTGCGCAGCAGCCGGGCGGTGGTGCGGGAGACCGAGCGCGCGAGTTCCTCGACGGTCATCTCCGGGCGCACCGCCAGGCGCAGCGGCAGGATCGACGCCTGGTGCGCGGGGGTCTCCTTCGCCAGGTGCGAGGTGCGGCCCGAGACCGCGAGACCGATGATCACATCGTCGGTGCCGGTCATCTTCGCGCAGTACAGCGCCGTCGCGGCGATCGCCAGGACCGGACTGCCGACCCGGAACCGCCGGGCGGCCGCGGCGTAGGCGGCGGTCTCCTCGTCGCCGAGCGCGGTGCCGGCCTGATGGAAGTGGATCGCGGGGTCGGCGGCGTCGCGGTCGGTCAGCGCGACGACCTCGGGACGGTCGGCGAACCGTTCCAACCAGTACTCACGTTCGGCCTGGTAGCGGGCCGACTGACGGTATTCGTGCTGCTCGGCGAGCAGGGCCCGGTAGTCGCCGTGCTTCTTGGGGACGTACGGGCCGCCGGCGGCGAGCTCGTTGTAGATCTCGGCGGCGCGCTCGTAGGTCTTGGCCCCGGTGAATCCGTCCATGACGATGTGGTGGCAGCGCACGTACCACCAGTGCAGCTCGGGGCCGAGCCGCAGGAAGACGCTGATGTAGAGCCGGTCGCGGAACAGGTCGATCGGGCTGGTCAGGTCGTCGTCGATCCAGGCCCTGGCGGCCTTGACCGGGTCGGGCTCGGCGGAGAAGTCGATCGTCTCGTGCGGGGGGATCTCGCCGTAGCCGATGCGCTGGTGGGGGACGCCTTCCAGCTCGACGAGCCGGAAATTGAGAACCTCGGCCTCCGAGCCGCCCGCTTCCGCGACACGGTTGAACAGTTCGGTGTCGAACGGTCCTTTGATCTCGAGGTACTGGGCGACATAGAGGGGAGTCTGCGGACTGAACTGCTGCGCGAACCACACGCTCTGCTGCGCGGCGGAGAGAGGTAGCACCGAGTCATTCGAAACCGTGTCCGTCGAAACCGCGTCCATGAAAATCTCGGAAGAAGGCATTTGGGGGAATCGCTTTCGCGGTTCGGGGAGTGGAAGTTCTGGATGCAGGAGTTCAGTCGCGAAAAGAACAGACTTCGACCAATGCCCCTTTCCCCGCATTACGTTTCCCGCACGCGGCCGTCATCAATTTCGCCGCCCGTTTGACGACGCCGCGCCCCAATCGGCAGCCCTCCGGCGACCTTACTGATTGGTAGTGGGGGCTCAGTTAACCAGGGGGCAACATGCTTCGCAATCCCCCCATAAGTGGAACTTAACGGGCACGATTGCTCACTCCTGTGACAAGAAACGCCCGTCAGACACCGATGATCACGTGTCCGTTACGCTACAGATGACAAGCCGTCGAGGGCCCTGAACCGGCCAGCGGAAGCCTAACGATTCGGGCAAGGGCCCGAAACTATCACTCTCGTTACAAACCGATCTCGTGAACCACTACGGCCACAGCGCCGACGCTCGGATGACGCTGCAGCACGGCCTCGATCTCGCCCAGTTCCATCCGGACACCGGAGATCTTCACCTGCCGGTCGACCCGGCCGAGGTACTGCAGCGGACCGGACGGCAGCACCTTGACCGCGTCGCCCGTCCGGTACAAACGCCTGGTCAGGGTCTCCTCGAAGGGGTCGGCGAAGAAGGCGTCACGGGTCTTGTCATGGTTGGACAGGTAGCCGCGGCCGACGCCGGTGCCACCCACGAACAGCTCTCCGGTCTCTCCCCTGTCGCAGGCGAACCAGCGGTCGTCCTCCTTGCGGAGCACGTAGAGCCGGGTGTTGACGACCGGGGTGCCGATCGGCAGCCGCAGCAGCTCCAGATCACTCAGCGTGACGGTGTGGTGGGTGACGTCGTCGGAGCACTCGGTCGGGCCGTAGGCGTTGACGAGCCCGGCCTGGGGCATCTCGGTCAGCCAGCGGCGGGCGACCTCGCCGGGGAGTTCCTCGCCGGTGGCGAGCATCCAGCGCAGGCCAGCGATCTGGTTGCCCTCCTGGGCGGCGAGATCGTCCAGGAGCAGCCGGACCATCGTGGGCACGAGCTCGACGATAGTGATGGCCTGGGCGTCGATGACCTGGGCGAACGCCACCGAGTCATAGGAGGTCTCGTCGCTGATGACATGGACCTGGCCGCCGTTGATCAGCGGGCAGATCATCTGCCAGATGGAGATGTCGAAGCCGAGCGGCGCGGTCTGGGCGACGACGTCGTCCTCCGTCATGCCGAGGTCGACGATCTTGGCGTAGAGGTGGTTGACCATGCCCTGGTGCTCGACGACCGCGCCCTTGGGCTTGCCGGTCGAACCCGAGGTGAACAGCACGTACCGGGGCTGGTCGAGCGAGTCCAGCCGGGCCGGTCCCGCCCACGGCTCACAGCTCGCGACCTGCGCGGACCTGACGATCGAGACACCGGCCTTGGCCGCGCCCTCGGCCAGCACCGGGGTGATCTCGCCGGGGTCGGTGTTGAACAGCACCCGCACCCCGGCCTGCTCCAGCACGTCGGCGACGCGGTTGGCGGGCCAGATCGTGTCGGCCGGCACGTACAGCGCGCCGAGCAGTTCCAGCGCGAGGAACGCGGCGATGACGCTCACGCTCCGTACACCGCCGACGGCGACGACGTCGCCCGGCCGCACCCCGGCGCCCTCCAGGAGGGTCGCGATCCGGCGTGATTCCTCCGCCAGTTGCGCATAGGTGAGCGCCCGCGCCTCGTCCCGCACCGCGGGACGGTCCTGAGCTGCGGCGATGCGCTCGACCCTGGTGATGACGGCCTCGGTGAGGTCGACCTGGTGGTCCCGGCTCATGGCCAGGCCCCGCGCCCGCTCGATCTCCGCGGGAGAGATCGTCAGCCTCGGCAGCTCTTCCACGCCGAGCAGACCATCCAAGATCGTCACGAAACCGCTCCTAGTCCGGAGTCATTCGCCCTTATGGGTTCTTAAGAGGATAACGGGGCTTGCAGCCCAACTTGCCCTACTGTACGGTAATCACCGCCACGGTGATCAGGGTCACGCCACAAAGAGAGGAAACGCGACACGAGGGTTTCGGAACGCCGGCGGAGACCAACGGGCAAAGGTCTCAGCTTTCAGCCACGGGGTGAATACTTGAAGAATTCATAGGCTGAAGGTGCGCGGCCATGAATCCTGAGAGCAGACTGCTCTGGCGCGCGGAATCGTTTTCGACCGACTCTCTGACCGGTATTCAATAAATTTGGTTGTTGTCATGCAGAAGGTGTCGGCAACGTGCCTATTATCAGCTCCCCACAAGAGTTCAATGTCGAGGATCTGTACGTCGACCTCCGGTCGATCGTCGGATCCCCGCTGTACTTGAAGTGCGAGGGGTTCAACTTCGCCGGCTCGGTGAAGCTCAAGGCCGCCGCAGAGATGGTGGCCGCCGCGGAGCGCAGCGGGGTGATCACCGAGGGATCGGTGCTGGTCGAGTCGTCGTCGGGCAACCTGGGCATCGCCCTGGCCACGATCGCCGCCAGCAAGGGCTACCGGTTCCTCTGCATCACCGATCCGCGGTGCAACACGGCCTCGCAGCGGGTCATGCGGTCGCTGGGCGCGGAGGTCCGCGTCATCAGCCAGCAGGACGCGAACGGCGGATTCCTCGAAAGCCGGATCCGTTACGTGCGCGACCTCGTCGGCTCCAGCGAGAAGTACGTGTGGCTCAACCAGTACGCCAATCCGAACAACTGGCGCGCGCACTACCGGCACACCGCGCCGGCCATCGCCCGCGCCTTCCCCGACCTCGACGTCCTGTTCGTCGGCGCGGGCACCACGGGAACCCTGATGGGCTGCGCGCGCTATTTCAAGGAACACGACAAGCCGGTGACGATCGTCGCGATCGACGCGGTCGGCTCCGTGACCTTCGGCGGGATCCCCGAGCGCCGTATGGTCCCCGGCCTGGGCACGAGCACCCGTCCCGAACTGGTCGACGAGTCCTACATCGACGACGTCGTCCACGTCCCCGAACCCGACACGATCCGGACATGTCATAGCCTGGCCTCGCGGGGCTTCCTGTTCGGCGGCTCGACCGGCACGGTCGTCAGCGGCGCCGTCCGCTGGCTGAACGAGAAGTACCCCGGGGCGGAGCCCGTCGCGGTCGCGATCTCACCCGACCTCGGCGAGCGCTACCTCGACTCGATCTACGAGGAGGGGTGGCTGAACGAGCACTTCAGCCATCTCGACCGCTAGATCCCCACGACCGGATCCTCACTCGTCCCATCCACCCTGGAGCCTCACCCATGACCCAGCCCCCCTCGTTCGCCGTCGTCTCGGGAGAGCAGGTCGCCGGTGCCCTGCACGGACGCGAGAAGCAGGTCACCGCGATGGTCGAGGCGGCCTACCGGCTGCACGGTGAGGCGCGGACGGTCAACCCCGACTCCTACTTCCTGCGCTTCCCCGACCGTCCCTCGTCCCGGATCATCGCGCTGCCCGCGTCGGTGAAGGGCGAGGTCAACGTGCACGGCATCAAGTGGATCTCCTCGTTCCCCGAGAACGTCGCCGCGGGCATCCCGCGCGCCAGCGCCGTGCTGATCCTCAACGACACCGAGACGGGCTACCCGTTCGCCTGCCTGGAGAGCTCGATCATCAGCGCGGCGCGGACGGCGGCCTCGGCGGCGCTGGCGGCCGTCACGCTGGCGGAGAAGCGCGGCGTCGCCCCCCGCAGGGTCGGGTTCGTCGGCGTCGGCCTCATCGCCCGCTACCTGCACACCTACCTGGTCGGCAACGGGCTGGTGTTCGAGTCCTCGAGCATCTTCGACCTGTCGGCCGAGCACGCCGAGGGCTTCAAGGGCTACCTGGAGCGGACCGAGACCGGGCCGGTCACCATCGCCGAGAGCGCGGAGGAACTGTTCACCTCCTCCGACCTGATCGTCCTGGCGACCGTCGCGGGCGAGCCGCACATCCTCGACCCCGGGCTGCTCGCCCACAACCCGCTGGTCCTGCACATCTCGCTGCGCGACCTGTCCCCCGAGATCATCCTGTCGGCCTACAACGTCGTCGACGACGTCGACCACTGCCTGAAGGCCGGCACGAGCCCGCACCTGGCCGAGCAGAAGACCGGGAACCGCGACTTCGTCGACGGCACCCTGTACGACGTGCTGGAGGGCCGGACCACTCCCCCCTCCGACCGTCCGGTGATCTTCTCGCCGTTCGGGCTGGGCGTCCTCGACCTGGCCGTCGCCAAGTACGTCTACGACGAGGTCACCGACGCGGGGGACCTGCAGACCGTCCCGGGCTTCTTCCACGAGATGAAGCGCTACGGCTGATGGCCACCGTCGAGGAGCTCGCGGCGCAGATCGCCGTGCTCCGCGAGCAGATCCCGACCCTGGAGGACCTGCTCTTCTCGGTCGGGATCCAGACCTGGGACGGCGGCCCCTCCGTGGCGGAGGGGACCCGGTTCACGCTGATGGCCGCCCCGTTCCCGCTGCGCGTGCTGTCCGTGGCGGTCAGCTTCGAGTACTTCTCCCTGGCCGCCTCCGACACCGTGTACTGGAAGGGCGTCCTGGAGAAGGGCACGGGCCCCGAAGGGTTCCCCGACATCGCCGCGAGGACGACCCGGCCGACCGGGGCCGACGCCAACGGGCCGATCACCGCCCGCGTGCCGTGGACCTGGGACGCCGCGGCCTGGTCCGACGCCGACCTGGCCAAGGGCCAGCTGCTGACCGTCAACTGGACGCCGGTGGGCCGTCCCGCGGCGCTGCGCCTGCCCGCGCTCTACACCGTGCGGTACCGGCCGCTGTGACCGCCCGGCGCCCGTGGCCGCTGCCGCCGTCCGACGGGGTGCTGGTCCACCATGTCAGCGACACCCATTTCGGGTACCGGCCCTGGTCGTACGCCGAGGGCGACCACATGGCCGCCGATCTGCGCGACAACCTGGTGCCGGTCCCCGACGCCCTCATCCACACCGGCGACATCACCGACCGGGGCAGGGCCGCGGAGGACCGCTACGCCCTCGGCTGGCTGCCGGCGGCGGCACGCGGCGCGCCGGACCTGTGGGCGATGGGCAACCACGACGTCAGGGACCGGCCGGTGCACACCCGCGAGACCTGGGAGAAGGTCTACGGCCGCCCGGCCAACACCTTCCTCGACGTCAAGGGCTACCGGTTCGTCGCCTTCGCCGCCGACGACTTCACCGGCGACCAGGGGATCTGGACGATCCCCGACGCCACCTGGACCTGGCTGGACGGCGTCGTCGGCGCCGCCCCCGGCCCGGTCGTGCTGGTCAACCACTTCCCGCCGCGCGAGCTGGGCGTCTCGGCCCGCAACGCGCTCCAGCCCGCCGCGAAGCTGGACGCCTTCGCCGGCGACCACCCCGCGATCACCGGCTACCTCTGCGGCCACATGCACAAGGCCCTCGACGACCCGTCCGCGGCGCAGTTCGTCCGGCTCGGCGGCCGGTCCCTGCCCGTGCTGTGCGACATCTCCTCGATGCTCAGCCCGGACGTCGTCCGGCAGGGCGAGAGCACCCTGGTCCGCGACCGGTCGGCCCAGGTCCAGTCCTACAGCGCCTTCGTGACGCTCCGCGAGACGCGCTGGGAGATCCGCTACCGCGCCCACGGCACCCGCGGCTGGTCGGGCCCCGGCGGCAACCGCGTGACCTCCCTCGACCTGCGGACCTCCGCCGTCACCCGGACCATGGGCTAGGTTGCGGAGATGCTGCGGATCACCCAGGTCGCCGACGGCGTCCACTTCGCCGAGACCAAGGGCGTCAACTGGACGCTGCTGACCGAGGGGGACTCCGTGACCCTCGTGGACGCGGGCTATCCGGCCGACGCCCCGCTGGTCGCCGCGTCGCTGGACCGGATCGGGCGGCGGCCGGAGCAGCTCCTGGCCGTCCTGGTCACCCACGCGCACGTCGACCACATCGGCGGGCTGCCCGCCCTGCTGGCGTCCGCCCCCGGGGCCCGGGTGCTCACCTCCGAGCGCGAGGCGCGGCACGCCCGCCGCGAGTTCCTGGAGCAGGCGACGCCCCGGGACGTCGCGGCGAACCTGTGGCGGCCCGGGGTGCTGCCGTGGGCGCTGCACATCATCCGGGCGGGCGCGCTGAAGAAGGTGTCCGTGCCCGCCGCCGAGGCGATCACCGGGACCGGCCCGCTCGACCTGCCCGGCCGCCCGGTCCCCGTCGTCACGCCGGGACACACCTCGGGCCACACCTGCTACCACCTGCCGGACACGGGCGTGCTGATCACCGGCGACGCCCTCGTCACGGGCCACTGGACGTCACGGATCGACGGGCCCCAGCGGATCACCCCGTTCTTCGACCACGACCGCGAGGCGGCAGGCACCGCCCTCGGCCTGCTCCGCCCCCTGCCCGCGGACATCCTGCTGCCCGGCCACGGCCCGGTCCACCGCGGCCCGGTGGCCGAGGCCGTCGACACCGCACTCGGCCGCTGAAACCCTAGATTCCCAGGGACGCCGCCAGACGGTCCCGGTGCAGGGCGGGGGTGCCGAACAGGAGCTGGGAGGACTTGGCGCGCTTGAAGAACAGGTGCGCGTCGTGCTCCCAGGTGAAGCCGATGCCGCCGTGGATCTGGATGGCCTCGCCCGCCGCGGTGAAGAAGGCGTCGGCGCAGTAGGACTTGGCCAGGGAGGCGGCGCTCGCGAGGGCCTCGGGCTCCTGGTCGGCGACGCGCGCGGCGTACATGGCGGCGGAGCGGGAGGACTCGACGAGGGTCAGCAGGTCCGCGCACTTGTGCTTGATCGCCTGGAACGAGCCGATGGGCCTGCCGAACTGCCGGCGCACCTTCGCGTACTCCACCGAGAGGTCGAGGCAGCGCTGGGCCCCGCCCAGCGCCTCGGCGGCCAGGACGACGGAGGCAAGGTCGACCACCCGGCGCAGGACCGCCAGGCCGGTCCCCTCGGAGCCGACGAGGCGGCCGGGGGCCCCTTCGAGGGTGACGCGGGCCAGCCTGCGGGTCTGGTCGAGGGTCGGGAGCGGGGTGCGGGCGACGCCGGGCGCCGTGCCGTCGACGGCGAACAGCGAGAGGCCGAGTTCGGTGCGCGCGAAGACGAGGACGAGATCGGCGACATGGCCGTCCAGGACGTAGTGCTTCACCCCGTCGAGGATCCAGTCCTCCCCCGAGGGACGCGCGGCCGCCTGGATGTCGGAGCCGTCCCAGCGGCCGTCCCGCTCGCAGAACGCGACGGTCGCGACGGTCGACCCGTCCGCGATCCCCGGCAGCAGGTCAGCGCAGGCGGACGCGTCGGTGGAGGCCAGCAGGGCCTGCGGCGCGAGCACGGCCGAGGCGAGGAACGGCGAGGGGAACAGGGTCCTGCCCATCTCCTCGAACACGACGGCCAGCTCGGCGAAGCCGAAGCCCGCTCCCCCGTGCTCCTCGGGGATCGCGAGTCCCTGGAGCCCGAGCTGCTCGCCCATCTGCGCCCACACCGCGGTGTCGTAGCCCGCCTCCGTCTCCATCAGCTTCCTGACCGTGGCGCTGGGCGCCTTGTCGGTGAAGAAGCGGCGCAGGGCGGCGCGCAGCTCCGCCTGTTCCTCGGTGACGGCGAGCTCCACGTTCCAGCCTCCCTAGCGAACGCTCCCTAACAAGCGCTTGGGCAACACCCTAACAGTAGTGCTCGCAACGGGATCCAGCGGTGTAACGCGCAGTTCACCAAGAGGAAACCGTCCGCACGCCTCGACCCCCTACGGTCGTTCACCAATGGCCCCCGGGGGCGCGGCGGCGCGGTCGCCAACCGGGGGCCTTGTCCTTTCCCCGAGTCCTTTTCGGACGCCTCTGTCGGGGTACAACCATCTCTGTCCCGTCCCGTCGCGATCTAGGTTCGGAACATATGAGGACTCTCCCCCGCGTCATCGGAGTGGCCGTCGCCGTGGCCGCCGCCTTCGTGCTCATCGCCCAGGGGCTCGGGCTGGTCAGCCTGGTCCCGGCGGACGATGCGAAGGAACCGCCGCCCGCCCACCGGCTGCTCCCCCTCACCACCCCGACCGCGCTCGCCGCGCTCGGCCCCTACGCGGAGGGCCCCGAAGGCATCAAGATGCCGGATTCCGAGGCCGTCACGGGGCTGACGGCCGAGGAGGTGGCCCAGGGCTACGAGCTGGCCAAGAAGCTCCTGACGGTCGCCCATCTCGACCCCGGCGTGCTGTACGAGGGCGAGACCGAGCCCTACGCGCGGCTGCTGTCGGCGCACCAGCGCGACCAGTTCCGCAAGGGCCTGTCGTCGGACGCGGCGGCGACCACCACCCGCGACGAGGTCACCGCGTTCGTCCCCGGCACCTCGCAGAAGTCCGAGCCCATCCGGGTCAGGGGACGCGCGGAGCCGAAGGCCGACACCGTCACCGGCAGCGACGGCAAGCCCTACCAGGGCATCCTGCTGAAGATCGACTTCGAGTTCGTCTACCCGCTGAGCACCGGCGAGGTCATCGAGGAACGCCAGGGCGAGATGTTCGTGACCAAGGGCGGCGGCAAGGGCGCGAAGGTCGAGGTGTGGACCGGCCAGTGGAAGGGGGTCGTCCACGGCGCGACCTGCGAGACCAAGGACGGTTTCCTCCATCCGGGGACCCCCGAGTCGCTCTGCACCCGTCCGTCGGCATGATGTGCGGATGACGTTCTTCCTCCGGGACGGCGACGCCCTGGTCCCCACCGAGATGGCGCACGGCCCCTGGGCCCCCGACATGCTGCACGGACGGCTGCTCGGCGGGCTCATGGCCGAGGCCATCGAACGCGGCCACTCACTGGAGGGGCTGCGGCCGTCCCGGCTGACCGTCGATCTCTTCCGCAACGCCAGGCTCGCCCCGCTCAAGGTCACCACCGACCGGATCAGGGACGGCCGCCGCATCCGGGTCGTCGACGCCGCCGTCACCGGGCCCGACGGGCTGATCGCCCGCGCCAGCCTGGTCCTGCTCAAGCACGGCGGCCACCCGCCCGGCGAGGTCTGGCCGGCGGAGCGTTGGAACGTCCCACAGCCCGAGGACTGCGGCCCGCCCACCCGGCGCAGCGGCGGCAGCGTCCCCACCTTCGACCTGTGGCGGATCGGCGCCGGCGACGACTGGGATCTTCCGCACCGGCGCCGCGCCTGGCTGCGCGAGACCCACCCCCTGATCGGCGACGAGCCGCTCAGCCCGCTGGTGCGCCTGGCGCTCGCCGCCGACCTGGCCAGCCCGACCGCGCACTGGAGCACGACCGGCCTGAACTACATCAACGCCGACTACACGATCACCCTGGGCCGCCTGCCCGAGGGCGAGTACATCGGCATCGAGGCCGGCGGCCACATCTCGGCCGACGGCATCGCCGCGGGCTCCTGCACCCTCCACGACCGCACCGGCCCGGTCGCCTTCGCCACCACCACGGCCCTGGCCAACCGCAAGCCCGGCTAGGCCGTGTCTTACGGATCTTGTCCAGGACCGAAGATCCGTAAGACACGGCCTAGACCAGGCCGCCGGTCGCGCGGATGTTCTGGCCGGTGATCCAGCGGCCGTCCGGGCTCACCAGCAGCGCCACGACGTCCGCGATGTCGGAGGGGGTGCCGAGGCGCCGGAGCGCGGTGATCCGCGAGATCTGTTCCAGTGCCTCGGGCGGGTTCGTGGAGCGCAGCAGATCGGTGTCGGTCGCGCCCGGCGAGACGCAGTTGACGGTGATGCCGCGCTCGCCGAGTTCCAGCGCGGCGATCGCGGCGAGCTGCTCGATCGCGCCCTTGCTGGCGGCGTAGGGGGCGATGCCGGGGCCGGGCCTGACGGTGTTGACCGTCGACAGGAGCACGATCCGCCCGCCGTCGCGCATGGTGCGGGCGGCGAAGCGGAGCGCGGCGAAGGCCGACCTGGCGTTGCCCGCCATGACCCGGTCGAACTCCTCCAGCGAGGTGTCGGCGATCGCGGCGGGCTCGAAGCCGACCGCGGCGCTGGCCACCAGGACGTCGAGGGCGCCCTGCCGCTCCAGCGCGGTCTCCAGCAGGCGTTCGGCGGCCCCGGGGTCGGTGAGATCGGCCTGGACGGCGAAGGCCCCGGTGGCCTCGGCCACCTCGGCGGCCGCGCCCTTGTTCCCGGCGTAGCTGAACACGACGTCCGCTCCGTCGCGGGCGAGCCGCTCGACGATCGCGCGGCCGATGCCCCGCGAACCGCCCGTCACCACGGCCGCCCGGCCTCCGGGAGCGCTCACTTCGCGCTCCTCAGGGCGTCGGTGAGCTTGATGCGGGAGCCCATGCGCAGGACGGAGTTCTCGTACATGCGGCCCGCCAGCCAGACCAGGGCGGCGATGGTCACCAGGGTGAGGCCGAGACCCGCGAACTGCCACCAGACGGGGGCGCCCATGGCCGAGCGCACCGGCATGAGCACCGGTGCGAAGAACGGGACCAGCGAGAGGATCTTCGCGGCGGTCCCGTCCGGGTCGGCCGGGATGAGGCTGAAGGAGAGCATGTAGGGGATCAGCAGCAGCATGTAGACCGGCATGATGACGCCGCCGAGGTCCTCCTGGCGTGAGACCAGTGCGCCGGTGGCGGCGAACAGCAGCGCGAACATCGCGAACCCGACGACGAACCAGACCAGGCCCCACAGGCCCGTCCCGACGAGTTCGCCCCCGGGGATGTCCAGCACGCCGGTCGCCAGGGCGGCCACGACCCCCGCCGTGGTCGCGGCGAGCATCTGGATGAAACCGACCGCGCCGATCCCCGCCACCTTGCCGACCATCAGCTGCCAGGGCCGCACCGCGCTGAGCAGGATCTCGACGATCCGGCTGGACTTCTCCTCCACGACGCCCTGCGCGACCATCATCCCCGCGCTGAACAGCACGCCGTAGAGCAGGAACGCCGCGACCATCGCCAGCACGACGCGCTGGTCCTTCAGGTCGTCGGCGCCCTCCAGCGAGGTGACGCCCACCGAGGTGGAGGCCACCGCCCGCCCGACGGCCGCCGGATCGGCTCCGGCCCTGGCCAGCTCGGCGTTGAGCGCGTCCTGCCGGACCATCACGGTGAGCGTGTTCCTGAGCCCGTCGCCGAGGTCCTTCTTCACGACGACCCGGACCGGGCCGGACAGGACGAGCGCGTCGAGGTCCTCGTCGCGGACCTTCTTCTCCCCCTCGGCCTGAGACCCGACGGTCACGGTCTCGATCTTCTCGCCGAGGCTCTGCGCCGTGGCGGCGATCGGCTGGGAGAGCGCTCCGTCGAGCACGCCGATCTTCGACGGGTCGTCGCCGCCGACGAGCTTGAACAGCACCGAGATGCCGCCGATCAGCACGACGAGCGCCAGCGTCATGATCACGTAGCCCTTGGACTTCACCCGAGTGGACAGTTCCCGCCCCGCGATCAGCCGGACCGTCCGCATGCCGCCGCTCATGCCGCCTCCTCAGCGTTCTCAGCGTTTTCCGCCTTCTCCGCGTTCTCCGCGTTCTCCGCGTCCTCCACGCTGACGACGTGCCGGTAGAGCTCGGTGAGGCTCGGCCTTCGCCACGCGAACTCGCGGACCGGGCCGGCCGCGAGCGCGGCGCGCAGCACCTCCTGGTCGTCGGCCTCCGGGGCGAGCGTCAGGGCCTCGCCGTCCTGGTGGAGGACGCCGGGGACGCCCGAGGCCCAGTCGTCCGGGGCCCCGTCCACCCTGACCACGAGCCGGGCGTCGCCGCCGCTGCGCAGGTCGTCGACCGGGCCCGCCGCCACGACGGTGCCGTCCTTGATGATCGCCACCCGGTCGCACAGCCGCTCGACGAGGTCGAGCTGGTGGCTGGAGAACAGCACCGGGACGCCCTCGGCGGCCTTGTCGCGCAGGACCTCGCTCATCACGTCGACGGCGACGGGGTCGAGGCCGGAGAACGGCTCGTCGAGCACCAGGATCGCCGGATCGTGCACGAGGGCCGCCGCGAGCTGCACCCGCTGCTGGTTGCCCAGGCTGAGCTTCTGCACCTCGTCGCCGGCACGGGCCTCGACACCGAGCCGCTCCAGCCACTTGCCGACCGAGGCGACCGCGCGGTCGCGGGGCAGCCCCCGCATCCGCGCCAGGTAGACGAGCTGCTCGGCCACCTTCATCTTGGGATACAGGCCCCGCTCCTCCGGCATGTAGCCGATGGTGCGCTGGACCTCGGTGGTGATGGGGACGCCGCCCCAGCGGACCTCACCGGCGTCGGCCGACAGCACCCCGAGGACGATCCGCATCGCGGTCGTCTTGCCCGCCCCGTTGCCGCCCACGAAACCGTGGATCTCACCCGCGCCGACATCGAGGTCGAGGCCGTCGAGCGCGCGCACCTCCCCGTAACTGCGGGACACCCCTCGGACTTGCAGTCTCATCTCGATCACACCCCTGAGACTCTGGTGAACTTCGGGTGGTTCCCACCCATCTAAGGACTACACGCGACCGGCCCGGGGAAGATCACGCCCGGCAGACGATCTCGCCGTGCAGGATGGCGAACCAGGCGTCGCCGTCGTCGCTCCAGCGCTGCCAGGCCGCCGACAGCCTGCGCAGATCGTCCTCGGTGGCGTGGCCGTCCCGGACGGCCTGCTCGGCCATCTGCGACTCCACGACCCGGTCGCGCCACATCTCGCCCCAGTAGCGGCGCTCGTCCTCGGTGGCGTGGCACCAGACCGACGCGGTGGGGGTGACGTCGGTGAAGCCCGCGGCCCTGGCCCAGGACAGCAGGCGGCGGCCGGCGTCGGGCTCGCCCCCGTTGGCGCGGGCGCAGGTCTGGTACAGGTCCATCCACTCGTCCAGCTCGGGCAGCAGCGGGTACCAGGTGAACCCGGCGTAGTCGGCGTCCCTGGCGACCACGACGCCGCCCGGCGCGCAGACCCGGCGCATCTCCTTCAGCGCCCGGACGGGGTCGGCGACGTGCTGCAGCGTCTGGTGGGCGTGGACCACGCAGAACGCGCCGTCGGGATAGGGCAGGTCGTAGACGTCACGGGCCTCGAAGGTGATGTTGTCCACCCCCTGCTCCGCTGCGTGCGCGCGGGCCTCCTCCAGGACGCCCTCGGCCAGGTCGATCGCCACGACCCGACCCGGCCGCCCGTTCTCGTCCGCCCCCGCCACCCGCGCGGCGATGTCGGCGCTGATCGTGCCGGGCCCGCAGCCGACGTCCAGCACCTGGCGTCCCGGCACGAAGAAGCGGGCGGCGTAGGCCGCCGAGTTCTCCACGGTCCGCCAGCGGTGCGAGCGCAGGACCGAGTCGTGGTGCCCATGGGTGTACTTCTCAGCGTTCGTCATGATCACAACCTTAACCCAGCATCTCATAATTTGGGAATGGCGTCTCATATTATGGACAGCACGGGCAAGGGAAACGCCGCCCCGCGCGATGCGGAGCGGCGTCGTGGCCGGTACGGACGGGTCCCGTCAGACCAGGAGGGTGAGACGATCTCCGAGGACCGCCGAGGCCGCGAAGACCAGCTGCTCGAGCCGGGTCATCTCCGAGGCGTGGAACTCGGGCGCGTTGGACCGCGCCACCAGGATCGCCAGATCGACGCCCTTCAGCGGGGCCAGCGCGCACTGGGTGCCGTCCGGGGCCTCGAAGGCCCGCAGCCGGACCGGGCCCACGGCGGGCGGCTCGACCCCCTCCCCCGCCGGGCTGGTGTGGACGAGCTTGCCGGGCGTCAGGTGGAGCAGGCCTGCCCACTCAGCGGACAGGATCGCGGGAAGCGCGTCGACGAGGACGGCCAGGCCCTCGCCGGGGGCCGTCGCGAGCTGGCCGATGAGGGCGGCGTCCGGGTGGGCGCCCTGCGGCTCGACCGTCGGCCACAGGCCCTCGACCGTGACGCCCGGTACGGCGTCGAGCCCGGCGATCAGCCGGTCGGCCGACACCCCCGACGGCCAGGAGACGGTGAAGTCGTCCAGGGCCCGTCCCGATTCGTTCTCCAGCACCGCGAGCTGGATGACATCGGCGCCGGCGGCACCGAGCGTGCGGGCGACCCTGCCCAGTGACCCCGGACGGTCCGGCAGCCGGACGCGAATGCGCAACAGCATGAGGCCACCTCCTGTTGACGATTTTCGTCCTGTTGTTCGTCCCTCTATCGTGCAGGTTGCACGTTTCGGGTCTGTTACCCGGTGGTGAAAGAACGGCAAGACCTATCGTGGCGGTTGACCGGCCGTTAGGGTTGCTGCACGTGTCAAGTGAACCTGGTCCCCCCGAAGAAGGCCGGCCTGAGGTGTCCCTCTCAGAGGTCTACGCCGCCCTTTCCGGGTTGTCCGCCACCCTGGAAAGGGAACAGGAGCGCGCCAAGCACCGCGAAGAGATCATCGACCGTCTGCACGAGGAGAACCAGCTCCTGCGGCGCGGTGAGCTCCAGCAGATGCACGATCCCGTCAGGAACGCGCTCTACCGGCTTCTCGACCGGGTCCGTCAGGCCCAGCGGAACCCGCCGGACGCCGAGGGCGTCCCGCAGGTGCTGGACCTGATCGGCGCCGAGCTCGTCGAGGCCATCGAGCGGACCGGGATGGAGAAGTACGAGGTCGCGGTCGGGGACCCCTACGACCGCGATCGGCACCGCCCGCTCGGCCCCGTGCCCGTCACCGACAAGGGCCTCGACGGAACCGTCGTCGAGGTCTGCGCGGACGGGTTCGCCAGAGGCGAGCAGATCGTGCGCAGAGCACAAGTCCGTGTCGGTAAGTATCAGGAAGACTGAGGGCATGGCTGTATACGGGATCGACCTCGGCACCACCTACTCGTGCATCGCCAGCATCGACGACGTCGGGCGGCCCACCGTCCTGCGGAACCTCGAGGGGACCGACACGACGCCCTCGGTGGTGTACTTCGAGTCCGGGGACAACGTGATCGTCGGCGCGCAGGCCAAGGACACCGCGGTGCTGTACCCCGACAACGTCGTCAGCCTGATCAAGCGGGACATGGGCAGGGACGTCCCCCGCGCGATCCACGGGTTCGAGTACAACCCCGAGGAGCTGTCGGCGTTCATCCTGCTGAAGCTCGCCACCGATGCCCAGACGGTGACGGGCGAGGTCGCCAGGGACGTGGTCATCACCGTTCCGGCGTACTTCGGCGCGGCCGAGCGCGACGCCACCCGCAAGGCGGGCCGGATCGCCGGGCTGAACGTCATCGACATCATCTCCGAGCCGATCGCCGCGGCCGTCACCTACGGGGTGCTCAACCCCGAGCGCGACCGCACGATCCTGGTCTACGACCTGGGCGGCGGCACCTTCGACACGACCGTCATCGCGCTGCGCGGCGGCCACATCGAGGTCATCTGCACCGACGGCGACCACGAGCTGGGCGGCGCCGACTGGGACTCGCGGCTGGTGGAGCATCTGGCCGAGCGGTTCACGACCGAGCACCCCGACGCCGGCGACCCGCTCGACGACAAGCAGACCGAGCAGCAGCTCCGCCGCGACGCCGAGGAGGCCAAGAAGGCCCTCACCTCGCGCACGCAGCACGTGGTCCGGGTCATGCACGGCGGCCGCGTGGCCAGCGTCGAGATCACCCGCGACACCCTGGAGGAGATCACCAAGGACCTCCTCGACCGGACGATAGAGATCACCGGGCGGACCCTGGCGATCGCCCGCGAGAAGGGCGTCGAGGACTACGACGACCTGGTGCTCGTCGGCGGCTCCACCAAGATGCCCGCGGTGGCGGCCCGGCTCCAGACCGAGCTCGGCCTCACCCCCAGACTCCAGGACCCCGACCTGGCCGTCGCCAAGGGCGCCGCCCTGTACGCCTTCGAGGAGACGTTCCGGCGGCTGCTCATGGAGGGCGCCCAGGACCAGGCCGAGGAGATGGCCAACCGGGCGGGGCTCTCGGCCGAGCAGCAGAAGCAGATCGCCGCCCGGAAGATCAAGACGGTGGCGTCGCGGGCCTTCGGGATCGTGGTGCTCAACCGGGACAGCCAGGCCGAGGAGGTCGTGCACCTGGTGCTGGCCAACGACGAGCTTCCGGCGTCACGGTCGGAGGACTTCTTCACCGTCCACGACGAGCAGACCAGCGCCGACGTGCGGGTCATGGAGCAGGCGGGGGCGGTGCCGTCGGCGGAGCCGTCCGACAACAACGAGATCGCGACGGGGTCGGTGCGGGTCCCCTCGGGCAAGCGCGCCGGCTGGCCGATCTCCGTCACCTTCACGCTCGACTCGTCCGGGCTGCTGCACGTCACGGCCGTGGAGAAGGAGACGGGCGAGCGGCTCGACCTCCAGGTGGACGTCGGCGGGATGTCCGAGGACGACGTCGAGACCTCGCGCCGCAACCTGTCGCGCGTGCAGGTGAGCTAGGCGCGTGTCGTTCGATGACGACTACAAACGGGAGGTGCTGGAACCGGCCAGGGCGGCCGGTGACCAGCCGCCCGAAGACCTGCGCGTGCGGTACCGGCTGGCCGAGCCGATGTCGGCCGAGAGCGTCACCGCGCAGGTCAAGCAGGTGCGGCAGAGCTGGCGGCGGTCGCGCGGCCAGCTGAAGTACCGCAAGCTGATCGACCGGCTCGAGGCCGAGCACCGCACGCTCACGCCGATCTTCACCGCGGCCGAGCACGGCGACCTCGGGCCGCTGCGGCAGCGGCTGCGGGGCGGCGACGAACGCAACGCCGCCCGCCGCGCCGAGGTCCGCAAGCGCCTGCTCGACGCCGCCGGGCCGCTGCGGCTGCTCGCCCCCGCCGAGTGCGAGGCGATCGCCCGTGACGGCGGGATCTCCCGCTCCGAGCTCGGACAGCTCCTGCGGATCGACGGCGTCGAGGTGCACGAGCCCGACGTCCTGCCGTCCGGGCCGCCCTACCCCGGCTACGCCAAGGCCCAGGAGTCGCTCCAGGTGCTCGGGTCGCGGCATCTGCTGGCCTTCCTCATCGGCGAGCGGGCCGGCGGCATCCGGATCTTCGGCGGGGTCTCGGCGGGCGGTCACCGGATCGACGACATGGGGGCCTTCCAGGCCTTGCAGCGCGTCGCCGGGGAGTGGGCGCGCCGGCCCCGCGACACCAGCGCCACGCACGCCGAGACCGTCCTGGTCGCGCTGCGGACCGCGCTGCGCGAGGGATTCCTGCACGACCTGCTCGGCTACGACCTCGTCTCCCGGCTGCGCGACCGTCGGGCCCAGCGCGCCTCCGACAGCGCGCTGATGGACCTGGCCGTGCGCGGCCTCGGCCTCGATCCGCACGACGCCCGGCGGCTGGTGTTCGCGATCGGCCGCGAGGGCACCGGCGGCTCGGGGCCCTCCGCCCGGCTGCGGGAGCTCCTGGACTCCGGCCAGGCGCACGCCGCCGCCCTGCTCGGCGACTCCATCACCGATCCCGACGCGGCCGCCCAGATCGAGGAGGCGCGGCAGCGCGTGGCGTCGGCGTCGCGGCTGCTCGACGAGGCCCTCGACCTGACCGGCCGGGGCGACCTCGACGAGGCCTGGCTCCGTCTCGAGGACGCCCTGCGGCTGGCGTCCGACCTGCCGGGGGCCGCCGAGCACCAGCGGAGGCTTCCGCCGCTGCCGCCCTCGGACGTCCGGGTCTCCGTGGACGGCACCGGTGTCCGCGTCGTGCACACCGCGTCGCCCTCGCGGGCCGGGGACATCGTCCACGAGGTCGTGCGCCGGGCGGGCCGGGCTCCGTTCGACTCGGCCGACGGCTCGCTCGTCCCGGCCGGAGCCGACCCCGCGCCGCCGGTGAACGTCCCGCTGTACTACGCGGTCTACGCCCGGCGCGGCGAGGCGACCTCCTCCCCCGTCGCCGCCGGGCCGGTCGTGCTGCGTCCCGAACCCGGCCGGGTCGGGCTGGCGGCCGGCGACGGCACGGTGACCGGGCTGTGGGAGTGCCCGGCCGAGGCCGCCCGGATCGTCGTGTACCGGGACGGTGCTCCCGTCGAGGCCGGCCGCGAGGGCTTCACCGACCGCGGCGTGGACAACGGGACCGCCCACCACTACCGGGTCTGCGCCGTCTACCCCGACGGGGCCGGTGAGGTGGAGACCCCGGGTGTCCGGGTGACGGTCACCCCGCACGCGCTGCCCGAGCCCGTCACGGACTTCACGGTCGAGCCCTACGCCCGGGACCGGATCCTGCTGCGCTTCCCCACCCCCGACCACGGCGTCGTCGAGGCGTTCCTGCTCGACCGCGACCCGCCCTGGCCGCAGGGGGCCGTCCTCCCGCTGGCCGATCTCGCCGGGCAGCGGATCGACGCGACCCCGCACGCCCAGGGCCTGGTCGTGCGGCCGGGCGCGAGCGGGGTGCTGCTCCTGGTGACCGTCGCGGGCGAGTCGGTGGCGATCGGGGCGTCGCGGCGGCACGTGGACCTGCCCGCGCCGAGCGGCCTGGTCGCCCAGCGGCGCGGGGCCGAGGTGCATCTCGGCTTCGTCTGGCCCGGTGACGCCGCCGCCGTCGCGGTCACCTACGAGATCGCCGACGGGGCCGCGAAGCGCATCAGCGTCTCGCGCGCCTCCTACGCCGCCGAGGGCGGGGTGCATCTTCCGGTGCCGGAGTCCGACCCGGTCAGGGTCGGCGTGTGCGGCACCTCCGACCACGACGGGGCGATCCTGACCGGGCCCGCGGTCACCGCGACGGTCGCCGCCCGTCCCGTGGTCCGCTACGACGTCGAGACGGCGGGACCGCTGTGGAAGCGCGCGCTGGTGATCACGCTCACGCCGGAGAAGCCGGTCAGGCTGACCCGGCTCGACCTCGTCGTCCGGGACGGCAAGGTGATGCCGCAGCGTCCCGGTGACGGTGAGATCCTGGTGTCCTGGCAGGATTTCGACCTGAGCGCGCCGACCACGCTGCGGGTCCCGATGCCCAAGCGGGAGGGCCCCTTCTGGCTGAGGTGCTTCTCCTCGCCGGAGGCCGAGCTCGCCGATCCCCCCGTCCGCAGACTGAAGCAGGAGCGATGAGAGCTCGGGCCAAGAAAGACGCCGTCACCTGCCCGTACTGCTTCGCGGTCATCGCCCGCCAGCAGATCGCCTACCGCTGCCTCGGCCGGGCCGGGCGGGGCGTCGGCTGCGATCCCGTGCTCGACAAGGAGCTCGCCGGCTACCTGGGCACCCAGGCGGGCGCGGTGCTGCCGCCGGTCTTCACCGGCCGCGGGGCGAGGTCGCAGTGCCCCGCCTGCTCGCGGGAGAGCGGACGGCGGGTCTGCCCCGAATGCCACCACGAGCTGGCACCCGCCTACTGCGACACCCCCGGCCGGATCGTGGCGCTGGTCGGGGCGAAGAACGCGGGCAAGAGCACCTACATCGCGGTGCTCCTGCACGAGCTGCGCAACCGGGTCGGCAACGAGCTGGAGACCTCGCTCGTGGCCTGCGACGACCGGACCATCGAACGGTACAAACGGGACTTCGCCCGGCCGCTGTTCGAGCAGGAGCGGCTGCTGCCGACCACCCCGAGCGCCGCGACCGCGCCGCGCGAACCCCTGGTCTACCTGCTGTCGCGACGGGTGAAGGGCCGGTTCGGGTCGCGCACCGAGGCCCTCACGCTCGTCCTGTTCGACACCGCGGGCGAGGATCTGCGCAGCCGCGACGTCCGCGATCTGCACCTGAAGTACCTCGAGGCCGCCGACGCGATCATCTTCCTGGCCGACCCGCTCGAACTCACCGACGGCGCCCAGGAGAGCGAGCCGCTGGACGTCCTGGCGCGGGTCACCGAGCCGCTCGCCCAGCGTCAGGGCGGCCGGATCAGGGTGCCGGTCGCCGTCGCCCTCACCAAGATCGACGCTCTTCCGCTGCCGCGCCAGTCCGCCCTCCACCGCTCCCGCACCCGTTCCGGAGCCCTCGACGCCGACGACCGCGAGTCGGTCGACGCCCAGGTCAGGGCCCTGCTGCACGACTGGGGCGCGGGCGATCTCGACCGCTATCTCGACCAGCACTACGAGGAGTACGGCTTGTTCGGCCTTTCGGCCCTCGGCGCGATGCCGCGCGAGGACAAGGTGGGTCCCGGCGGCGTCCGCCCGTACCGGGTCGAGGACCCGCTGCTGTGGCTGCTGCACCGCTTCGGCATGCTGGACGCCTGATGGCCTGGCAGTTCCACTACACCTCCGCGCGCTCGGCGACCCGGTCCGGTTTCCAGTTCACGGCCGTCAGCCCGGATCCGCCGCCGGGCGCGGAGGCCGACATCTCGCCCTATCTGGGCTACCGGCCCCCGCCGGACGCCCCGCCCTCCCCCAGCGACGCCGAGCTCGCGGACCTGCCCGTCGCGCTCGGCTACGACGTGGTGAACGGCCGCGCGCTGCTGGTCCGCTCGCGCTACCTGGGCAAGGACTACTCGGGCCGGTTCGGCAACTTCCTCGCCCACGCGGTCCTCGCCGATCCGGCCGAGCTGGAGGGGTACCGCCCGATCGAGTTCTGGCAGGCGCCGTTCTGGCACGAGGCGCCCGCCGCGTCCCTGCCGGCGCTGCACGATCCCCTGCCCGGCGACGCCTTCGACCCCGACTCGCTCGGCCACTGGCTGGCCGCGCTACCCGACCCCTATCCACTGCTGACCACCCTGCTCGACGCGCTCACCACCGGCCAGGAGCGAATCATCCTGGTCTCCCCCGACGCAGGCGAGATCGCCCGCTGGATCGCCGTCCTGTCCTACTCGCTGCCGGTCACGGCCGCCGCCGCGCTGTCGTTCACGACCTACAGCGCCGACCCGGTCGCCTCGCCGCACCGCCTGGTCGGGACCACCCCCGACACCTGGGCCTCGCTGCGGACCGACCATCCCCGCCATGTGCTGCCGCCGGGGAGGTCCGGGGAGACCCGTCCCGGGACCGGGGAGGGCGGGCCGTTCGCGCGGGCCGTCGCCGCCTGCTGGCGGGAACGCGATCTCGAGGGCCTGGACGCCCTCGCCGAGCTCGCGGAGCTGAACGCGGGAGGCTACGAGGCGGCCGCGGTGCTCCTCGCGATCTGCCGGGGCGGTGAGGTGCCGCCCGCCAGAAGGGCCGCGGCGGTGCGGCTGCTGGGCGAACCCCACGTCCCCGGCTGGGTGTGGTCCCGGCTCGACCCCCGCGACCTCGACTTCGACGTCGCCGCGGCCGTCCACCGGCACTCGCCCGTCAAGGACCAGGTCGCGCTCGCCGCCTACCACTGCGCCCGGCTCGCCATCAACATCCCCGACCTGCGGCCGCGGCTGGGCGAGATCACGGTGTCCGCGCCGGACGACCTGGCGCCCGCCCTGGAACGCAAGCTCGCCTCGGCGGAGACCCTCGGGGCACTGGCCGGGCTGACCTCGGTCGCCCGGGAGCTCGGCGTCCAGGTGCTCGGGCCGCAGGCGCAGCGGACGGCCTTCTACCTGGTCAACCCGCGTCCCGGTGAGGAGCGTGACCCGCTGGAGCCCGGTGACCTGGTGGAAGCGGTGAGGGGTGTCGCCGACGGCTGGCGCCCGCCGCTGCTGGCCGGGATCTGCGACGGCCTGGAGCGCGGCGGGGCGGCCCTGCGCCGCGACCTCCTCGATTCGGCCACCTGCGACGTCCTCGCCGACGTCGTCGAGGACGCGCCGATGGACCGGTGCCCGGAGGTCGCGCTGCATCTGCTGCGGTCCCTGACCGACCGGCACGGCGTCCACGGGGAGCCGACCGTCGCGCTGGCCCGGCGGCTCCCGGGGAACACGGCCGCGGCGGGGCTGCTCGCGGCCGAGGGCGTCCCGGACGAACGGGATCCGAAGGAGGCGGCGCGGGCCCTCGGGCAGGTGTCGGGGGCGCTGGCCACCCACACGGTGCGGAGCGTCGCCGACCGGCTGAAGCGCCGGTCGCCGGTGTTCCGCGCCTCCCTGCTGAAGCTCCTCGACCGCGGCCTGCGCGACCGGCTGATCCACCGCTGGATCGAGACGGCCGACAGCCGGGGCGACCGGTTCGAGCTCGTCGGGGTGGCATTGCGCGCGCCCGGCACGCCGCTGGACGCGTGGGTGCGCACCCAGACCGCCAAGAAGCTGACGCTGTTGCAGTTGGAGGCCTACTTCAGGGACGATCAGAGCCTTCGCGCCGCGCTCAGAGAACTGCGGGGATGAACCCATGACCCAGGTGCTGTGGTTCCTCGCCGCCGTGGCATGGGCGTTCGTCATGTGGGCCGGATTCGTGTTCGTGTTCCCGCCGCTGTTCGCCCTCACCCTGACCGCCGTCACCATCGGGGCGTTCGGGTACTACCTGGTGACGGCGGCCAAGGCGCTCGTGCCGTCACGCGCCGACGGCCTGTCGCCGGTGCTCCCGTCCGACGGGGTCTACCGCAACTACCTGGTGCGGCAGGTCTGGCTGGACTGGCAGGCACTGGCCGGGACCGTCGTCCCCCGCATCTACGGGCTCGCCGACCAGGCCGTCCGGCAGATCACCCAGCGGCTGCTGTCGGGGGTGTGGGGGTTCTTCCTGTTCCCCGTGTGGGTGGCGCTGTGCGGCGGGATCGTGCTGGCGGCGCTGCCCGTCGCGCTGCTCGGGGTCGGGCTGACCCTGCTGTACGGGGTGGTCGCGACGATCGGGCTCGCGGGCTGGCTGGCGTGCGTGCTGCTGCTGGCGGCGGTCGAGCAGGCGTTCATGGCCTACGGGCGGATCCTGCAGACCTGCCCGCATCCGACCTGCTACAAGCGGATCGGGCTGCCCGTGTACTCCTGTCCGCGCTGCGGCCGCAGGCACGACCGGCTGCGGCCTTCGACGGCGGGGGCGTTCCGGCACGTCTGCGAGTGCGGGGCCCGGCTGCCGACGACCGTCCCGCTGGGCCGGTACCGGCTGGCGGCGTCCTGCCCGCACTGCGGCGGACGGCTTCCCGACCGCATCGGCCGGGTGCGGGTGGAGCCGGTCCCGTTCATCGGCGGCCCCGCGGCGGGCAAGACGACCTTCATGTTCCTGGCGATCCGCGCGATGCACGCCAGGGCCCGCGAGATCGAGGGCCGCGTCGCCTTCGTGGAGCAGCGCCACCAGCAGGCCTACGCCAACGCCGTCGAGGAGTTCGCCCGCGGCGGCCAGCTCGCGAAGACGGGCCCGGAGCTGCCGCTGGCGACCATGGTCGACCTGGAACTCCCCGGTGCCCGCCACCGCATCCTCTACCTGTACGACCCGGCCGGCGAGCACTTCACGGGCGCCGCCCAGGTCGAGTCGCTGCGCTACCTCGACCACAGCGAGGCCCTGATCTTCGTCCTGGACCCGTTCGCCCTCCCCGAGGTCCGCCGCACCCTCACCGAGGCCGAGCGCTCGGTCCCGGTGGCGACCTCCGACGAGGACCCCTCCGACACCCTCCAGCGCGTCCTGAACGAGCTCCGCTCACGCCCCGACCGAGGCCGCCAGAAGCGCATCGCCGTGGTCGTGACCAAGGCCGACCTTCTGGCCCGCACCTCCATCGGCCGCGACCTGAGGGCCGACCCCCGCGTCTGGCTGGACGCCCTGGGCCTCGGCAACACCCTCCGCACCCTCGACCAACTCGCCGCCGAGGTCCGCGTCTTCCCCTCCGGCTTCGACACCCCCATCCGCGACGTCGCCGCCCTGGTCGGCTGGGTCACGGGCCTGGCCATCACCGGCAGGGGCCCCGTCATGGCCCCCGACCTCCCGCCCGACCTCCGCGAGGTCCCCCCGGCCCTCCCCCTCCGCGCCCCCTGGGAGGCGAAGGGCCGCAAACCGGGCCTCGTCCCCATCGGCCACCAGGCGGGCCGCTGGTCCCTCCTCGCCGGGCTCACCACGCTCACCACCATCGCCCTCATCACCACGGCCGTCACCACCTGGCACCATCTCCCTCTGTACTAAGACGGCGAACAGAGGGAAGGTAAAGGGCGTCTAAACGCAACAGAGGGGCCGCCGGTGGGGCGGGCCAGGGCGGGGAGGGCGCGTATGCCCGTCGAGACCGAACCGGTGCCACGCGCGCCGGAGATGTCGACCAGGGCGATGGTGCTGCTCGGGTCCGTGATGACGGTCGGGGTCGGACTGGTCCTCGGGCTGACGCTGCTGGTCGGCGGGGGGTCGAGCGCCGGCAAGCTGGAGGCCGGGGCGGCGGGGACCGTCCCGCAGATCACCGGGTTCACCAGCAACAAGGCCACGTCCGAGCTCGCGTCGCGCAAGCTCGCGGTCGGCGGGGTCATCCAGGTGCCGTCGTCGCTGCCCGCCGGGCAGGTCGTCCGGACGTCTCCGAAGATCGGGTCGCAGGTCGGTGAGGGGACGCCGATCCTGCTCTACGTCTCCGCCGGGACGGGCGGCGCCGGGGGCTCCGGCAAGGTCACCGTCCCCTATCTGATCGGCGTCCAGGCGCCGGCCGCGCAGACCGTCGCCCGGCAGCTCGGGCTGCGGCTGGAGTTCACCGGTGGGGGCCGTGTGACCGGCCAGGATCCCGAGCCGGGGACCTCGGTCGACCGGGGTACCGCCATTCAGGTGACATTGCAGTAACCCCCGTGCTTTTAGGTAGACCGTACTCATCCGTTCGTGACTTTCCGGACGGATGCTCGGGGAGACGAGAGATTCCTGGGGGTCGCAGATGCGCCGTTCCGTGCTCACCGTTCTGGTGCTGGTGGCCGTCATGGCACCGCCTCTCAGCAGCCCCGCCGGCGCCCACGAGCATCCCAACGGGTCCATCGACAGGGTCACCCCCGGGGCCGTCCGGGTCGAGACGTCCGCGCATGTGGAGATCACCCTGTTCGACGACCGGTCCCAGCTCAAGCAGCTCACCCGCACCTACGACGTCCCCCTGGGCAGCGGCAGCGGGTTCACCGTGTCGCCCGACGGGATCATCGTGACGGCCACCCAGGCGGTGACGAGCGGCCAGGACCCGGGCGTCTACGCGGCCAACAAGATCTTCGCCGAGTACTTCAAGAAGGACATCCCCGCGGACTTCTCCAAGCACACCGCGGGCACGGGCGACCTCGACTTCCGTCTCCAGGCCTGCTACCCGCCGCGGCGCAGCGAGTCGACCTGCATCAGCACGGTGACGCCGACCGTCCGGGTCTTTCCCAACACCGATCCGCCGAGCACGGACGGGCTGCCCGCGAGCGTCCTCAGGGCCGGGGACGGCCCGTCCGCCCCGACGATCGTCAAGCTGAACAAGACCGACGGCAACCTGCCGACCGTCCCGCTGGCGGGGGCGTTCGGGCAGACCAAGGCCAGCGACCTGATGGCGTTCAAGAACGGACGCCCCGCGACGACCAACCCGCCGACGACCGACACGATGCACTTCGACCCCGCGGGGTCGCAGACCGTCCTCGGCGAGGACCGCGACAAGATCGGCAAGCTGCTGAGCAGCGGCGCCGTGGGCGGAGCGATCGTCGACGACACCAGGAGCGAGGTCGTCGCCCTGATCTCCGGCGCCCCCGGCGACCTCAAGATCACGACCGCGCAGGACATCCAGAAGGCGCTGACCGCCGCGGGCGTCACCGCCCGGCGCGGCCCCGTCGACGTCGTGTTCGAGACCGCGCTCGCCCAGTACCACGACCGGTTCTACGGCCTGTCGATCCCGGTGCTCCAGCAGGTGCTGAAGCTGCGGCCCGACCACGCGGTCGCGATCGAGCACCTGCGCAACGCCCAGGCCTGGAAGGGGACGTCCAAGGAGGCCAAGCGGCCCTCGGAGAGTTCCTCGGACGGCACCTCCTACTTCACCGCCTGGACGATCGGGCCCGCCGTCCTGCTGGTGGCCGCGCTCGGTGCCGGCTTCCTGTTCCTGCGGCGGCCCAAGCCCGCTCCCGGCGGCGGCGTGCCGCCGAACCTGACCGTCATGGACAGCGGGCCACGCCAGGTCCGCACCCCGCCCGGCGGGCCGAGCGGGTCCGAGCCGATCTGGACTCCGGTCGCCTCGGCGGCGGGCCGTCCGCAGTTCGCGGCGGCCCCCCGCGAGCCGAGCGCGGGCGACCGGCCCGAGTACTGCACCCAGTGCGGCATGCGGCGCGGCCCCGCCCATCGCTTCTGCGGCTACTGCGGCCATCCGGCGGACATATGAATCCCCCCGAGGACCGCTCCGCCGCCCTCACCGGCCGGATGATCGGGCCCTACCAGGTGCTCGACCTCATCGGCCGCGGCGGCATGGCCGAGGTCTACATGGCGCGCGACCAGCGGCTCGGCCGGGTCGTGGCGCTGAAGATCCTGGCACCGCACCTGGCCTACGACGAGCGGTTCCGGCTGCGGTTCGTCCGGGAGTCGCGGACCGTCGCGGGGATGGACCACCCCTACATCATCCCGATCTTCGAAGCGGGCGAGGCCGACGGGCTGCTGTTCATCGCCATGCGGTACGTCTCGGGGCTGGATCTGCGTGAGCTCATGACCCGGTCGGGGATCCTGCCGCCGGACCGCGCCTGCGCGCTGCTCGGCCAGATCGCCTCCGCGCTGGACTCCGCCCACGAGACGGGCCTCGTCCACCGGGACGTGAAACCGGCGAACGTCCTCATCTCGGGCGGTGGATCGGATTCGGGCGAGCATCCCGAGCACGTCTATCTGACGGACTTCGGGCTCACCAAGAGCGCCTCGTCGCTGTCCGGGCTGACCAGCCAGGGGCAGTTCGTCGGGACGCCCCGCTACATCTCGCCCGAGCAGATCAGGGGCGAGCAGGTCGACGGCCGCTGCGACCAGTACGCGCTGGCCAACGTCGCCTACGAGATGCTGGCCGGGACCGCGCCCTTCCACCGGGAGAGCCAGCTCGCGCTCATCTACGCGCACGTCCAGGACGAGCCGCCGACGCTGACCTCGCACCGTCCCGACCTGCCTCCGGCCGTCGACGGGGTGTTCGGGCGGGCCCTGGCCAAGCATCCGGCCGCCCGGTACGGCACGTGCCGGGAGTTCGTGCTGGAACTGCGCGCGGCCCTCGGGGAGCCGGTGTCCGATCCGAGGCTGCGCTCGTTCCCGCCGATGCACGTCCCGCAGCAGTACCGGCCGACGGCCGACACCGTCCCGCCGATCTCACGAGGCTCGACGATCATCCAGCGGACCACGGCGGGCCGCAAACCGTGGCGGCTGATCGGTGCGGCCGTCGCGGCGGCGGTCGCGCTGCTCGCGGGGGCTGCGCTGTTCTTCCAGGGCGGCGGCACGGCCCGTTATCCGGGCAGCGCGGCGGCGCCGTTCAGCTTCCCCTACCCGCAGGCGTGGAAGGCCAGCACCCACTCGGACGTGTTCGCGGTGGCCTCACCGGAGGCGCCGAAGTTCGAGGCGCTGTTCCAGACGCCCGTCTCGGCCGACTGGTCGGGGGTGGCGAAGCTCGGCGGCGGCTCGTCGGTCGGCGTCTTCGCCCGGGTCAGCGACACCCTGAACACCGCGCCGGACAAGAACCTGCAGTACCTGCTGCCGGGCACGGTCACCCTGGGCGCGGGCGTCCCGACCACGGCGGGCGGCCATCAGGCGACCCGCTTCCAGGGCTCGGTCGCCGACCCGCAGCAGAGCTCGCGGCTGGACCTTACGGCGCTGGTGATCCAGCGCGGCTCGTCCCCCGCGGCGCTGCTGGTCTACTTCTGCGCGCCGGGTCACTGCGACACGTCCTACGCGGGCGAGCTGGAGACCGATCTGGCCTTCACCGGCTGACGATCTGCGCCCGGTACCGCTCGAGCAGCTCCGGGCTCAGATCGAGCAGCTCCACGAGTTCCTCGGCGATGGCCGCGTCGATCACCGCCATCTCGACCTCGCTCAGCCCCGTCAGCTCCTCGCCCACCGCCCCATCGTAGGCCCGCCGCACCTTTCACCCGCGCCCCCCTCGTTGTGGTAGCAACCGAAGGGAGAGACGAGTGAAGGGACGTTCTTGATAGCCAAGCACTTCGACACCGCCGGCCTCCCGCCCGAGGACCGCTTCCCCTTCTGGCACGAGCTCACCGCGCAGAGCTACTTCGCGTCCTGGGCGAGCAGCCCCGACGCGGACGACTTCCTGGCGTCGGTCAGCGGGCTGGATCTCGGTGACGTCCGGGTCCAGGTGATGACGATGCCCCCGGTCGACTGCCGCAGGACACCGAAGCTGGTCAGGAGCGACGACCCTGAGCAGTACATGCTCGGGCTGTTCCTCGACGGCGACGGCACGATCGACCTCGCGCGCGAGAGCGCTCCGATCCGGCCTGGCGCGTTCTTCCTCATCGACAGCTCGCAGCCGTTCCGGAGCAGGAACGGGCGGTCCACGGTGCTGTCGGTCCACCTCCCCCGGTCCGCGGTCGCGCCGCACGTTCGGTCCGCCCGGGGGCCGGGCGTGCGGGTGTTCCCCGCGGCCGGAGGGGTCCCGGGGGTGCTCGGCCGCTACCTCACCGAGCTGGTGCGGGAGTCCGCGGAGTACTCCGCCGCCGACCGAACGCACCTGGCGGCCGCGACGACCAGCCTGGTGAGCGCGGCGCTCGCCCAGTGGCTGGGCGAACGCGAGCCGGAGCGGAGCAGGGACCAGGTCCTCCTCCTGCGGATCCACGACTTCATCGAGGAGCACCTCGGCGACCCCGGCCTGTCCCCCCGGACGGTCGCGGAGCGCCATCAGCTCTCCGTCCGCCAGCTCCACCGGGTCTTCGGCAGTTCCGGTCAGAGCGTCGCGGCCCACATCCGGTCCCGACGGCTGGAGCGGTGCCGGTTCGACCTCGCCGACCCCTCCCTCGGCGCCCGCTCCATCCAGGCCATCGCGGCGCGCTGGGGCTTCGGCAGCCCGTCGCACTTCAGCACGGTGTTCCGCGACGCGTACGGCGTCTCCCCCAGCGACGTCCGGGAGGCGGCGGCGTTCGATCCCGGCACGGAAACGCAAGGGCCCGGCACGCGAACGAAAGATGAACGGCGATCATCATGGTCTGCTGGTCGCACCCGGAGGGCCTTCGTGCGGCTCCACGACGGCCTCCCCTCGAACCTCTGAAGGAGATCCATGTCGTTCACCCTCTCCCGGCGTCTCGCCAGGCGGTTCGGCGCGCTGCTGACCGCGCTCGCCTGCGTCCCGATGATGATCCTCGGTGTGGCCGGCCCGGCCGCCGCAGCAGAGGGCTCCGAGATCATCCTGACCCTCCCCGGCGAGAAGAAGATCGAGGACAAGCTCGTCTACCTGATCGACGGCGCCGTGAACAACTCCTGGATCAAGATCGCCAACTACGACCTCCGCGAGTGGTCGATCTCGAACCGCATCTCCGACGCCCTGCAGACGGCCGTCGACCGGGGGGTGAAGATCCAGTACCTCGGCGACGCCTCGCAGTCGTCGACCACGGCGTACACCGATTTGAAGACGAAGGTCGACAACGACGCCCATGCCGACACCTGGGCCCGCACCTGCGAGAACTACGCGTGCAACCACACCGCGAGCTGGACCGACATGCACAACAAGTTCTACCTGTTCGGGTACACCCGCGGCACACAGGACGTGCTCGTCCAGACCAGCGCCAACATCACCTGGAACGCGGGCGGCTACGACTCGGCCAACGACGCCGTCGTGCTCACCGGCGCCGACAGCGCGGGCCTGTGGGCGGGCTACTGGAGCTACTTCGCCCAGCTCGCGAGCAACGCCAACGACACCGACTACTACAAAATCATCAAAGATGTCGCGGGCCACGCCCACTTCCATCCGCGCGCCTCGGGCGACCACCGCACGAGCGTGATCGACAAGGTCGACTGTGTGGCGGGCAAGAGCATCCGGATCACGGTGCAGCGCATCGACGACGCCGACGTCATCACCCAGCTCCGCAAGGCCCAGAAGGAGGGCTGCACCGTCGAGGTCATCACCAACGGCTACAACGCCGACGAGCAGGGCGGCGTCGACGCCCTGCGCGCGGCCGGCACCTCCACCCAGAGCCCCGTCTCGGTCCGCGACTTCAAGCGCGGAGCCAGCCGCTGTGTCCACTCCAAGTACATGATCATCGATGGCGCGATCAACGACACGATCGACGGCATCGGCTACGCCAGCGGCAAGTACATCTTCACCGGCAGCGCCAACTTCACCGTCGGCTCCCGCATGGGCTCCGACGAGACCGTCCTCCGCCTCATCAAGGTAGGCGACAAGACCGCAGGCGCCATCTACACCGACTACAAGGCCAACTGGGACGCCCTCAAGAACCTCTACGACGCCAACGTCGGCGGCAACCACCTCTGCTGACCACCCTCGCGAGATGATCGACGCGCTCGCGGCCTAGAAGGTCACACCAGCTCACCGATCTCGGCCGCGAGCAGGGCGCCCAGTTCCCAGCAGGCTTCCAGGGCCGATTTCGTGATCGGTCCTGTCACGGTGACCGGTGGACGGATGGGACGCCAGGACAGGCCCTTGGCGATGGACTCGACGGCTCGGACGGCGCCGGCCACGTCGTTGTTGCCGTGCACGTACAGGCCGTAGGGCAACTGCGGCTTGGCTTCCAGGCACGGGTAGTAGATCGTGTCGAAGAAGTGTTTCAGAGCGCCTGACATGTAGCCGATGTTCGCCGGGGTTCCCAGGAGGATGGCGTCGGCTTCCAGGACGTCCGGGGCCGATGCCGAGAGGGCCGGGCGGGTGATCGTCTCCACTCCCGTGACGTCCTCGGTCGATCCGCCGGAGCGGGCCGCCTCCAGGAGCTCCTGCAACGCGGGTGAGGTCGTGTGGTGGACGATCAGGAGGCGGGTCATGTGAGCTGGTGTTCCGCGTCGGTGAGGATCCGCTGGATGTGGAGACCGTGGGCGGCGTCGAGGGTGTGGGGGGTGCCGGCCCTGACGTTGGCGGCGAACTCGGTGACGATGGTGGTGAAGGTGTCGTCGGTGAGGTCGTCCCAGGTCAGGCGGGTGGAACCCTGATGGCCGTGGACCTCGATGTGGGCCGGTGGAAGGTCGCCGTGGCCGGCCATCGACAGGGAGGCCTCGCTGACGGCGCCGGTCTCGTGTTCGAGGAGGAGGCCCACCCACTTCAGGGGGTCGCCGTGGGCTCGGACGCCGGTGATGCGGCCGAGGGAGGCGTCGAGCATGTCGATGACGTGGGGGCCCAGGTCGAGGAGGGCGCCGCGCTCCAGGCGCCAGGGGGTGGCGAAGGGGCCGCCGTTCAGGACCGGGGAGACGAACTGGGCGTAACCGCCGAAAGGGTCCAGGGCGGGGAGGGACTTCAGGAAGGTCCTGGCCGCCTGGGAGTAACGCAGGGTGAAGACCATCTGGGAGACGACGCCGGCCTCCTCGATCGCCTCGGCCAGGCGGCGGGCGCCGTCGAGGTCCATCGCGAGGGGCTTCTCCAGCAGGACGGGCTTGCCCGCTCGCACCGCCTTCAGAGCGAGCTCCGCCTGGACGTCCGGGGGGACGCTGAACGCGACCGCGTCACAGTTGTCGAACAGGTCTTCGATTCGGGAGTAGGCCACTCCCCCGTGGCTTCCGGTGATCTCCCTCGCCGCCTCCTCGCGGCGGGCCCAGACTCCGGCCAGACGGGTCTCCGGGCCCTGCGCGAGGGAGGGGGCGTGGACGATGTCCGCCCAGTGCCCCGCCCCCACCAGACCCACCGAAATCGGTTCGCTCATGGGCCCATTCTCGCAGCCGGGATCATCGCACCGCGCGCAGCAGGGCGGCGATCTCCCCGAAGCCCCTGCTCTCGGCGTGGGCGAGGGGGGTGACGCCGTCCTTGTCGGCCAGGCCGACGTCGGCTCCGCCCTCGATCAGGATCTTCACGACCCTGATGTAGGGCTCGGAGCCGTCCCCGAGGATGACGGCCTCCAGCAGGCCCGTCCAGCCGAGATCGTTGACATGGTCCACCGCGATGCCCGTCCCGATGACCTCGCGGACGTAGTCCACGTGGCCGCGCTCGCAGGCCGGGATCAGGGCCGTCCCGCCGAAGCGGTTGCGGATCGTCAGGTCCGGCTTGGCGGGCATCAGGACGCGGAGCATCGCCACGCTGCCCGTGACCCCGGTCACCAGGAAGGGGGTGTCGTGCCGGTCGTCGAGGGCGTCGGGGTCGGCGCCCGCCCTGACCAGCTCTCCGGCCGCCTCGACATGGTCACCGGTGACGGCCAGCAGGAGGGCCGTCCGGCGCTTCTCGTCGCGCTGCTCGATGTCGGCGCCGTCCCGGAGGGCGGCCCGGACCTCGGCGGCGTCGCCCTCGGCGGCCGCGCCCAGCAGATCCATGGTCTTCTCCTTCTTCTTCCCGGCGCATCCCGCGAGGGCCAGCATCATCGCCAGCGCCCCGCGGCGCGTCACCCTCATCGTTCCATCGCTCAGTTCAGGCCCTTCTCGATGGCCTTGAGGCCCTCCTGGGCGAGCTTGTCATCGATGTCGCCGGAGGGTGCTCCCGCGACGCCGATGCCCGCGATCGGGGTGTTCCCGGAAGCCACCGGGACGCCGCCGCCGAGGAACAGGGTGCCGGGGATGTCGCGCAGGGTCGCGCCCTGGCCGCCGACGCCGCCGGCGAGCTCCTTGGTCGTCTTGCCGAAGCTGACGGCGGTGAAGGCCTTGCGCTTGGCCGACTCCTCGGTCTGCGGCCCCGAGCCGTCGCCCCGGACGATGATCTTCACGGCGCCGGACCGGTCGACGATCGCGACGCTCACCCGCTGCTTCTCCTTGACGGCCGCCTTCTGCACGGCGTCCGCGACCTTGATCGCGGCATCGGCCGTCAGCGCGCTCCCCTGCTGGACGATCTTGGGGTCGACCGCGGCGGAGGCGGAGGTCGACATCATGGCCGCACCGCCCGCGGTGAGGGCGAGACCGGCGGCGGCGGTGGCGATGATCTTCTTCATGGTGGGTCTCCCGATCTTTCTCGGTCCGTCGCGAGGCCCGTTGACCTCGCACTCACCACTCTGGTCCGCCGCGGCGGCGCGGCCATCGTGGAGAAGGTCGATCGCCGGCGGGCGTCCGGTGGACCCCGGCATCAACCGATCGGTCGACCCCCGGCCTGGCCCTTTCGGCTACCGTGATCACGGGGGGTGTTCTCGTGATCACGTCGCGGACCGAGCGGCAGCTGCTCTGGGCCATGCACGCGGGCTTCTTCGCCCTCGTGCTCTCCTCCTGCCTGCGGCTGAGCGCGCGGCACGGCCTGACCGGCAAGGAGGGCCAGCTCGCCCTCGCCGGGCTGATGGCCGTGATCTACGCGGCGGGGGTGGTGTTCTGGGAGCGGCTGGGCCGCCGCCGCGACGCGTGGCTGATGGCCGTCCTGGCGTGCTGGCTGGTGCTGGTGGTGCTGGCCCCGAGCTTCGCCTGGTGCGCGATCCCGCTCGGCTTCGTGAGCATGCGCGTGCTTTCGCCGCGGCGGACGATCGCGGTCGTGGTGCTGCTGACCGCCACGGTGATCGCCGCGCGGTACCGGCTGGAGAGCCGGGACGGGTTCGATCCCAGCATGATCCTGGGGCCGCTGACCGTCGCCGGGATGACCACGATGATCTTCTTCGCGCTCCAGCGGCTGATCGACGAGCTGACCCGCACCCGCGACGAGCTGGCCACCGCCCAGCGGGCCGCCGGGGTGCTGGAGGAGCGCGAGCGGCTGGCCAGGGAGATCCACGACACGCTCGCCCAGGGCTTCACCAGCATGGGCATGCTGCTCCAGGCCGCCGGACGCGCCTGGGACGCCGATCCCGCCGCCGCCCGCGCCTATGTCGAGCAGGCCGAGGGGGTCGGGACGGCCGGCCTGGAGGAGGCCCGGCGGTTCGTGCGCGGCCTCGCCCCCCTCGATCTGGACTCCGGATCGCTGGCCGAGGGGCTGCGGAGCCTGGTGGCCCGTGACCCGGCCGGGATCGGCCTGCGCACCGAGGGCACGGAGTTCCCGCTGGATCCCGAGACCCAGGGCGCCCTGCTCAGGGTCGCCCAGGGGGCCCTGTCCAACGCTCGCGAGCACGCCGGAGCGAGCCGGATCATGGTCACCCTGTCCTTCCTCGACGACGCCGTCACCCTCGACATCGCCGACGACGGCCGCGGCTTCGCCGAGGTCGCGCCGGACGCCGGGCGGGGCTACGGGCTGCGGTCCATGCGCGACCGGCTCGAGGCCGTCGGCGGGACGCTGGTGGTGGAGAGCGCTCCGGGGCAGGGCACCGTGGTCGCCGCGACGGTCGGGAGGACCGGATGAACATACGCGTACTGATCGCCGACGACCATCTCGTCGTCCGGGCGGGGCTGCGGGCCCTGCTGTCCGGCGAGGGCGATCTCGAGGTGGTCGCGGAGGCGTCCGGCGGGGAGGAGGCCGTCCGGCAGGCGGGACTGCTGCGCCCCGACGTCGTGCTGATGGATCTGAGATTCGGGCCCGGCATCGACGGCGTCGAGGCGACGCGGAGGGTCCTGGCGCTGCCGGAACCGGCGCGCGTGCTGGTCCTCACCACCTACGACAGCGACGCCGACATCGCCCGCGCCGTCGAGGCGGGGGCGACCGGCTACCTGCTCAAGGCGGGCCCGCCGGACGAGCTGTTCCAGGGGATCCGCTCGGCGGCCCGGGGGGAGACCGCCCTGTCCCCGGCGGTCGCGACGAAACTGATGCGGCGCGTCCGGGACCCGGGGCCGTCACTGAGCCCCCGTGAGATCGAGATCCTGCAGCTGCTGGCGAGCGGCCTGTCGAACCGCGAGCTGGCCAAGCGGCTGTTCATCAGCGAGGCGACCGTGAAGACCCACCTCGTCCACATCTACGGCAAGCTCGGCGTCGACACCCGCACCGCCGCCGTGACGGTCGCCGCCGAGCGCCGCCTCATCAGGCTCGCCGAGTGAACGCGAAGGCCCCGCCGTCGAGCGGGGCCTTCTGCTGGAGCGGAATCAGACGGTCGTGACGACCTGGTCGTACTCCAGGCGCGGGTTGCGCGGGAACCAGGCGCCCTCACCCGGACGGCCGATGTTGATCACGGCCAGGACCCGGTGCTTGCCGTCGCCGAAGAACTCCTTGTTGATGCCCTCGGCGTCGTAACCGGCCATCGGGCCCGCGGCGAGGCCCGCCGCCCGGATGCCGATGATGAGGTAGCCGATCTGGAGGGAGGCGTTGAAGGAGCCGGTCGGGATGCGGGCGTCCTCCTCGGCGAACGCGTCCTTGGCGCCGGGGTAGTGCGGGAACTGGGTCGGCAGGTGCTCGTGGAAGTCGGTGTCCACCGCGACGATCGCCACGAGCGGAGCGGAGCCCGTCTTGGCCTTGTTGCCGTCGCCCATCTGGTTCACCAGGCGCTCGCGGGCCTCGTCGGAGCGGACGAGGACGATGCGCAGCGGCTGGGAGTTCATGGCGGTGGGGGCGTACTTGACGAGATCGTAGATCGCCTGAACCTGCTCGTCGGTCACCGGCTCGTCGGTGAAGGTGTTCGCGGTGCGCGCCTCGCGGAAGAGCAGGTCCTGCGTGGCGGCGTCGATGACGAGGGACATGGCTTGCCTCGGCTTTCCAGAGATAGGGGGGTCTCAGCATTTCCGAAAGGCACAACATCTCTGACGTGTCAAAGTCTTCCGCGTCAAGCAGTGAGGTACGTCACACGCCGCACGGGCGATAGATTGGGATCGGAAGATCACCACATCGCTCTCTGACAACGGGGGTTCCGCATGGCCACCACACGCACCGCGCACACCGTATGGGAAGGCGAGCTGATCAAGGGTAGCGGCGTCGTCACCCTCGATTCGTCCGGCATCGGCGAGTACCCGGTCTCCTGGGCCTCCCGGGCCGAGGAGGCCAACGGCAAGACCAGCCCCGAGGAGCTGATCGCCGCCGCCCTGTCCAGCTGCTTCTCCATGGCCCTGGCCCATGCCCTCGCGGGCGCGGGCACCCCGCCGGCGCGCCTGGAGACCAAGGCCGACGCCACCTTCCAGCCCGGCGAGGGCATCACCGGGATCCACGTCACCGTCCATGGCGACGTCCCCGGCCTGTCCGCGGAGGGCTTCGTCGAGGCGGCCGAGACCGCCAAGGCCAACTGCCCCGTCAGCAAGGCGCTGGCCGGAACCAAGATCACCCTGACGGCGACCTCCGCCTGACCTGATCACGTTCAGGGTCTGAAACAGACCCTGGGGGCGGCCGGGACCACCGGCCGCCCTTCGGCTTTTCAGGCGCGCGGAGCGGTCGAGGCCGTGGCGAGGAAGGACTCCAGTACCAGGGTGGCGGCTCCGAGCGCGACGGCGTCGGGGCCGAGGGCGCCGAGCGAGATCGTGGCGTCGTCGTACAGGGAGGCCATCGTGCGGCGGCGAGTCGCGGCCCGGATCTCCGTGAGCAGCGCGGTGCCCAGCAGGCGTCCCGCCCAGCAGGCCAGCAGGACCCGCTCGGGATTGAACAGGTTGATCAGGTTGGCCAGGCCGATGGCCAGCCAGTCGGCGGTCTCGGCCAGCACCTGGACGGCGGGCGCCGAGCCCGCGTCGGCGTCCGCGATCAGGGCCGCCAGCGCCGTCTCCTCGTCGACGCCCTGGTGGAGGGCGCCGGGGGCCAGCGAGGCGTAGCGTTCCAGGATCGCCCCCGCCCCGACATAGGCCTCGAGACAGCCGCGACGGCCGCAGCGGCAGCGGCGGCCGTCCCGCTCGACGATCGTGTGCCCCCACTCCCCCGCGCTGTTGGAGATGCCCCGGTAGAGGGTGCCGTCGTTGATGATCGCGACCCCGACCCCGGTGCCCAGCAGGGCGACGATCACATGGTCGGAGCCCTGGCCCGCGCCGAACTGGAGCTCGGCCAGGCCCAGGGTCTTGGCACCGTTGTCGATGTGCAGGGGAAGCGGGGTCCTCGCGCGCAGCAGCTCGCCGAGCGGGGCCCTGGCCCAGCCGTAGGTCGGGGCGTCGACCACGCCGCCCTCCGCCACCACTCCCGGGACGCCGATCCCGACGCCCAGGACGCGGGAGGAGTCGATCCCCGCATCGGTGATGAGGGTCCGCACGCCCCGCAGGATGTCCTCCGCGACCCGCTCGGGGTCGTGCTCCCCGCGCACGACGGCGTACTCGGCCTTCGCGATCCCGGTGAGGCGCAGGTCGAACAGCTCCAGGCGGATCCTGGTCTCGCCGACGTCGACGCCGATCAGATGGCCGTGCCCGGGATTGATCTCGATGAGGATCCGCGGCCGTCCGCCGTCGGACTCCAGGGCGCCCGCCTCGACCACGACGCCCTCCGCCAGCAGACCGGCGATCAGGGTGCTCACGGTGGCGGTGCTCAGCCCGGTGAGGTCGCTCATCTTCTGGCGGCTGGTCGGCCCGCGGTAGGCCAGGGCGCGCAACAGCGACTCCCGGTTGCCCCTGCGCAGGTCCCGGGTGGTGTTTCGGGTCGGCCGCCCCATCTGCCCGTTCTCCCAGAGCAAGTTTTCTGAGCCCTACTCAAAGTAGCAGAAGGGACGGGACCCGCGCCTTCCCCGCGGGCGCGGGCCCCGTCACCTCAGCCGCTGACCTGGGCCAGCAGGGACAGGGCGGCCGCCCGGTCACCGGTCAGGTCGGCGTGGGAGGCGTCGGCGATGAGCTTCGCCCAGTTCGCCGGCGCCCCGCCCGTGACGACCTTCGCCTGCGCCTTGTCCAGTGCCTTGGCGTAGGCGTCACCGCCACCGTGGACCTGGGTGCGCAGCCCCCAGCCGAACGGGTAGAGCGGCTGGTAGGAGGCGTCACCGACATTGATCGGCACCTGGGCCTCGGAGGCGGGCCAGGTCACCGAGAGCTGGCCGGAGAACGGCTGCTTGCCGAACAGGACGTCCGCGACGCCGCCGCCCTCCGTTCCCGGCAGCCAGGAGGCCACCAGAGCGTCGATCTTCGGCAGCAGAGCGGGCGGGACCACCTGCGTGCGGCCGGACACGACCAGGACGACGCACTTGGGCAGCGCCGAGCAGACCTTGTCGACCACGGCCTGGTCGCCGGGCTGGAGCGTCAGGGACTTCGACTCCTGCTGCGGGACCGTGCACCAGCCGCACTCGGGTCCGCCGACGTCGCCGTAGCCCTCGGCGTAGGGCGTCTCGCCGACGACGACCACGCCCACGTCGGAGCCCGTGGTCGGGGCGGAGGCGTCGGCGCTGAAGGTGACCTTCGCCTTCGGCGCGACCTCCTTGATCCCCTCGAGGACCGTGGTGCCGGGGATCACGTCGCCCGACTGGCCCTGCCAGGTGATGGTCCAGCCGCCCGCCTGGTTGCCGATGTCGTCGGCGTTGCGGCCCGCGACGTAGACCTTGGCGTTGGTCGCCAGCGGGAGCGCGGCGCCGTCGTTCTTCAGCAGCACCTGCGACCTGGCGACGGACTTGCGGGCGAGCTCGCGGTTCTCCGTGCTGCCGATCCTGCCGATGTCGTCGAGCGTCGCGTAGGGCTTCTCGAACAGGCCGAGCTGGAACTTCTTGGTCAGGATGCGGCGCACGGCGTCGTCGATCCGGGACACCTGGACGCGTCCCGCGTTCGCCTCGGCGAGCAGGAGTTGCTCGAACTGCGGCGCGGAGTTGGGCTCCATGAACATGTCGATGCCGGCGTTGACGCTGGTCGTCACCTTGTAGGCGGTCAGGCCCGTGTTGGCCGGTTCGGCCGGGTCGGGGATCTGGTGGATGCCCTCCCAGTCGGAGATGAGGAATCCGTCGTAGCCCTTGGTGCCCTTCAGCCATCCGGTCAGCAGCTCGGTGTGGGCGTGCATCTTGAGCGGGTCGCCGACGCCGTTCTCGGTCCAGTCGACGCTGGAGAACGACGGCATGACGCTGCCGACGCCGTAGGTGTCGATCGCGGTCACGTAGGGGGCGAGGGCGAGACGCTCGAAGTCGGCCCGGCTCGTCACCGTGACGCCCTGGTCGATCGGGTACTTCTTGTTGTACCAGGGCTGTCCCTGGTTGGCGGCGGCGATGGCGTCGTCGTACCGGGTGAACCCGTCGCCCGCGAAGTGCTTGGCGGTGGCGAGCACATGGTCGTCGTCGTCGAGGTCGCGGGGCTGGCGACCCTCGAGTCCGCGGATCATCGAGGCCATCCGGGAGGCCAGGGCGGGGTCCTCGCCGAACGACTCGTAGCTGCGGCCCCAGCGCTCGTCCCGGGTGACGCAGACGCACGGGGCGAAGTCCCAGGGGATGCCGGTGGCGCGAACCTCACCCGCGACGACCCTGCCGACCTTCTCCGACAGGGCGGCGTCGCGGCTGCTGCCGAGGCCGATGTTCTGCGGGAAGATCGTCGCCCCGAGGACGTTGCCGTGGCCGTGCACGGCGTCGATGCCGTAGATCAGCGGGATCTTCAACCGGGTCTTGAGCGCCTCGGCCTGGTAGCGGTTCACCATGGCCACCCAGGCGGCGGGGGTGTTCTCCGCCGGGGTCGAGCCGCCGCCCGACAGCACCGAACCGAGGTTCAGCGTGGCGATCTGGGCGGGATCCGCGTCGATGGCGGCCCGTTCGGCCTGGGTCATCTGGCCGATCTTCTCGACCAGGGTCATCCGCCCGAGCAGGTCGGCGACCCTGGCCGCCGTCGGCTCGGACGGATCCTGGTAGGGCAGGGGGGCGGCCGAGGCGGCCGGCGAGAGGGCCGGGACCAGCGCCGCGACCATGGCGGCCGCCGCGCCGACGGCGGCGAATCTCGTTCTTCGTGCGCCCATCAAGGGTCTCCTACTCCGTCAGGAAGAAGTCGACCCCAGTGAAGATCGAGTATTTACGAGAGTCAAGATAAGTCTCGGAAATATCCCCGTGACACGGTGGCCTCAGGTGGCCTGCGCCCGCGGGGACCCGCGTTATGCCCGGTGACGGCGCAGGGCGTGTTCGGGGCGGTGGGCGGTGGTGCCGCTGTCGATGACGATCGTCTGGCCGGTGATGCAGCGCGACTCGTCTGAGGCGAGGAAGGCGACGAGGTCCGCGACGTCCTCGGGGCGGGCGGCCCACGGCAGGACGCGTTCGGCGGCCTTCTCGGCCAGGCGTTCGGGCGTCATCACGCGGACGGCCACGTCGGTCAGCACGAGGCCGGGGGCGATGGCGTTGCAGCGGATCCCCCGCTCGCCGTAGAGCGTCGCGACGTACTTGGTGAAGGTGATCAGCGCGCCCTTCGCACTGCCGTAGGCGAAGTGGTCGGTGTCGCCGAGGAGCGCGCTCACCGACGTGGTGTTGATGATCGAGGCGCCCTCGCCCAGGTGCGGGGCGGCGTGCTTGCAGCCGAGCATGGCGCCGCGCAGGGAGACCGACAGAGTGCGGTCCCAGACCTCCAGGTCGAGGTTCTCCAGGTCGAGGTCGCGGCCATAGGTCTCGCGGCCGAGGGCGGCGGCGTTGTTGTGCAGGACGTCGAGCCGGCCGAACCGCTCGAGCGCGGTGGCGACCATCGCGCGGACGGCGTCCTCGTCGGAGACGTCCGTGACGGTCGCGACGGCCGCTCCCCCGTCCTTGACGATCAGATCGGCGGTGTTGCGGGGATGGAGGTCGGCCACGACGACGCTCGCCCCCTCCTTCGCCAGCCGGAGGGCGGCGGCCCTGCCGATGCCGCTGCCCGCGCCCGTGACGATCGCGACCTTGTTCTGGAGTCTCATCTTTCATCCCATTCGACCTGGAGGGTGGTGAGCCCCCTGCCCACAAGGGACTTCTTGAAGACGGGAGAGCTACCGGGCACGAGCCGCATCGAGGGCAGCCGGGTCGTGAACTGCTGGAAGGCGATCTCCATCTTGAGGCGGCTCAGCGCGGCGCCCACGCAGTGGTGGACGCCGTACCCGAACACCATGTGGTCGCGGGCGTTGGCGCGGCGGACGTCGAAGCGCTCGGGATCGGGGAAGACGGTCTCGTCGTGGGCGGCCGAGTCGGTGCTGAGCATCACCTCGACCCCGGCGGGGATCGTCACGCCGTGCAGGGTGACGGGGCGGGTGGGGATGCGGAAGCTGCCGAGGCTGGCCCCGTCGATCCGGAACGACTCCTCGATCATCCCGGGGATCAGGGACGGGTCGGCGCACAGCTCGTCCCAGACGTCGCGTTCGCGCATGAGCCGCAGGATCGTGTTGCCGATCTGGTTGGGGACGGTGTCGTTGCCGCCGAGCAGGAGCGCGCTGATGGTCTCCACGACCTCGCGGTGCGACAGCTCGTGCGGGATCATCGCGGCCATCAGCGAGGCGAAGTCCTCACGCGGCTCCGCGGTGCGGGCGGTGACGAGACGGTCCACGTACCCGAGGTAGCCGAGGAAGTCCTTGGCCAGCTCCAGCTGGCGTTCCGGCGGCTGCCGCGACAGGAACAGCTGGAACCAGGACGTCACCGAGTGCTTGACGTGCTCCTCGTCCTCCGGCGGCACCCCGATGAAGACCGCCGCGAGACGGGCCGAGGGCAGATGGCCGATCGTCGCGGCCAGGTCGGTGGTCCCCAGCGGGACCACCTCGTCCAGGACGGCGTCGACCTGGGCGCGGAAGTGGTCACCGAGCCGGGCGACCGCCCGCGGGGTGAACGCCCTGGAGATGGCCCCGCGCATCCTCGTGTGCTGCGGCGGGTCGACGTTGGCGGAGAAGTTGTCGAGGAAGGACTGGTGGTCGCCGAGCTCCCGCCGTACCTCCTCGGTGAGGGTGCGGGAGATCGTCAGCGACCCCCTGGAGGAGAAGACGGCATGGTCGCGGTAGGCCGCGCGCACGTCCTCGTACCTGGTCAGCACCCACATCCGCAGGTGCTCGCTCCAGAACACCGGACGGTCCCTGCGCAGCTCCGCCAGGAAGGGATAGGGGTTCTGGACATGCCAGTCGGCGGTGACGTCGAAGTCGCTGGCTCGCATCGGTGCTCCTAGTAGGGCGCTACGGGGGTGAGGACGCGGCGCGGGTTCCCCACGAACATCAGGTCGAGCTGCTCGCGGGTCACGCCCAGCTCCAGCAGGGCGGGGACGGCGTCGTTCGAGATGTGCCCGAGGTGGTAGTTCGGATGGCGCTCGCGGATGACGTCCCACTCGAAGCGGTCGTTGAAGCAGTAGGAGTCGTGGCCGAGGACCATCGAGGAGGCGTAGCCGAGACGGCACAGCTCGGCGACGGTCGCGACCCTGTCGGCGAAGGAGGTGAACTCGATGCCGAACCGGTCCATGCCGAGGTAGGAGCCGTTGTCTGCGAGCTCGCGCAGATAGGACAGGTCGGTGGAGTCGCCCGCGTGCCCGATGACGACCCGGCGCAGGTCCACGCCCTCCTCGCGCAGCAGCTTCTGCTGGTCGAGCCCGTTGCGGACCGACGACTCGCTGTGCGTGGTGATCGGGATCCCGGTCTCGCGGTGCGCCCGGGCGCAGGCCCGCATCACCCGCTCGACGCCCGGCACGATGCCCTGCTTGCCGGTCGCGCACTTCAGCATGCCCGCCTTGACGCCCGTCCGGCCGATGCCCTCGGTGATGTCGCGGACGAAGAACTCCGCCATCCGGTCGTCCCCGCCGAACAGGGTGCCGGGGCCGCGGTTGCCGAAGTACTGCGGCAGCTCGTCGTAGGTGTAGAGGCCCGTCGCGGCGACGATGTTCACCGCGGTCAGCTCGGCGACCCGCTGGACGGCCGGGACGTAGCGGCCGAGGCCGATGACCGTCAGGTCGACGATGGTGTCGATGCCGAGGGCCTTCACCGCGTCGAGCTTGGCGGCGGCGTCGCGCGCGCAGGTCTCCAGGTCCCAGCCCTCGGGGACGTCCGGCCAGTTCCAGAGGATCTCCGGGCTCAGCCCGAAGACGTGCTCGTGCATGAGCACGGCGCCCGGTTCCTCGACGGGGCCCCGCACGGTCTCGATCATGTGCCTACCTTGGGGAATTTGGGGTGGTCGAACGGCCGGTTCACCGTGAGGCCGAGACCGTCGGTCTGGCCGTAGGGCGCTCCGGTGTAGAGGGCGTCCGCGTCGAAGTAGGTGGCGGTGAACGACAGCCTGCGGGTGTCGCGGCGGTTCTCCCCCGACCCGTGGACGGTCAGCGCGTGGTGGACCGTCGCGTCACCCGCGGCCAGGTCCAGAGGGTCCGACAACGGCAGGTCCGTCAGCCACGGGTGCTGGCTCGGCTGGTCGTCCCCGTCCCGGACGAAGCTGCGGCCGAGCAGCCCGTGCCGGTGCGAGCCGGTGCGGAAGCGCAGCGACCCCATCGCGGCGGGGACGTCGGCCAGGGCCAGCCAGAAGGTCAGCATCGCCGAGCGGTCCATGGGCATCCACGGGAAGTCCTGGTGGAAGACGGTCGGGCCGTGGCCGCCGTCCGGCTCCTTGACCAGCAGGTTCGTCACCTGGACGCGCACCTCGGCGACCCCGTGCAGGAGCCGCGCGGCCGACCGGCCCAGGACGGGCGACAGCGCCAGCTCGCGGAAGAGCGGATCGGACTCGGCGATGTCCCGCGACTGGCCGAAGGCCCGGTCGACCGCCGACCGCCGCTCCCTCTCCCGTGAGTCCAGCCGCACGGTCGCGATCTCCCGCAGCCGGGCGGCGTCGCCGGCGGGGAGCAGCCCGGGCAGGTGGACCCACCCGTTCTCCTGGAAGAACGCGACCTCGTCCTCGGTGACGGAACGTACGGCGAGAGGCATTGCCCCAGTCTCGGACCACGGGCATGGTAAAGCAAGCGCTTGTTCCACCAGACTCGAGCAAGGAGGGGCCATGCCCCGCACGTTCAGATTCGGCGCCGTCCTGCGCATGGCCGGCAGCGGCAGGGAGTGGGCCGACAAGGCCCGGCGGCTGGAGGACGACGGTTTCAGCACCCTGCTGGTCCCCGACCACCTGGTCGGCCCCCGCTTCTCCCCCGTCGCCGCCATGACGGCCGCCGCATGCGCCACCACCACGCTCAAGGTCGGCACCCTGGTCTTCGCCAACGACTTCCGCCATCCGGCCGTCCTGGCCAAGGAGGCCGCGACGATCGACATCCTGTCCGGAGGACGGCTCGAACTCGGCCTGGGAACCGGCTGGATGGCCCACGACTACGAGCGGGCGGGCCTGATCCTCGATCCCCCCGGCGTCAGGATCGCCCGGCTCGCCGAGTCCCTCCGTGTGATGAAAGGGCTCTGGCGCGGCGGTCCCTTCACATTCCAAGGTGAGCATTACGCCATCAATGGTCTAGACCAAATGCCTATACCAATTTCGGAAGGCGGTCCCCGAATCATGCTGGGCGGCGGCGGACCGAAGATGCTGGCCTTGGCCGCGCGAGAGGCCGATATCGTCAACCTTACGATGCGCGTCCGTGCCGATGGGGCCGGTCCGGATCTCACAGACAGCGGTCGAGCGGCCTTTTTTAAGAAGATTGACATAATGCGTGAGGCCGCCGGAGAACGCTTCCCCGACATCGAACTCGGCACCTCCGTGCTGCAGATCGGGCTCGGCTCCGACCCCGCCCAATGGAGCGCCGCCAACCCGTCCGCGCAGGTGGGAACCCCTCAGGTCCTCGTGGGCTCCCTTGATGAGATCTGCGACACAGTGCGTGGATGGCGCGAAGAACTGGGAATCTCGTACTTCGTCCTGCACAACGAGGAAGACCTGCAGGCCTTCCGGCCGGTTGTCGCTCGTCTGGCAGAACTCTGAAGATTTTTCTGCGTGAGAGGATGTTTCCAGAAAGTAACGCATTGGTCTGTGCCAATTAGCCAAACCCTGTGGTTGTCGTTCACGATGCGTAGAACCACGAAGCGCGTGTGAGGAGTAAGGCGTTGTCCGAGCAGGTCCCCGGTCTCAAACCGGCCCCGACCACCAACCAGGAACTCATCGACTGGGTGGGCGAGATCGCTTCGCTCACGAAGCCCGAGAACGTCGTGTGGTGCGACGGCTCGGACGAGGAGTGGACCCGCCTGACCGATCTGCTGGTCGAGCAGGGAACCTTCAAGCGCCTCAACGCCGAGAAGCGCCCCAACAGCTTCTATGCCGCATCCGACCCGCGCGACGTCGCCCGGGTCGAGTCCCGCACCTTCATCTGCTCCGAGCAGGAGGCCGACGCGGGCCCCACCAACAACTGGAAGGCCCCCGCGGAGATGCGGGCGACCTTCGGTGAGATCTTCGACGGCGTCATGAAGGGCCGCACCCTCTACGTGGTGCCGTTCTGCATGGGCCCCCTGGGCGGCACCATCTCCCAGGTCGGCGTCGAGCTCACCGACTCCCCCTACGTCGCGGTCTCGATGCGGGTCATGACCCGCATGGGCGACCCGGCGCTGCGGATGATCGAGGAGCGCGGTTCCTTCGTCAAGGCCGTCCACACCGTGGGCGCGCCCCTCGAGCCCGGCCAGGCGGACGTCGCGTGGCCGTGCAACGAGGAGAAGTACATCTCCCACTTCCCCGAGACGCGCGAGATCTGGTCCTTCGGCTCCGGCTACGGCGGCAACGCCCTGCTGGGCAAGAAGTGCTTCGCCCTGCGCATCGGCTCGACGATGGCCCGCGACGAGGGCTGGTTCGCCGAGCACATGCTCATCCTGAAGCTCACCCCGCCGTCCGGCGAGGTCAAGTACGTCACGGCCGCGTTCCCGTCGGCGTGCGGCAAGACCAACCTGGCGATGCTCCAGCCCACGATCCCGGGCTGGAAGGTCGAGACCATCGGCGACGACATCGCCTGGATGCGCTTCGGCGAGGACGGCCGTCTCTACGCGATCAACCCCGAGGCCGGTTTCTTCGGTGTCGCGCCGGGCACCGGTGAGACCACCAACGCCAACGCGATCAAGACCCTCTGGGGCAACTCGATCTTCACCAACGTCGCCCTCACCGACGATGGTGACGTGTGGTGGGAGGGCCTCACCGACGAGCCCCCCGCGCACCTGACCGACTGGAAGGGCAACGACTGGACGCCGGAGTCCGGCACGCCCGCCGCGCACCCCAACGCCCGGTTCACCACGCCGGCCGGACAGTGCCCGATCATCGCGCCCGAGTGGGAGGACCCCAACGGCGTCCCGATCTCGGCGATCCTGTTCGGCGGCCGCCGGGCGACCTCCGTACCCCTGGTCACGGAGTCGTTCGACTGGCAGCACGGCGTCTTCCTGGGGGCGAACATCGCCTCCGAGCAGACCGCCGCCGCCGAGGGCACCGTCGGGTCGCTGCGCTACGACCCGTTCGCGATGCTCCCGTTCTGCGGGTACAACATGGGCGACTACTTCAAGCACTGGCTGAAGATGGGCGCCTCGGCCGACCAGGAGAAGCTCCCCCGGATCTACTACGTCAACTGGTTCCGCAAGGACGAGGGCGGCAAGTGGCTCTGGCCGGGCTACGGCGAGAACAGCCGCGTCCTGAAGTGGATCATCGAGCGGCTCGAGGGCACCGCCGACGGCACCAAGACCGCCATCGGCGTCACCCCGACCGCGGCCGCGCTCGACCTCGAGGGCCTCAAGATCGACGGCCGTGAACTCGACCTGCTCCTGTCCGCCGACCGCGACACCTGGAAGCGGGAGGCGTCGCTGATGCCCGCGCACCTGGAGTCGTTCGGCGAGCACCTGCCCCAGGAACTCTGGGACGAGTACAACGCGCTGGTGGCCAGGCTCAACGACGAGTTCTAGTCACGGACAAGACGGGAAGGGCTCTTCCGGCAACGGCGCCGGGAGGGCCCTTTCCGCCGTCCGCTCAGGTTCCGCCGGCTCCCGCTTCCGGGCGCGGGGCGAGCTTGCAGCCGGGGAAGGGTGCGAGGAGGTTCTCGCGCCAGCCGCCGTCGAGGAAGTCACGGGCCCTGGTCCGCCAGGTCACCAGCCGCTCGTCGGCCTCCGCCTCGTCGTCGAGGCCGAGCGCGGCGTCGCGGGAGCGCTGGAGCGCGAGATGGTCGTCCAGCGAGGTGCCCCAGAAGGTGACGACCTCGGTGTCGCAGAACTGGACCTCGTAGGCGCCGATGAGCCGCTGCCCGTGCTCGGCCAGCACCGGGGCCCGCTCCTCCCGGACGGCCGCCAGGTAGTCCAGGGCCGCGCCCGGCCGGACGGTCGCGCTCTCGAAGACGTAGAAGGGCGTCCCGTAGCCCTCGGCGACGACGTCCGCCAGCGCCGGGCTGTGCGGGGCGGCGCCGAGCGGCCGGGAGTAGGCGGTGTGCCGGAGGTCGTCGATGTCGGACAGGAACAGCCGCTCGTTCACCCCGGCGTAGATGTCCATCATCTGGCGCCAGCCGCCGTCCCACCCGCCGCGGCAGTCCCAGAGCGTGACGACCTTGAACTGCGGATGCCCGGTGATCCCGACGGCGTAGAAGGCCCCGACGAGGTCGATGTCGCTGGAGCGCACCGACTTGCCCGCGGTGAGCTCCGACTCCCCCGACCCATAGAGCGCCTCGTCCTCCTGCTTGTACCGGGTCAGCCACTGCAGGTACTCCAGCGGCTTGCGCGAGTTCATCGGATGGAACTCGACCTCTTCGAGCAGGTAGATCCCGCGCGGCACGGCGCCTCCCATCAACCAAGCGATTGCTCGGTGTGCAGCTTAGCGGCCCGGCGATCGAGGCCGCGAGCGCGAACCCCGCACATCACCGAGCGTGACGCTCTAGGTTCTTAGGGTCACCCATTTTCGCGTACAGGAGGAGTCATGTTCAGCAAGATCACCGGGCGTGCTCTGGCCACGACCGCCCTCGCGGGCGCCGCGGTCCTCACCGCCGGCACGTCCGCGCAGGCCTGCGGCCGCACCGTCGAGGGCCCCGGGCACGTCTACGACCACGTCTTCGACGGCACCCGGCTCACGATCACCGTCAGGTCCGGCCGGGACGGCACCGCTATCCGCATGCGCCTGTGGAACCTGCCCGAGTCCGCCCGCGGCAGGTCGTTCGGCGCGCACGTCCACGTCAAGCCCTGCACGGACGATCCGGCGGCCGCCGGTCCGCACTATCAGAACCCGGCGGGCACGACCCTGGAGGAGAAGGAGATCTGGCTCGACTTCACCGTCGACGCCCGCGGCAGGGCCCGGTCGAAGACCTTCCGGCCCTGGACGATCCCGGCCGGGGCCGCGGGGTCGGTCGTCGTCCACGCCGAGGCCACCGACCCGGGCACGGGAACCGCGGGCGGCCGCGCCCTGTGCACCTCGGTCCCGTTCGGCACCTGAGAACGACGCTCGGCCCGAGGGGAGGTGGAGGAGTCACCGCGCACGACTCCTCCACCTCCCCCCGGGCCGAGTGCCCTTCACTCAGCCGCAGCGGGGGGACTCCCGTTGCGGCGGCGAGGGGCTCGGCTCGACGGCCGAGGGCGGCGGGGAGGGAATGCTCGTCTGGGTGGTGGCCATCGGTCTGGCCGGGCCGTCGTACATCTGGACCTTGCTGCGCTGGGTCTCGCCCGGCGCCAGCCGCACCGATGTGATCTCGCGGCGGTTGCCGTAGACGTCGGTGACCCGGACGGTGAAGGGCCCCGCGCCCGGCCGCGACAGCGCCCAGTGGTTGTCCAGCCCGCGCCGCAGCGGACGCCAGCCGTCGCCCGACCGCACCTCGACGCTCCTCAGCCCGTTGGCGTGGTTCAGGACCAGCAGGCCCAGCCAGTCGGGGTCGGAGCCCGCCTTCATCCGGAAGGCCAGCCTCGGCGCGCTGGCGAACGGGTCGCGCACCTGGCGCCACCGCACGTCGATCCGGCCCCTGCCGATCGGCGCGAGCCGCCCGAAGGCCGTCCTGCCGATGTCGAGGGTGCCGGGTGAGCAGCCCTGGCAGCGGTCGATGACCTGGACCCGGACCTTGGTGCCGCCGGGACCGAAGACGTCGAGGTAGGCGCCGCAGACGTCGGCGGTGCCGTAGTCGTGCGCCGACAGCGAGGCGTAGAGCCCGTCCGCGGGGACACTGCCGAACGAGCAGCGCATGGAGCCGTCAACGGCCACGTAGTAGATCGCCCGGCCGCTGTTGTCCTTCACCGTGACGGCCTTGACGGCGGCGGCGGGCCGCTTCACGGCGAAGGCGCAGGCGTCGCCCTCGAGCCTCAGCAGGACTCCGGCGGTGGCGATCGCCGCGCACAGCCCGAACGCCCATCCGAGCCGCGAGGGCCGGAGCGGGCGTCGTGGTGACGCGTGCAATGGCCCTCCCCCTGATCGCAAAGGCGTGCCCGCCTGACTCCCTTAGGTAATCAGACGAGCACACCGCGTTGCAGGGGAATGCTAAAAGTTGGACGTCACGTTGGACATGACCTTGTCGATGGTCGCGGCGTCGCTGGCGTCGTAGGCCTTCGCGTCCGTCGCCTCCGCGATCTTCTTGAGGCCCGCCTGGTCGGCGCCCGCGGAGAACCCGATGGTGAACAGCCGGACTCCGCTCTCGCCGTCGAGCTTGGACAGCAGGTCGTTCAGGGAGACCGAGCCGGGGTCGTCGTTCATGCCGTCGGTGAGCAGGACGACCGAGTTGATCGCGCCGGGGTCCTTGGCGTCGCGGATGGACTGGAACGCCGCCAGGGAGGTGTCGAACAGGCCGGTGTCGGTCTTCGGGGTCAGCCCGGAGATCTTCGCCTTCAGCGCGTCCTTGTTCGAGGCGATCGGCCCGACCGGGACGAGCGGCCGGTAGTCGCGCGAGCCGTCGAGCCTGGTCGCGAACTCCCACAGCCCGACCTTGTCGGCGCCGATGAACTGGTCCATGGCCTTGGCGAGCGAGACCTTCGCCAGTTCCATCCGCGACTTGCCGGTGCCGGGGACCTGCTCCTTCATCGAGCCGGACACGTCCACGACCCACAGGACGTTGGAGCGCTTGCGCAGCGACTCCCAGCTCGCGAGGGCCTCGTCCATGACGGCCGGAGCGGGCGGGGCGATCATCTTGGCCGGCTGGTTGGGCAGCAGGCCGTTGGACTCGGTCGTGACCGGAGTGACCTTGTTGTCGTAACCGCGGAAACCGTCCTCGGCGAACCTGGCCTGCGCCTTCTCGCCGCGCAGGTAGGTGAGGAAGTCGGCGGCCAGCGGCTGCTTGCCGGGGTCCATCGACTTCAGCGCCACGTACGGGTGGTCGGAGACCAGCGTCCCCTCCTTGGGATAGACCGCGACGAGCGGGACCTTCGGCTTGGCGTGCTTGCCCGCCGACGCCGGGTCGCCCGTCGGGTTGCCCTGGTTGTAGTAGTAGACCGACATCTCCTCGACGGCCACGGCCGACACGTAGCTGAGGCCCTGGCCCGCGTCGTCGGCGCGCTGGAGGCCCTGGAGGAAGGTCAAGGTGGTGTCGCCGTAGTGGACGACCGAGGACTCGACGCCCCGGACGAAGCCCTTGACGTCGCCGCGCTGGAGATCGGCGGCGGACAGGTCGTCGGACTTGCCGGTCGCGGCGAAGTAGGCGCCGATGGTGGCGTTCAGGCCCGAGGTGGAGAAGTTCGGGTTGGTCTTGCCGAGCCGGAACCGGCCCCAGTCCTGGTGCCCGTAGGCGCCCCAGCCGCGGGTGTCGGTCGCGAGGTTCAGCACGTCGCGCCAGCCGATGGCCTTGCTCGGCCACCCCATGGCCTGCGCCATCGGCCGCGGCATCGCGATGACCAGCGGTGCGACCGCGATCCCCGGCGCGTCCTGCGGGACCATGTCGATGGTGCCGTTCTTCTCGATCCGGTGGCGCAGCAGGCTCACCCAGCCGGAGCTGGCGGGCGACCACACGTCGGGCTGGGGGCCGTCGGTGGTCACGTTCCAGCCCCGCGCCAGCGCCGCCATCGCCTCCCCCGAGGACTTCGTGACGACCGAGACGGTCACACAGGTCCCGCCGACCTTCCGCCCGCTGTAAGCCTTGGCGAGGTCCTTCATGATCCCGAACTTCTCGGGCGAGGAGGCGACGTTGAGGGTGACCCCGTCCTTGCCGCAGGAGGAGGAGCCCTTCTTCAGGACGTAGAAGCCCACGCCGCCCAGCACGGCCAGCAGGACGAACCCGGCGACGATCCCGAGCACGAGCGGGAGCCTGCTGCGGCGCGGAGGCTGCGCCGGGTACTGGTAGTACCCGGGAGGCGGCGGGGTCGACGGCGGCTGGTACAACGAGTCCTCCTGCTGCGGGCGGGGGTTTCCCGGTCAGACGGCTCAGTTATACAGGCCGGTTCCCTTCCATTCGCCGGGAACCTGGGCAAGTCACCCGACCGTGCCGTCCTTTTTGAGGCGTTCTATGTCTGCGGGAGCGAGACCGAGCCTGGTCAGGACGAGGTCGGCGTCCTGACCGAGGAGCGGTGCGGGGAGGGCGCCGCGGTCGCCGCCGGAGTCGATCGGCGAGCCCGGCACCCGGTGGCGGCCGATGCCCGGCTGGTCGATCTCGGTCAGCAGGTCGTGGTCGTGCTCGAGGACCTCGCGGAAGGTCCGGTAGGGCGACCACAGGACCGGTGTGCGGTCGAGGGCCTCCCCCGCCTCGGCCAGGGTGCGGGCCGCGAACCACGGCTCGACCAGCGCCGCGAGCGGCTCGCGATGCCGGTAGCGGTCGCCGTCCTCGCCGAAGTCGGCGCCGACCAGGCGTTCCAGCTCGGCGGCGCGTTCGGTGGCGCCCGTCGCCTTCATCAGCGCGTCGAAGTGGCGGCGGGTGAGGGTGACGAGCATCAGGCGCCCGTCGGAGCAGGTGAAGTCGCGGGCGAACCCGCCGTACAGGTGGTTGCCGATGCGCGGCCGGTCGACCCCGTTCAGCTCGGCCTCGCCCAGGAAGCCGAGGTTGCCGGCCGTCGCGAGGGCGACGTCGGACAGGGCGATCCTGATGGCGCGGCCGTTCCCGGTGCGCAGGCGGTGGTGGTCGGCGGCGAGGATCGCGACCGCCGCGTACAGCCCGCAGGCCACGTCCCAGGCGGGCAGCACGTGGTTGACGGGCTCGCCGCCGAGCCCGGTGACCATGGGGAAACCGGTCTCGGCGTTCACGGTGTAGTCGACCGCGGGACGCCCTCCCGGATGCCCCTCGATCGCGACGTGGATCAGCCCGGGACGGCGGGCCCGCAGGTCCTCGTACGACGGCCAGGGCGCGTTGGTGAGGACCACCCCGGCCTGGGCCGCCAGCCGGGTGACCAGCTCACGGCCGGGGGACGAGCGCAGGTCGACCGCGATCGAGCGCTTCCCCTTGTTCAGGCCCGCCCAGTAGAGCGAGGCGCCGTGCTCGTCCAGGGGCCACCGGTGGGTGTCCGCGGCGCCGCCGATCGGGTCGACCCTGACGACCTCGGCGCCGAGCTGGGCCAGGGTCATCCCGCCCAGCGGCGCGGCCACGAAGGAGGACACCTCGAGCACCCGCAGGCCGCGCAGCAATGACATGTCCTGAGTCAACCGGATCCTCAGCCCTCGGCGACAGCGCCCGAGGCGATCAGTTCGTCGACGTCCGCGAAACCGAGCTCGGTCAGGATCTCGCGGGAGTGCGCGCCGCCGATGGACGGCGGCCGGGTGATCTCTCCGGGCGTCCGGGAGAAGCGGGGGGCGGGGGCCGGCTGGAGGCGCTCGTCGGGGCCGGTGACGAACACGTCGCGGGCGGCGTTGTAGGGGTGGGTCTTGGCCTCTTCGAGGCTGAGGACCGGGGCGACGCAGGCGTCGGAGGGGAGGAAGACCTGGGCCCACTCGTCGCGGGTCTTCGCCTTGAACCGCGAGGCGAACAGGGCCCGGTTGTTCTCCCAGTTCGCGAAGTCGAACTGACCGGCCTCGGCGGGGTCGACCTCGAGCAGGCGCAGGAACTCGGCGTAGAACTGCGACTCGATCGCGCCGACGGCCATGTACTCGCCGTCGGAGGTCTCGTAGACGTCGTAGAAGGGCGCTCCGGTGTCGAGCAGGTTGGTGCCGCGCTCGGTCGTCCAGGTGCCGGAGGCCATGAAGGCGTGGATGAAGGTCGACAGGTGGGCGGCGCCGTCGACGATCGCGGCGTCGACGACCTGGCCCTGGCGGCTGCGCGTCGACTCCAGCAGGGCCGCCAGGATCCCGACGACGAGGTACATGCTGCCGCCGGCGAAGTCGCCGAGCAGGTTCAGCGGCACCTGGGGCGGGCCGCCCCTGCGGCCGATCGCGTGCAGGACGCCCGTGATCGCGATGTAGCCGATGTCGTGCCCGGCGAGCTGGCTGAGCGGGCCCTCCTGGCCCCAGCCCGTCATCCGGCCGTAGACGAGCTTGGGGTTGCGCTTGAGGCACTCGTCGGGGCCGAGGCCGAGCCGCTCGGTGACGCCGGGGCGGAATCCCTCGATCAGCACGTCGGCCTGGTCGATCAGGCGGAGCACCACCTCGCGGCCCGCGTCGCTCTTGAGGTCGACGGCCACCGAGCGCTTGCCCCGGTTGGACAGGTCGGCGTTGGCCGCCGGGCCCGCTCCGCCCCGGCCCGGCCGGTCGACCCGGATGACCTCGGCGCCGAGGTCGGCCAGCACCATCGCGGCGAACGGGCCGGGACCGATCCCGGCCAGCTCGATCACCCGGACCCCTGAAAGCGGACCCATGACCCCACACCCCTTCGCGTTCATCCGGCTTTTACGAGGACAGTGTGCCATCCCCGAGTAAGTGCCGACTGACTGGGCTCAGGTCGTGCCGCCTGCCTTCACCGCCACCGTGGTGAGCACCGGCTTCCGCAGGGGCGTCTTCTTCGCCTTGGTCCCCTTCACGTAGGCCAGCGCGCCCTTGCGCTTGACCCCGGCGAGCTTCACCTGGAGTCCGGGCCGGGCGGCGGCCAGGTAGTACCAGCGCTGCGACGGGGCCTTCCACCACAGGCCGGTGGCGCCGTCCGCGCACTCGCTCGCCACGAACCTGACCTTCCTCACGATGAGGATCCCGGCCTGGCGCACGGTGCCGTCCGGCAGGGTCTCCCTGCGGCAGCGCAGCTCGGCCGCGCCGCCCTTGGCGGGCAGCGTGCCCTTCCAGTAGACGGTCTCGGCCGGCGGGACGGGCAGGGGTGCCTTCGTCGGCCGCACCGGGGCGGGCGTCGGGTGGTGGGTGGCCCGCGCGGCCGCGACCGAGTGGCTGTGCTCCTCGACCTCGACGGCCGCCACGAGCGCGCAGGTCAGCGCCGTGGCGACCAGCAGCGGGACGCGGGAGCGCCGGAACCTGCGGCGCTTGCCGACGTTGACGGGGGCCAGCACGTCGAGGTCGGGCATCTCCTCGACCCGGGTCAGCAGCGTCTGCGGATCACCGACCCCGAGGTCGACGAGCAGGTCGCGGACGATGTACCGGCGCAGCTTGGCGACCCTGCGCAGCACGTAGGTGACGCGCTCGCCCGGTTCGAGGGCGGCCAGCGCCGGATTGCCGGGGACCGCCGCGGGCAGCCCGCGCTGCCACGGGACGAGCCGGATCCGCAGCCGCCGCGAGGGATGGAGCGACTGGCGCAGGACCCGCTGACGCGCCTCGAAGTAGGTCCGGCCGCTCACCGGCCTGCGCGGCAGGTTCCGGTCGACGATCCGCCGCGCGAGGGCCAGCCGGACCTCCCGCGACCCGTCTCCGGGCAGGATCAGGTACGACAGCCTGACCAACTCCCGATACCGCTTCTCTGCCGCCATGTCCGGCATGTGGGGGAACCTCTCTGACCTGGGACTGTCAAGACATCCGAAGGTTAGGAACACAGAGAGTGATGACGCAGCCGAATTGAGAGTTCGTTTACCCGCGCGCGTGTACGCACTACCGAAGTTCCGGCCGGTAACGGTACGTTTCTTTCCCTGGTAGCAGGCCCCCGACTCCCCCAGCGAGGACCGTATATGTCGCTCACCGACGAGCCGACCGTGACCGTGGAGAACTCGAACTCGGTCAAGCGCCGACTGGTGGGCAGCAGCGCGCTGATGCTCTTCCTCGAGCTGGCCCTGATCCGGTGGACCGGGTCGAACGTGGTCCACCTCGCCTACTTCAGCAACTTCGTCCTGCTGGGGTCGTTCCTCGGGATCGGGGTCGGATTCCTGCGGGCGTCCAGGAACCCGGGCAAGCCGATCCTGTCGCTGATGATCCTCGCCCTGCTCGTCGGGCTGGTGCTGAAGTACCCGGTGACGATCAACCGGTCGGGCAGCGACCTCATCTACTTCACGGCCGTCTCGATCGAGGGGCCGCCCGCCTGGACGGTCCTGCCGGTCATCTTCCTGGCCGTCGCGACGATCCTCATGGGACCGGCGCAGATCGTCGGGGAGTGCTTCGAGCGGCTGTCCCGCCTGGACGCCTACCGCTGGGACCTTGTCGGCAGCCTGCTGGGCATCGGCGCCTTCACCGCGCTGTCGTTCCTGTACGCGCCGCCGGTCGTGTGGGGCGTCATCGCCGCAGGGCTCTACCTGTGGCTGCTCGCGCCGGACAACCTGATCGAGCGGCTGCTCGTCATCACCCCCGCGCTCGCGCTGGTCGCGCTGCTGGCGGGCGAGTCGATCGCCGCCCAGACCCTCTGGTCGCCCTACAGCAAGATCACCTGGACGAGCGGGATGTGGGACGGCCACCCCGGCACCCAGATCACCGCGAACGGCGTGCCGCACCAGAGCGTCTCGGACGCGAACTACCGGCTCCAGGAGTCGCCCTTCTACGGCTACCCCTACGCCCGCACGCCCGCCAACCCGCACAAGGACGTCCTGATCGTCGGCGCGGGCAGCGGCACCGACGCCGCCATCGCGTTGCGCAACGGCGCGACCCGGGTCGACGCGGTCGAGATCGACCCGCGGCTCAAGGGCATCGGCGTCCAGCGCAACCCCGACAAGCCCTACGGCGACCCGAGGGTCCACGCCCACATCAACGACGGCAGGGCGTTCCTGTCCTCGACCGACCGCAAGTACGACCTGATCATCTTCGCGCTGCCCGACTCCCTGACGCTCGTGCCGGGCCAGGGCGCGCTGCGGCTGGAGTCCTACCTGTTCACCAGGGAGGCCTTCGCCTCCGCCCGCGACCACCTCAAGCCGGGCGGCGCGTTCTCCATGTACAACTTCTACCGGGAGCGCTGGCTGGTCGACCGGCTCGCCGGGACGGCCGACAAGGTCTTCGGCCACGCCCCCTGCCTGGACGTCCCCTCGGCCGCCGGCCAGCTCGCCGTCATGACCGCCGGGCTCACCCAGGCCGACCAGGCGTGCCAGTCGGTCTGGACGGACGAGTCGTTCGTCGAGCCGACCACCGACGACCGGCCGTTCCTCTACCTCAAGGACGCCTCGATCCCGTCGCTGCACCTGATCGTGCTCGCCCTGATCCTGGCCGCCTCGGTCATCGTGGTGCGGCTGTTCGGCGGGCCGTTCCGCAAGATGCGGCCCTACGGCGACCTGGTCCTGCTCGGTGCGGCGTTCATGCTGCTGGAGACGAAGAGCGTCACGGGGTTCGCGCTGCTGTTCGGCACGACCTGGGTGGTGAACGCGATCGTCTTCGGCGGCGTCCTGGTGGCGGTGCTGGCGGCCGTGGAGGTGACCCGCAGGTTCCGGACGCCACCGCTCCCGGTGATGTTCGGGATCCTGCTCGCGGGCCTCGTGCTGGCCTGGGTGGTCCCCAACTCCTGGCTGCTGGAGCTCCCGCTCCCGGTGCGGGCGGTGGCCGCCGTGACGATCGCATTCCTGCCGATCTTCGCCGCGAACATCATCTTCGCCCGGCGCTTCACCGAGACCGCCGACGCCTCCACCGCGTTCGGGGCGAACCTGCTGGGCGCGATGGTCGGCGGCTGCCTGGAGTACATCGGGCTGGCCACCGGCTACCACTTCCTGCTGATCGTCGCCGCCGTCCTCTACCTGGCCGCGTTCGCGGTGATGCGGCGCACCGCCCTCGCCTGACGCCGATTGGATAGGGTGTTCGAATGCTGACCCTGGGCATCGTGCCGTCCACCTTCACCATCGGCCACCTCCCGGCCACCGCGTTCCCCGAGGACGACGAGTGGATCGCCCTGGTCCGCGCGCCCGAGGGGCTGACGGTCGTCCGGGAGGCCGACCCGTGGACCGCGGCCGACCGCTGGACGGGCTTCTACGGCGAGGCCCACGGCCTGGACGTCCCCGGCGTCCTGTCCGGGCTGCTCACCCCCCTGGCCGCGGCGGGCATCGAGGTCTTCGTGGCCTCCACCTTCCACGCCGACCTCGTCCTCGTGCCCGAACGTCTCCAGGACGACGCCGTCAAGGCCCTGGAGTCCGCGGGCTACCGGATCCAGCGGCCGTCCTGATCCAGCCGCCGTCCCGGCGCCGTCAGCCCGCGGCTCCCCAGCCGGACTGGCAGCGTGGTCCCGGGCCGGGGTCGACGGCGCGCAGCGGCAGCAGCCTCTCCCGCCACCACGGGAGCGGACGGCCGAGGACGGGATCGCCTGCCAGCCGGGACGCGTGGTGCTCGGCGCCGTCGAGCCGGTAGGTGAGGTCGGAGCCGGGACGGATCCGGGCGTAGGCGCGGAGCTGGGGCACCGCCAGCAGGTACCCGGTGGCGGCGTACTCCCCGAGCGCGGGATCGCCGGAGGAGATCACCTCCACCAGATGGCGCTGCGCTCCCGACAGCGGCAGGGTCGCGGGCACGAGCAGATGGTTGGAGCGGCCCGCGACCGTGCGGAGGTTGGCGTACATGTTCCAGCCGAAGGCCGTCTTGACCTCCAGGTAGGGCGTGAGGCCGTTCAGCAGCGCGAGCACCGGCAGGACCATGAGCCCGCGGTGCGGCCTCCCGAGGGCGGCCGGTGCCCGGTGCCGGACTGCGGCCGCCGCCACCGGGACCGCGGCCACCAGCCACCACAGCAGTCCCGCGCTGCGCGCCCACTCCCCGGGGAAGGTCCACAGCCCGAAGCCGACGAGGAGCCCCGCCGCGGCCAGGAGGGTGCGCGGACGGCGGTCGGGGACGCCGGCCAGGAACAGCGGGAACAGCGCGTACAGCACGGCGCTGAAGTCGGTGAACAGATGGGTGCGGTCCAGCGAGATCAGCCCGTGGAAGGCCAGCCCCAGGAGCACCCCGGCGGCGCGGGTGCGCCGCACGAGCAGCAGCACGGGGATCGCGCACTCGACGGCGGCCGTCAGGTACGGCACGGCCCCGGTGCCCGGGGTCGGCAGCCCGTAGGACGAGCCCAGCTCGTCGGCGAAGAACCGGCCGCAGCTCACCGCCGGGTCGAGGAAGCCGGTGTTCAGCTTGGAGAAGGCCATGAAGGAGTAGGCGGTGAGCAGGACCAGCCGGGCGGGCGCCGCGAAGTCGCGGGTGGTCACGACGGCTGCCGAGACCAGCGCGGCGAGCAGCCAGTGGTTGCCGAGGCGGGGCAGCTCCATCGCGGCCGAGAGCACCTGGAGCCCGCACAGGACGACCAGCCGGTCGCGCCGGCCGGGACTCAGCAGGACCGCGAGCGCGGCGAACGCCAGCAGGACGTGCACGAGGCCCGTCCAGGTCGGCGCGGCGGTGAACCCGGCCGAGGCGGGGTGCGCCCAGACGTGCAGGAGCGCCGCGACCGCCCACGACCCGGCGAACAGCTCCGTCACGGCGGGGTGCGCACGTACACGGCGGCCATGGCGTCACGGAAGACCTGCCGCCAGCCGGGATCGGCGGCCAGGTACTCGCTCAGCGGTTTCTCCTCCGGCCACACGACCACGTCGAAGGCGTACCGGCCGAGGATCGCCCGCCAGTCCCGGTCGCCGTCGAGCAGCTTCAGGTAGTCGCCGGTGACGCGCTCGGGGTACAGGTCGAACCGGTCGTCGACGAAGACCGGCTGACGTCCCGCGTAGGCGTAGATGAGATAGCAGCCCCAGGCGTCGACGGTCAGGATCCGCCGCCCGATCAGGCCCTCCCGCTCGACCGCCCGCACCGCCGCCACGGGGCTTCTGCCCAGCCCGTAGGCGGGCGCGGAGGCCGACTGCACGAGGAAGGAGGCCGCGATCGCCAGGACCGCGGCCGACGCGGTGACCGCGAACGGCCGTCCGGCCCGGCGCTCCGGGGTCTCCGCGCGCTCGACGAGCCGGGCCAGCACCGGCAGGACCACCAGCGGGGCGAGCGCGATGTTGCGCTGCGCCCACAGCGCGAGGAACAGGAACGGCAGCACGACCAGCAGGTCCCGCCGGCCCGGCCGGGTCCGCGCGAGGATCACGACGGTCAGGCCGAGGAAGAGCGCGAGCAGCATGCCCAGCGGGACGCGGAAGCTCGGCGACTGCCATTCGGAGATGTTCTCCAGGACGCTCCCCCTGGCCATCAGCTTCGCGGGGAAGGCGACGAGCCGCCAGCCGTAGGGGTTGGCGAAGCCCGCGGCGAAGGCGAGGAGCGCGGCGGGGAGCAGCCCGTGCCGGAGCGAGGGGCGTTCGCCCTCCGCCCAGCGCCCGGCCAGATGGAGGCCGAGGTAGACGTAGCCGAGCGCGAAGGTGCCGTGGCTGCTCGTCCACAGCCAGAACAGGATCGGCAGGGTCACCAGGGGCCTGCGGCCGAGCGGGGAGCCGGGGCACTCGACCGCCCAGACCAGGGCCAGCAGGAACGCGATCCCGAACAGCAGCGGGCGCTCCCACCAGAACCAGACCGACGCCGACAGCGCCGAGGCCGTCAGCAGCGCCGCCCGCACCCGGTCTCCCGACAGCCGCAGCGCCAGCCGGTAGGCCGACCAGCCGATGCCCGCTCCGGCCGCCGCGTTGAGGAGCTGGATCGCCGACCCGCCGAAGGACCGGTCGAGCCCGGCGTACAGGAGCTCGACCAGCCAGGACTGGAGCACCCACGGGTCGCCGGGGGCGGTGAAGGAGAACGGGTCGGCGCGCGGCAGGCCGTGGTCCAGGATCCACCGGCCGGTCGCCAGATGGGTGAGGAAGGAGTTGTCGCCGAGCGGCCGCAGCCCGCGCCACCAGCCGACCAGCGCGAACACGGCCGCGAACGCGTAGCCCATCAGCCGGGCCCCGTCACTTCAGCACCCCGCCGTTGAGGTAGTTGATGACCCCGGGCCCGAGCAGCACCAGGAACATGGCGGGGAAGAGGAAGAAGATGACCGGGACGGTGATCTTCACCGCGAGCTTCTGCGCCTTCTCCTCGGCGTTCTGCCGCCGCTTGACCCGCATCTCGTTGGCCTGCTCGCGCAGGACCTTCCCGACCGGGATGCCGAGGTCGGCCGCCTGCACCATCGCGTTGACGAAGGTCCTGAGCTCCTGCACCCGGTTGCGCAGGGCCAGGGCCTTGAGCGAGTCCTCGCGGGACTGGCCGAGCTGGATCTCCTGCATCACCCGGACGAGCTCCTGCGACAGCGGCCCGCGCGTGTTGGTGGCGACGCGGGCGAGGGCGGCGTCGAAGCCGAGACCGCTCTCGACGCTGACGCACAGCAGGTCCAGGACGTCGGGCAGGGTCTTCCTGATGAGCTCCTGGCGCCGCAGCCCGGCGTTGTAGAGCAGGACGTCGGGGCCGAAGAACCCGGCGGCGGCGAACGCCACGGCCATGAGCGGACCGTAGCCGGGACGGCCCGCCGCCATCAGCCCGGCCAGGAGGATCCCGCCGACGAGACCGAGCCCCTTGAAGGACAGGATGCGCTCGGGCGTCCAGCCGCCGGGGTTGCCCGCGGTGTCGAGCCGCTCCTGCATCTTCTCGATCACCCCCTGCGGGGAGAGCCGCAGGGCGAGCGCCCGGAACCTGACCATCAGGATCGGCTCGCCGGCAGGGCCGCCGAGCAGCGACCGCGGCCGCTTGCCCGCGTAGTCGCGTTCGATGGCCGACAGGCCCGCCTCGATCGGGGTGGGCGCGCGGCGGCCGCCGATGACGGCGACGACCAGCAGGACCAGGGCCAGCGCGATGGCAGCGAGGCCGCCGTAGAGCAGCAGTGCGTTCATGTCAGAGATCAATCTTGATCATTCGGCTGATCCACAGCCAGCCGATGCCCATGGACACCGCTCCGGCGAGCAGCATCGTCAGGCCCGTCCCGGTGGTGTACATGGGCGCCATGTAGTCCGGCTTGAGCACCATCAGCGCCAGGGTCAGCAGGATCGGCAGCGCGATCAGGACATAGGCCGACAGGCGTCCCTCGGCCGACAGCGCCCGCACGTGGCGGCGCAGGCGGCTGCGCTCGCGCATCGTGTCCATGGTCGTCTCGATGACGTCGGCGAGGTTGCCGCCGACCTCGCGCTGGATCCGGATGCTCATCACGACCCAGGTCAGGTCGGTGCACTCCATCCGGGCGGCGACCTGGTCGAGGGCGTCCTCGATGGTGACGCCGATCCTGGTCTGGGCGTGGGCGCGCAGCATCTCCGTGCCCAGGGGCCGGCTCTCGGAGTCGGCGATCCGCTCCAGCGCCTGGGAGACGGTGAAGCCGGCCCGGAGACTGCCCGCGATCATCGACAGGGCGTCGGGGAGCTGGTCGGAGAAGGCCGTCACCCTGCGGTTGCGGGCACCGGCGAGGACGATCCTGGCGGCCAGCCACGGCCCCGCGACGCCGAGCACGACGCTGATGAGGATCCGGCCGGTGAGGGAGTACAGCCCGATCGACGTCGTCAGGCAGGCGATGCCGCGGATCAGGGTCCACTCGTGCGGCTGGAGCTTCCAGCCCGCGCGGGCGAGGTCGGCGGCGATCTGCTCGGCCTTGCCCGCCATCCCGATGAGCCGCTGGGTGAGGCTCAGCAGGGCGGTCGAGACCGAGCCCTCGCCGTCCACGCCCCGGCGGCTCAGCAGCCCCGGCCGGTAGAGGTCGATGCGCTGGGCGAGGTCGGGCTCCTCGGCGGGGCGGCGCATCCCGAACCCGACGACCAGCAGGAAGATGCCGGCGAAGACGAGGCCGAGCACCACGTGGCGGGTCACCACGGCGACTTCTCGAAGCCGAAGATCTCCTGCGGGAGGGAGATGCCGACGTCGGCGAGCTTGGCCATGAAACGGGGGCGCAGCCCGGTCGAGCGCATCGTGCCGAGGGAGCGGCCGTTCTGGTCCACCCCCGCGCGGGTGTCGAACAGGAAGATGTCCTGCAGGGTGACGATGTCGCCCTCCATTCCGGAGACCTCGGTCACGTGGGTGACGCGACGGCCGCCGTCCTTGAACCGTGCCTGGTGGATGATCAGGTCGATGGCCGAGGCCATCTGCTCCCTGACGGCCTTGATCGGCAGTTCCATGCCCGACATCAGGACCATCGTCTCCAGCCGCGACAGCACGTCGCGGGGGCTGTTGGCGTGGACCGTGGTCAGGGAGCCGTCGTGGCCGGTGTTCATGGCCTGGAGCATGTCGAGGGCGGCGCCGTCGCGGACCTCGCCGACCACGATCCGGTCGGGGCGCATGCGGAGGCTGTTGCGGACCAGGTCGCGGATGGTGACCTGGCCCTTGCCCTCGATGTTGGGCGGCCGGGACTCCATCCGCAGCACGTGCTCCTGGCGGAGCTGGAGCTCGGCGGCGTCCTCGATGGTGACGATCCGCTCGTCGGGCGGGATGAACGACGACAGGACGTTCAGGGTCGTCGTCTTGCCCGAGCCGGTGCCGCCGCTGATGACGATGTTCAGCCGGGCCCGCACGCACGCGGCGACCAGCTCGGCGACCTGCGGGGTGACGGTGCCGAAGCCGACCATGTCGTGGACGGTCAGCGGCTCCGCCGAGAACTTCCGGATCGTCAGCAGGGAGCCGTCGATGGCGACCGGGGGGACGACGGCGTTGACGCGGCTGCCGTCGGGGAGGCGGGCGTCGACCATCGGGCTGGACTCGTCGATCCGGCGGCCGACCTTGGAGACGATCTTCTCGATGACGCGCCGCAGGCTGGCCTCGCCCGCGAAGGCGCCCTCGGCCAGGTAGATCCGGCCGCCGCGTTCCACGTAGATCTGGCCGGGACCGTTGACCATGATCTCGGTGACCTCGGCGTCGCTGAGGTAGGGCTCCAGCGGGCCGAAGCCGAGGATCTCGTCGGCGACGTCCTGGGCCACCCGCGCCCTGTCCATGACCGTCAGCGGGGTCTCGTCCTGGTCGAGGACCATCTGGAGCGTCGACCGGACGGCCTGCTCCAGCTCGCCGGGCGTCAGGTTCGCGTCGTGCAGCTTGGGCCCGAGCGTGTCCACGAGCGCCTGGTGGACCCGGCGCTTGAGGCCGGCGAACGGGTCGCCCGGACGGCTGGAACGCCGGTTCTGCGCCGGGACCAGGGCGGCGGCCGGGGCCTCGGGACCGGGATCGATCTCGGGGGCGTTGAGGCGGGCCAGGCGCTCGCCGAGGCTGCTCATCGCCTGGCCGCCCTGCCGCGCCGGAACCTGCCGCGCTGCTCGACGGCGGCGGCCCCGTCGACGATCACGCCCGCGGCCTGGCGGACGGCCTGGCTGACCGGGTGACCGGGGCTCTCCAGGACCATCGGGACGCCCCGGTTGATCGAGCCGGAGACGTCCTGGCTGTGCGGGACGTGGACGGCGACCCGCGCCCCGATCACCCGTTCCATGTCGGCCATCGACAGGCCCGCCCGGATGTCGGCGCGGTTGATCAGGAAGGTGCGCGCGGAGGCGGGGTAGCCGAGCAGCTCCAGCATGTCGAGGGTGACCCGGAGGCCCTTGAGCGCCGTCACCTCCGGCGCGGCCAGCAGCAGATGCCGGTCGGCGACGTCCATGGCGGCGAGCACGTGCTCGCTGAGCTGCGACGGGGTGTCGACGATGACGACGTCGAACATCTTCTTGAGCACGCCGAGCAGCTCGGTGACCAGCGCCCCCGACACCTTCTCCGCCTCTCCGGGCGACACGGGTGCGAGCACGGTCGCCAGGCCGGAGTCGTGCTTGACCAGCATGGAGTGGACGCCGACCTCGTCCATCCGGCCCACCATCGGGATCGCGTCGACGATGGTCCGCTGCGGGGTCAGCCTCAGCAGGATCGCGACGTCGCCGAAGGCCAGGTCGAGGTCGACCAGGCAGACCTGGTGCCTGCCGTCGGCGGCGAGCGCGACCGCCAGGTTGGTCGAGATCGTCGACTTGCCGCAGCCGCCCTTGGCCGCGAAGACCACGACGACCTGGCCGTCCTTGCCCGCGGCGACCGGAGCGGCGGCCCTGCGGCCGGCCTGCACCTCCTGGGAGACCTCCCAGCAGCGGCGGCAGGCGTCCATGAGCGCGGGGAAGTCCCGGTCGGCTATCACCTCCCGGATCCCGGCCCGCATCGCCTCGCCCATCACGCCCACGTCGAGCCGCTCCCGGACGAGCACGATGCCGAGGTCCGGCCGGTCGCCGCGGCGCGCGGCGGCGAACGCCAGCACCGCCCGCAGGTCCACGCCGGGACCGACGACCACGACGGCCTCCGCCGGGTCCGCGGCGAGCGCCTCGGCGACGGCCCGCAGATCGGGCAGGACGCGTCCGTGCTCGCGGAACCCGGCCGACAGCCTGCGGGCGGCGTTCTCGTCCGGTTCACAGATGATCGGCATCTGGCCCTCCGACCTCAGTTGATGACTTTGATGCTGCTGATGCCCGGGCTCTTCACGTTGAGCTCGGACGAGTCGGTCTGCAGGCCCATGTAGAGCGCGTTGGCGGTCGCCCCGAGGATCAGGCGCTCCCCCTGCTCCTGCGTGACCCCGAGCGTGATCAGTTTCCGGTTGGCCGTGTTGTCGGCGTCGGCCGACTTGGCGGCGGACTCCCCCACTGCCAGGACCGGCACGTCCGCCATCATGATCTTGACGATGTCCTCGGTCTTGCTGATCTTGCTGTCTCCCGTGCCCTTGGTGACGACCCGGCTGAACCCGACGAAGACCACGACCTTGGTGCCCGGCTTGGCGAAGTTGGCGACCCGCTGCGCCTCGTCCAGCGCGACGGTCACCGCGATCTTCCCCTCGGGGATGACGAACGCCTGGCTGGAGCCCGGCTCCGCCATCACCGAGGCGGTGATCAGCCCGCCCTGCCGCACCGAGGAGGCGACCACCAGGCGGAGCTGGTCGTCGGTGAGCTGCGAGATCGCGTCGTCGGGGACGCTGCTCGCCGGGTAGTTCCTGGTCCTCAGGTAGCCCTGCTGCTGGAGGGCGGCCACGGGCGTCCCGGGGGCGATGGCCCGCGCCGCCACCAGCACGCTCACCGCCTTGTTCCCCGCCACGGCCCGGTCGTCCGCGCTCCGCACGTAGGTGAGCACCGCGAGGGTGCCCACCGCGGCGAGCACGAGGGCGACGACGATGGTCAACAGCCGACGGTTCATGGTTCCTCGATCGTTCTCAGGCCGTCAGCCGGCCAGGCCGACGCTGGTCAGCCCGTAGTTCGCGGAGCCCCCGTAGGGGCCGTCAAGGGAGTCGTGGACGAAGTAGCCGATCAGGCACGGGTGAGTGACGTCGAGCGGGAACGCGCACCAGTTCAGGAGGTTGCGGTAGCTCGGCGTGGTGATCAGCCCGATGTTCCCGCCGGTCAGGACGAAGGGCGCGAAACCGAGGATCTGGTAGTTCTTCACCGAGCCGCCGCCGGTCGGGCCGTCCTTGAAGATCGGCACATGGACGATCCGCGCGGTGGCCTGCCCGAAGATGTTGCCGATGAAGTCCAGGAGCCACGGGATGAGCACGTTGAACCCGCAGACGATGTTGTCGATCTGGCCCTGGATCGCGCCGAGGACCGTTCCCGCGTCGTAGCCGATCACGGTGTCGCCGACCTTGACGTTCTTCTGGCAGGTCGCCTCGTTGGTGGCGATCAGGCCGGCGATGTTCTGGTCGCCGTCGCAGCCGCCGGCCTCCCGCCCGACCGTCTCCTCGTTCTGGTCCCGGCCGGGCCGGAAGGGGTTCTCCGGATGGGGGCCGATCTCGGTGCCGTCGGCGGTGGCGCGCTTCCAGGAGCACTCGGAGATCATGAACGGGAAGGCGTAGGGCACCCGCTGGGACGCCCCCCATCCCGCCCGTGCGCAGGTGGCGACCGTGACGCCCGGCGACCCCGTGACGGCCTGGGTGAAGGAGTAGGGCAGAAGGCGGCGGTCGTCGGTGCCCCGCGAGCTCGCCTGCACCTCGACGTAGTTGCCCGCGGCCGGGCGCTGCCGGACGCAGCCGGTGGCGTTGGCCGGACGGGCCGGGCAGGCGTCGGCGCGCAGCGAGGTCGTGCCCGCCATGCCACAGACGAAGGTCACGTCGGCGCGCCCGTCGGAGGCGTTCCGCCCGGCCACGAGCCGCGCGTCGGTGAGGGCGGCCGCGAGCCCGCCCGGGGCGCAGGGGTTCCCGCTCGGCCTGGCGGCGCAGTACTGGGCCAGGGCCATCGCCGCTCCGTCTGCTCCGGTCTGGAGCTCCTCGCGTTCGGCGTAGACCCGGCCGACGTCGACGACCACGGCGGCCGCGCCCAGCAGGACTCCCCCCGCGAGCAGCACGGCGAACAAGGGCGCCATCGAGCCGCGGTCTCCGGCCAGCCGGCGCATCAGTCCGGGCATGGCATGACCGCCGTGGAGGAGAGGGTCGCGCGCCGGAGGCCGGGGATCAGCCCGATCACGGCGCTGCGCTCGTAGGTGACCTTCACTGTCGCGGTCCTGAGGGTCGAGGTGCTGCTCAGCTCGGTGCACGTGGTCCAGTCGATGGTCGTAGGGGGGCCGGCGAGCGCGGTCAGCACGGCCAGGCCGCTCTCCCGCTTCGTCGTCTCGCGGGTGTCGGGGTCGTCGTCCCTGGTGAGGACGTAGGTGCGGATCGCCTGGCGGGCGGCCTCCGTGACGGTGATCTTCGTGTTGAGGAGCACCCCGAGATCGATCATGCCGAACAGCAGCGCCACGATCAGCGGCAGCAGAAGAGCGAACTCCACCGCCGCGGCCCCGCCGTCGCGCCGCGCGCCCGCGGCCCGGGTCCTCTTCGTACGCTCGCCTGTCATGGGCTCGGCGTCACCACTGCGCTGACCTGTCCCGTCTGTGAGGTGACCCTGCTGGAAAGGGCCGTGCCGAGCGCCCTGCTCCCGGCGATGGCGATGATCGCGATCAGCACGGTGAGCAGGGTGTACTCGACCGCGGTCGCCCCGCGATCGAGTCCCGTCCGCGGCTTGCCGCCCCCGTCGTCCACGCGCTAGTTGGTCGCGCCGCCGCCCGCGCCCTGAACCGAGCTGGCGGCGTTGTTCAGCTTCTGGTTGATCTGGGTGCCGAGCGCGGTCGCCCCGACGATGATCACGATCGCGATCAGGCCGACGAGCAGCGCGTATTCGACGGCCGAGGCGCCGGCGTCACGCGTTTCCGCGGCCAGCCGGCGCAGACGTGTGACAAAACGGCGTGCGAGGGTGCTGTTCATGAGTACGGGGGTCCTTTCGGCATGGCCGCCGGTTTCCGGTGATCGCCGGGGCCGCTGACGAGAGCCCAGCCTGGAGAGGAACCGCCCGGGGGGAAATCCCCCGATGCGACATCTCAAGTCACCCGAAAGAGGGGCCTGTCCCCCAAACGGGGGACAGCTATCACAGAACGGCTACGACCTCCAGAGTCGGCGGACAGAACATCCTCTGACAAGACACTCTGTTCACGTCAAGTGACCGGTCTTTTACTTGTGGTTTCCTTCTGACACCCTTCCAGCCGAGCTAGGAGCCCGGTTCAACCCCGGGGAGGTCCGAAATGTCAGTCCGCATAGTCGTCATCGACGGGAACACGTTGTCGAGGCACGGTCTCGCCCAGGTCGTCACCGAGCAGAAGGATCTGGTCATCGCCGCCACGGCCGTCGACGCCGCGGGCGGCAGGACCCAGATCGGGATGCTCAGGCCCGAGGTGGCCGTGGTCGCGCAGCAGCTCCCCGACACCGACGGCCTCACCCTGACGGCCGAACTGCGTCAGCTCTATCCGGACCTCGGCGTCGTCGTGCTCGGCACCGGGTCCAGCGACAGCCCGCTGTTCCGCGCCATGGAGGCCGGAGCCAGCGCCTATGTCGCCAAGTCCGCGGCCGTCCCGGAGTTCCTGTCGGCGATCCGGCACGCGGCCGTTGCCCCTCAGTCGTTCACGGCGGCCGAGCTCGCCGCGGCCCTGCGGCGGCGGCGGACCGAGGCGGTCCTGCTGACGCCGCGCGAGCAGGAGACGCTGCGGCTGCTCCAGGAGGGGCTCCCGATCGCGGCCATCGCGCGGGCCATGAACCTCAGCCACAACACCACCAAGACCTACACCGCCCGGCTGTACGACAAGCTCGGCGCGGGCAACCGGACGCAGGCGCTGATGAAGGCCCTGCGGCTCGGGCTGATCAGCCACGAGCCGCCCGAACGGCTGCACGCCTCCTGAAATCCCGAGAAACAGCGTGAGACCGACTCTTCTGCTCGCCTGCCTGGCCCTCGTGGCGGGCTGCACCGCAGCGCCCGCCGCCGCCCCGCCGGTCGCCCCGCCCGTCCCGTCCATCGACACCGCCCGGCTCGAGCGCTTCTACGACCAGCGGCCGCGCTGGCACGCCTGCCCCGGGCACCGGGGCTTCGCGTGCGCCGACGTCAAGGTGCCCCTGGACTACCGCGACCCGGACGGCCGGCCGCTGGCGATCGCCGTCACCCGCCTGCCCGCCACGGGGGCGCGGCAGGGGTCGCTGCTGGTCAATCCGGGCGGCCCCGGCGCCTCCGGCCTCGACCTGGCCTTCGGCGCCCGCGAGGTGGTCGGGGCGAAGGTGCGGCGGCGCTACGACATCGTGGGGTTCGACCCCCGCGGAGTCGGGCGCAGCAACGGCATCCGCTGCCTGGACGACGACGAGCTCGACCGCTTCTACCGCACCGACTCCACCCCCGACACCGGCTGGGAGCGCCAGCGCCTGCGGACCATGTCGCGCCGGTACGCCGAGGAGTGCCAGGAGAAGTCGGGCTGGATCCTGCCCCATCTCGGCACCGACAGCGTCGCCCGCGACATGGACGTGATCCGCGCCGTCGTCGGCGACCGGAACCTGAACTACCTCGGCTTCTCCTACGGCACCCAGCTCGGCCAGGTCTACGCGGGCCTGTTCCCCGGCAGGGTCCGGCGGATGGTGCTGGACTCGGTCGTCGACTCGGGCCTGTGGGCCGGGGCGATCACCGAGAGCCAGCTGACCTCCCTCGACGGCCAGTTCGACCTGTTCCTCGGCTACTGCGTCCGGCGCGGCTGCCCGCTCGGCGCGACCACGAAGGCGGCGAACGACCGGCTGTGGCGGCTGTTCGGCCAGGCCGACCGCGAGCCGCTGCGCGGAGACGGCGGACGCCCGGTCACCGACTCCGACCTCCACACCGCGACGATCGCCCTGTCCATGACGGAGGAGCTCTGGCCGCTCGGGGTGCGGGCGTTCGCGAAGGTTCTCCAGGGCGACGGCCGGGACGTCCTGGCCCTCGCCGACCTGGCCAGGGGGCGCGGCGGGGACGGAAGATACGACTCGACGGTCGCCGCGAACGTCGCGGTCACCTGCCTGGAGACGCCCCAGGACGTGCGCGAGAAGGAGGCCACCGACGAGCACATCGCGGCGATGGCCAGGCGCTCGCCGCTGTTCGCCGAGTCCAACCTCCAGCTCGCCTGCTCCTACTGGAAGGCCCCGGGCCTGTCCCAGCAGGCGATCACGCCGAAGGGCATCGGGCCGGTGCTCCTGCTCGGCAACACGAAGGACTTCCGGACCCCGTTGCCGTGGGCGAGGAGCGTCGCGGCCCGCTTCCCCGGCGCGGTGCTCGTCACGAACGAGGCGAGCGGTCACATCGTCTACGGGCGCGGGGCCTGCGTGGACCGGGCCGTCGAGGGCTACCTCCTCACGGGGCGGCTTCCGGACGGGTCCCTCCGCTGCCATGACGCCGGCCCTTATTCCTAGGTGCGCAATCTCCCGTATGTCTAGCCGTGACAGAAGGGAGACATAAGAGATAGAAGGGAATATCCTTCCTGGATGGAGTGGCTGGAACGAGTCACCAGGCTGCGACGGTGGACTCGCGGGGGCGAGCGTGATCCGCACAAGGCCTTGTTGCTCCTGTACGCGATCGGGCAGCTGCAACGGACGGGCTACAAGCCGATCCGTTTCCGTGAGACGGAGCAGGCCCTCGACCTGCTGTTCGCCGAGTTCGGGCCGCCGAAACTCGTCGGGCCCGCTCTGCCGTTCCATCATCTGGCCTCCGACGGGCTTTGGGAGGTCGCGACCGGAGTCGGCGGACCCTGCCCCGGCGCCGACCGGGAACTCCTGATCGCCGGGGACGTCCACGGGCGGCTGGCCCCGGCGTTCGCCAAGGAGATGCTGGCCGATCCCGTGCTGATGGCGCAGATCGTCCGGGTGCTGCTGGACACCAACTTCGAGCCGAGCCTGCACATGGACCTGTGCGCCGCCGCGGGCGTCATGCCCGAGGTGGCGCAGACCGCGACGGTCGCCAAGTACGTCGAGGGCGGCCTTCCCCGCTCGGCGCGCGACCCCATGATCCGCCAGAAGATCCTCGTGGCCTACGACTGCCGGTGCGCCTTCTGCGGCTACGAGGGCTGGATCGGCAACAGCGTGATCGGCCTCGAGGTCGCCCGGCTGCGCTGGTGGGCCTTCGAGGGGCGCGACGACATGAGCAACTGCCTGTGCCTGTGCACCCTGCACCACCGGCTCTTCGACAAGGGCGTCCTGGGGATCGTCGGCTCCGGCAAGATCATCGTCTCGCGCCACTTCGTCGGGACCACCGACGCCTCCCGCGACTACGTGCTCGACCTCTCCGGCCGGACGGTGCGGCCGCCGCAGCCGGGCTTCGCGAAACCGGACGTCAGGAACATCGACTGGCACACCCGGCAGGTCTTCAGGGGCCCGCCGCGCAGATCCGGCTGAAAGACCACCGTCCGAACGCGCAGACCGCCCACGGCGTCATATTCTTGGCGCGCACTCTGAAGGGCGGACAATGGCGAGTATCAGTGCTCTCTGGCAGGTTAACGACGATCCGAAGCCGTGGATCGTGGTGGCCGCGGCCGTCCTGGCCCTCGGGCTGGTGGCCTATCCACCCGCCTGGCGGCTGTCACGGAACATCGTGACGATCGCCCACGAGGGCGGGCACGCACTGGTCGCGCTGCTGTTCGGCCGGAAACTCGACGGGATCCGGCTGCACTCCGACACCTCGGGCGTCACGGTGTCGCGGGGCCGTCCCGACGGGGCCGGGATGGTCTTCACCGCCCTGGCCGGGTACACCGCGCCGCCGCTGCTCGGGCTGCTGTTCGCCTGGCTGATCGGGATGGGGCGCACGACCCTGATGCTCTGGGCGGCGCTGGCCCTCCTCGCCGGGATCCTGATCATGATCAGGAACATGTTCGGCGTGGTGTCGGTCGTCACGACCGGGGCGGTGATCTTCGCCGTGTCCTGGTTCGCGAGCGACCAGATCCAGGCGGCCTTCGCCTACTTCGGGGCGTCGTTCCTGCTCCTGGCGGGCGCGCGGCCGGTGATCGAGCTCCAGCGGATGCGGTCCCGCAGGCAGGCGCCGACCTCCGACGCCGACCAGCTCGCGAAGCTCACCGGCGTGCCCGGCCTGATGTGGGTGCTGGTCTTCGGGGTGGTCGCGCTGGCCTCCCTCTACGTCGGCGCGGCCCTGCTCATCCCCGAGCGCTGGGCCTTCGACCTGCTGCCGATCTAGGGTCGTTCCCAAGTCAGCGCCTTCGGTCCAGGAGAGCCCTGGCGGCCCGGTCGCGGGGGGCCCGTCGCTCTGCCAGGCGCCGGGAGACGCGGTCCCTGACCTCGCCGGTCTTGTTGCCCGCGTACTTGAACTTGGCCCTGGCCTCGGTGACGGTCAGCTCCAGGCCCCGGATGCCCTTGAGGTTCCGGTCGTCAGGGGGGACGGGCAGCCGCTCGGACTCGGGCGGCTCGAAGTGGACGAGCTGCCGGTTGAGGATCTCGGCCTTCTCCTCGGGATCGTCGATGATCCGGACATCGCACGCGAGGTGGACGGTCGCGTAGAACGAGGTCGGAACGGCGTCCTCGACGGCCTGCCCCTCGTCGCGCATCCACTCCGACTCGGCGTAGACGTAGTCGTCGACGACCGTCAGCAGGGCCCTGGGGTGCTCCTCCAGCAGCGGCCAGACCGGGTTCGGCCGGGCCAGATGCAGCCTGACGATCTCCGCTCCGTCGAACAGGAAGTGCGTGGGGACGACCACGGGCAGGTCCCTGTCCCTGCCGCCGGCCACGAGCTGCCCGAAGGCGCGGCCCTCCAGCAGCCAGTCGCGCCATTCGCCGTCGTCCGCGACGTCCCAGGGATGAAGGAGCATGACGAGATCCTAGGCCGTGTCTCACGGGTCTCGTCCGTGACGAGCGGCGTCCAGGTGCGTGCCCGGGCGTCGCGCGCGGTAGGACGAAGATCCGTGAGACACGGCCTGACGTCCGGTTACGGACAGGGGCCTGTGCGGCCACGGGATCCGGGCGAACGATGAACGGCATGGCCGACAAGAAGCTCAAGCGCGCCGACTACCGCCGCAAACGCCAGGCCCGCCTGCGCCGCCACCGCGCCCGGACCCGCGGCACCCGGGGCAGGTCCGGGCGCCGCGGTTAGGGCGAGCGGCTACGCCGTCGGAGGCGGATCCTCCGCCGGGACCTGCGCGGAGGGTTCCGGGGTGGTCGCCTTGGGCGGATCCTCCTGGGGCGGGTCCTGTTGAGGGGGGTCCTCCTGAGGCGGGTCCTGGACCTTGGGCGGGACCTCGGCGCCGGGCGGGTCCTGAGTGACGGGGGGAGCGTCGGGCGGGTTCGTCGGCGGGGGCTCCTGGCTCGCGGGCGGTTCGGCCGTGGGCGGCGGCGCCGTGCCCGGACCGGGGTCGGCGGTGCCGCCGGGCGGGCCGCTGCTCGGTGCCGTGGTGCCGGGCCGGTCCTCGCCCGGGGCGGTCGTGCCGGGCGGGAGGCTGTACTGCGGGGCAGGAGCGGGCTGGGCAGGGGGCGGGATCGGCTGGGGCTTGCCGTCGGCGCCGCCCGCGCTACCGGTCGGACGGTCGAAGATCGTTCCCGCCTTGGAGTCGACCAGCTGAAGCGATTTCACATCCTTCCCAGGAGACTCGATAACCGTCACTTTGTCCTTGTCGAACCCTGGCCACTCGGCCCCCTTGAAGCTACTCTCGTCCATTTTGATGTTTTTGTCAGGAGCGGTCAGGGGATTGCCGCAGTTGCATTTCACGACCGGCAGGCCGTGACCGTCGACGAGGACCCCGATCCCCGCCTGGAGGACGGCCTGCATGGCGGTCGCCTTCCCGCTGCGGAAGCCGTGGTTGGTCACGAAGGTGTCGACGCGCAGGACCGCGGGGGTCAGGCCGTCCACGAACCCCTTGATCGTGTCGGCGGCGATGCCGTGGACGTCCGCCCAGGCTTTCGCCTTGTCCGGGTTCCCCTGCAGGAACGCGACCAGTGCGTCCTTGTCGCAGCTCGCGGTCTTGCGGGTGCCGCCGTACAGGCCGGGCTGGTCACCGCCCATCTGACCGCCCGCCTCCACACGGCGGGTCACGGCCGCGTCGTCGACTCCGGAGACGAGCGTGTAGGCGTCGGGGCCGGGATCGCCGACCGCCAGCCTGGTGATGGTCGCGCCGGCGCCCCCGCAGCCGGCCAGGGCGCCCATAACGACCACAAGTACCGTTATCGCCGCCCGAATTCGCGCACCCACGAGAGAACCCCCGTCCGGGATTGGCACTGCCTATAGACTTGGATGTCCGACGCGATGAGAAAGTGCACATTCTCGCAGATGATTTTTTGACCGGTTCTTGTCACCCACCGAGATTCATTCGCTGGAGGGACTGACCCCGTGCTCCCGCTACAGCCAGGAGACCCCGCCCGGCTCGGCGGCTACGAGCTGCTCGGCCGGATCGGCGAGGGCGGCCAGGGCATCGTCTTCCTCGGTGAGGACGCCGCCCACGGCAAGGTCGCCGTCAAACTGCTGCACGCCCAGCTCACCTCGGACCCGATCGCCCGCTCCCGCTTCACCCGCGAGCTGGCCACCATCGAGCGCATCGCCGGTTTCTGCACCGCCCGCGTGTTCGCCGCCGACGTCTCCGGCGACCAGCCCTACATCGTCAGCGAGTACGTGCGGGGGCCGTCCCTGCAGGAGCTGGTCCGCGCCGACGGGCCCCGGTCGGAGGGCGCGCTGATGCGCTTGGCCGTGGGGACGGCCACAGCGCTGACGGCCATCCACCGCGCGGGCGTGGTCCACCGCGACTTCAAGCCGCCGAACGTCCTGATGGGCCCCGACGGCCCCCGGGTGATCGACTTCGGGATCGCCCGCGCCCTCGACAACGCGGGCCGCACGGTCACCAGCCAGCTCGTCGGGACCCCCGCCTACATGGCCCCCGAGCAGTTCTCCGAGTCCGTCGTGGGGCCCGCCGCCGACCTGTTCTCCTGGGCCTCCACGATGGTGTTCGCCTCCACCGGCCACCACCCGTTCGGCGGCGGGCCCGTCTACGCCCTCATGCACCGCATCCGCTTCGAGGCTCCCGATCTGTCGGGGGTGCCCGGTGAGCTCCGGGACGTCCTCGCCACCTGCCTGTCCAAGGATCCGCTGGTGCGGCCCAGCGCCAACGAGCTGCTCTGGCAGCTTCTGGGGCAGCTTCCGCCGGAGACCGCCGCCCGTCCGCCCGGCGCCGTCGCACCGCCGTCCGCGGATCCGGCGCCCACCCGGCGGGGCCCCTGGTCGCTGCGCACCCCGGCCACCTTCGTCCTGCTCCCCGGTGAGCGGGGGGACGAGGTCCAGGACGCCGAGTTGCGGACGCCGCCGACCGTCCCCGCGGGCGAGGCGGGGCCGTCGGCCGTGCCACCGCCGCGGGAGGCGCCCGCCGACGGTGAGGACGCCATCCTGACCGAGGCCGCGGCCCTCGCCACCGAGCGGGACCGGCCGGGGTCGAGGCCTGTCGGTTCCGGGACGCTTCCCTGGGACGGGGATCCGGGCGTCCAGCGGCCCGTGGGGAGGGCGTTCGGCGGGGCGGGGCCGCCCGGTGGGAGCGGGGCGGCGTGGCCGGTAGCGGACGGGGCGTCGGACGTCACCCGGGATTACGGAAACCCGGCGCTCCTCGCGGGGGCTCAGGGCCTGAGATCCCGCGAGACCGATCCCGCGCTGCCGGTGCAGGGGGTGCGGCGGAGCCTCCCGCTCGCGCTCGGGCTCGGGCTGGCGGTGCTCGCGGCCGGGCTCGACATGGCCGTGCTGTCGGTGGCGGCGGCACAGCCCGCCGTGAGCGCGCCGGCCCAGTGGGTGCTGGTGCTGGCGCTCGTGTACGCCTCTCTCGGGGTGATCACCCTGTTCGGGGTGGTCGCGGCCTGGCGGAGGTACCGGTCGGGGGTGTGGACCGTGATCGCCGCGCGGGTGGTGCGGGCGGGCATCTGGGCCGGGTTCATGGGCCACGTCGCACCGGTCGCCGGGACGATCGTCGTCCAGGCGGGGGCGCCGCTGCTGATCATCGTGCTGCTGCTGACGGCGCTGCGGCGGAGCGCGCCGGTGACGGCGGGTCAGTGAAAGCGGGTCGGTGACAGCGGGTCGGTGGCAGCGACTCAGTGGCAGCCGTCGCCGTGGTCGTGCGCCGGGACCTCGAGCGGGACGTGCCGGGGGCCGTGGGACTCACCGCAGTGCAGATCGTCCTCGGAGGCGTGGTCGACCTCGAGGGTCGTGTGAGTGATCTCGTAGCGGTCGTGCAGCAACGACTGGAGGTCACGGCGGACGGCGTGGCAGTCGCCCTTGGGCTCGACCAGGACGTGCGCCGACAGCGCGGGCGAGCCCGAGGTGATCTCCCAGACGTGCAGGTCGTGGACCTCCACCACGCAGGGACGGTCGGCCATCATCTTGCCGATCTCCGCCGGGTCCATGCCCGCGGGGGCGGCCTCCATCAGGACCCTGCCCGCGTCCCTGATCAGCGCGTACCCGGCCTTGATCATCAGTGCGGCGACGAACAGGGAGGCCAGGGCGTCGGCGCGGGTCCAGCCGGTGAGCAGCACGACGAGGCCGGAGACGGCCGTCGCGGCGAACGCCACGGCGTCGTTGAGGATGTGCTGGTAGGCGCCCTCGACGTTGAGGCTGGTCCGGTCGGCGCGGCCGATCAGCCAGGTCGCGGCGACGTTGACCACGATCCCGACGAGCGCCGTGATCAGCACGAGGCCCCCCTCGACCGGGCCGGGGTCGAGGAAGCGCCGGACGCCCTCGTAGAGGAAGTAGGCCGCGAGGAGCAGCAGGGTCAGCCCGTTGAGCTGGGCGGAGAGGATCTCGGCGCGCTTGAGCCCGTAGGTGAACCCGCCGCGCGGCGGGCGGGCGGCGATCCGCATCGCCAGCAGCGCCAGGACGATCGCGAACGCGTCGGTCAGCATGTGGGCGGCGTCGCTCAGCAGGGCGAGCGATCCCGCGATCACGCCGACGACGACCTCGCCCAGCATGAAGGCGGCGATCAGGCCCAGCGCGCCCAGCAGGTAACGCCGGTCCGAACCGGCCGAGACCCCGTGCCCGTGCCCGTGCCCATGACCTGTGCCCATGCCGCACCTCCTTTCCGGCAAGGATATCGGGCGCGATTTTGTCGGTGCCCCTGGCTAGATTCGAGTATGTGAGCGAACCACGGGACTCCAAGGGACCGGTCAGGGAGCGCCGCGTCGACGACGGCGTGGAGGAACTGGCGCGGTGGCTCAGGGACCAGGTGGCGCAGGGGCTGGCGGCGGCCGAGCGTGCGCCCGTCTCGGTCTGGGACGAGGCGTCGCGGCGGCTCGTCAACGCCCAGGCGCCCGCCCTGGCCGGGCAGGTAAGGTCGCTGGCCGCGGTGCCGCGCAGCGGCGAGCGCTGGCCGGCGCGGCTGCTGGAGGAGTACGGGCTGCTCCATCTGCTCGTCCGGGCGCACCAGCGCAGGTCGGCCCTGCCCGAGCCGCTGCGCGCCACGATCCGGTCCCGGGTCGGGTTCACCGTCGCCAAGGACGAGGTGCTGGCGCGTGCCCGGATCCGTGACCGCTGGTACGTGGCGGCCGTCCACGACGAGCCGCAGGACGGGCTGACGGCGCGCAGGGTATGGCTGCGGGGGCTCGGCACGGGGCGTCCGGCGCTGGTGCTGTCCTTCGCCGCCGCCGGGCGCCCGCTCGACGGGTCGTTCACCGTCGGCACCGCCTTCGACGCCGATCTGGCCTTCTACCCCGGCGCGCAGCCGCTGCGGGCCCTGGTCGCGGAGCGGCACGCCGCCCCTGAGCCCGCCGAGCCGCCCGGCACCTCCATCGCCGAGCTCCTCGACTCCTACGCCACCGCCCTGTCCCGTGATCCGTGGCTCGACCGCTGGCCGGCGCTGCTGGCCGGGGTGCGGCTGGCCCGTGCCGAGGGTTCCCTGCATCTCACCGACTCCTCCGGCGCCGCCCTTCCGCTCACCACCGCCGACCCGTGGCGGCTGCTGGCGGTCTCCGGGGGCGCCCCCGTCACCATCGCCGCCGAGTGGACCCCCACCGGCCTGACCCCCCTCACGGCCTGGCATCCCGTCGAAGGCCACGTCCCCCTCCGCTAAGGAGCCCCATGCCCTCCCCCCTCCCCCGCCCGCCCGGTCTCCGTACCCGTCCCGCCGGTCCCCCCGCCTCCGTGCTCGACAGCGCGTGCCGCCGTCCCGTTCCCGGCGCCGGGGTCCGCCGGGGGTGGGGGCGGTGAGCGTCTGGGCCGAGCATGTGACGGTCGCGCTGCTGGGAACGCGGCGGCGGGGCGTGCCCGATCTCCAGGAGGCGCTGCTGCCCGAGGCCGACGCGGCGGCCCGCCTGCTCGACCACGCGGGGCTGCTGGCCGTGCAGCGGCGGGCGGGGATGAAGCCGGGGGCGGCCGAGGCGGTCGCTCCGGCGCCCGCCGAGGAGGCGCCCGCCGTGCCGGGGCCCGCCGCCCTGCGGCTGGAGATGATCCTGGGCGGCGAGCGCGGGCGGATGCTGCCCGAATGGCTCGGCGCCGCCGCGCGCGGCGGGTACCGGGTGCCCGCCCGCAATCTGCCGGAGCTGCTCGACAAGGGGCGCAGCGACCGGGCGATCCGGCCCTACATCGCGCGGGCGGCGGGGCGGCGCGGGGCGTGGCTGGCGTTGCAGAATCCGGACTGGGCGTATCTGCTGACCGAGTCGGGGGCCTCCGCCGAGGGCGTCGCCGACTGGGAGTCGGGCACCCGCGGGCAGCGGGTGGCCGCGCTGACGGCGCTGCGGCGGGCCGATCCCGGTGCGGCGCGGGCGCGGCTGCTCGAGACCTGGACCACGGAGGCCGCCCCGGACCGCGCCGCCTTCCTGGCGACGTTCGAGCACTCCCTGTCGGCCGAGGACGAGGAGTTCCTCGAACGCTGCCTCGACGACCGGGGCAAGGACGTCCGGCAGAACGCCGCCGACCTGCTGGCCCGGCTGCCCGGATCGGAGTACGCCCGGCGGATGGCCGGCCGGGCGCGCGGGCTGCTGAGCCTCGGCCGGCGCACCGTCCGCAGCCGGTCCGAGCCGTGGATCACGGTCGTGCTGCCCGCCGACCACGACGACGCCATGGCCCGCGACGGGATCCCGTTCCACCCCGCGGGCTCCTTCGCGCCGTCGGCGGGACGGGTGGGGGCGCGTGCCGCCTGGCTGCGCGAGATCCTGGCCCGTGCCCCGCTCGCTACCTGGACCGAGACGTTCGGGCTGCCTCCTGGCGGGATCGTGGCGCTGCCCGTCACCGGCGACCTCGCCCGGGACCTGCATCTCGGCTGGGCGCGGGCGGCGCTGCTCCAGCGCGACGTGGCCTGGGCGCGGGCGCTGCTGTCGGGCGGCATCGTGGTCGAGGAGACCGACCTGCTCGGTGATCTGCTGCGGATTCTCCCGGCCGACGAGCGGGAGAGCGTCGCGGCCGACCTGATCCGCTGGAACGACCGGCAGCCCGATCTCCTCGGTGTCCTGTCGCGCATCCCCGGACCCTGGGAGGGGCGCCTGGCGGACGCCGTGCTGAGCGCCCTCGCGGCGGTTCTCGAGGGTCCCGGCGCCTCCCGCCATCTCGCCCAGCTCTGCCGGCTCGCCGACGAGCGCCTCACCCCCGCGGCGGCGCCGCGCCTCACCGAGCTGGCCGCCCGCCACGACACCTGGCCGCTCTCGGAGCTGGCCGCCACCCTGCGTTTCCGGCACGAGATGCTCCTGGAGCTGGCCGCTCCCGCGGCGGACCGGGAGGACACCTGACCGATTCGGTGCGAGAGTCGGGCTTGTCCTTCTCCGGGTGGGTGGGATGGGGTGGAGCTGAACTTGTCGGGAGGGGTGGGCATGGAGCGGGTGCTGCGGCCGCACGCGGAGCAGGAGTACGCACACGAGCTGGAGCGGCTGGCCGAGTTCGACGACCGGGGGCGGCCGGCCGGATGGCGGCTGTCGCCCTGGGCGGTCACGACCTACCTGATGGGCGGTGAGCTGCCGGACGGGACCGTCGTCACGCCCAAGTACGTCGGGTCGCGACGGCTGATGGAGGTCGCGGTGGCGACGCTGGCCACCGATCGGGCGCTGCTGCTGCTCGGGATGCCCGGCACCGCCAAGACCTGGGTGTCGGAGCACCTGGCCGCGGCCGTCAGCGGCGACTCCACGCTGCTGGTGCAGGGCACTGCCGGGACCGCCGAGGAGGCGATCCGGTACGGGTGGAACTACGCGCGGCTGATCGCGGAGGGGCCGTCCGAGGAGGCCCTCGTGCCGAGCCCGGTGATGCGGGCGATGCGGCTGGGGTCGGTCGCCCGGGTCGAGGAGCTGACCCGGGCGCCCTCGGACGTCCAGGACGCGCTGATCACGATCCTGTCGGAGAAGACCCTCCCCGTGCCCGAGCTGAACACCGAGGTCCAGGCGCTGCGCGGGTTCACCGTGATCGCCACGGCCAATGACAGGGACCGCGGAGTCAACGAGCTGTCGAGCGCGCTGCGCCGCCGCTTCAACACCGTGGTGCTGCCGGTCCCGGCGACGGCCGAGGAGGAGGTCGAGATCGTGTCCCGCCGGGTCGCCCAGCTCGGCCGCGCCCTCGACCTGCCCGCCCTTCCGGCCGGCCTCGACGAGATCCGGCGGGTCGTCACGATCTTCCGTGAGCTGCGGTCCGGGCGGACCGAGGACGGCCGCACCAAGGTGAAGTCGCCGACCTCCACGCTGAGCCCGGCCGAGGCGATCTCCGTCGTCACCCAGGGCCTCACCCTGTCGGCCCACTTCGGCGACGGCGCGCTGCATCCCGCGGACCTCGCCGCGGGGCTCCAGGGCGCGGTCGTCCGGGATCCGGCCACCGACGGGCTCGTCTGGCGGGAGTACCTGGAGACCGTCGTCCGCGACCGGCAGGACTGGCGCGAGCTCTACCGCGCCTGCCGGGACGTCTCCTGACCGCCGTCATCTTCCCGCGGGAGACCCGTTGACCGTCGAGTACTTCGGCATCCGGCACCACGGCCCCGGCTCCGCCCGGGCGCTCCGCCGTGCCCTTGCGGACTTCAAGCCCGATCTCGTCCTCATCGAGGGGCCGCCCGAGGCCGATCCGCTCGTCCCGCTCGCGGCCGACCCCGCGATGCGTCCGCCGGTCGCGCTGCTGGCCTACGCCCCGGACGACCCTTCCCGGCGGGCCGCCTTCTGGCCCTTCGCCGCCTTCAGCCCCGAATGGACCGCTCTGCGGCACGCCTGCGCGACCGCGGTCCCGGCCCGCTTCTGCGATCTGCCCGCCGCCTGCACGCTCGCTCCCGAGCCTGCCGAGCCCCTCGAACCTGCCGAGTCTCCCGAGCCTGCCGAGTCTCCCGAGCCTGCCGAGTCTCCCGAGCCTGCCGAGGTGGCGGCCGGGGCCGCCGTCTCCGGCACCGCGGCGGGCCCGGACGTGGAGCGGCTGCTGGAGCGCGCCTGGCGGGATCCGCTGGGGGTGCTGGCCGAGGTCGGCGGGCAGGGCGACGCGGAACGCTGGTGGGAGGACGTGGTCGAGCACCGTGCGGGCGAGGATCCGTTCGCGGTGGTGGCCGAGGCGATGGGGGTCCTGCGGGAGGGACGCGCGCCGCATTCGGCGCGGGAGGAGCAGCGCGAGGCCCACATGCGGCAGTGCGTCCGGCGGGGTGTGCGCGAGGGCTTCGAGCGGATCGCGGTCGTCTGCGGGGCGTGGCACGTGCCCGCGCTGAGGGAACGGGTTCCGGCGGCGCGGGACGCCGCGGTGCTGCGCGGCATCCCGAAGGTCAGGGTCGCGATGACCTGGGTGCCGTGGACGCACGGACGGCTGGCCGCGGACTCAGGATACGGGGCGGGCGTGCGGTCCCCCGGCTGGTACCAGCACCTGTACGAGGCTCAGGACCGGGTGGTGGAGCGGTGGATGGCGGCCACCGCGCGGCTGCTGCGGGCGGAGGGGCTGGCGGTCTCGCCCGCCCATGTCATCGAGGGAGTGCGGCTGGCCGAGACGCTGGCCGGGCTGCGGGGGCGTCCCCTCCCCGGGCTCGAGGAGATCATCGAGGCCACGCGGGCCGTCCTGTGCGAGGGGCGGGAGGAGCCCGTCGAGCTGGTGTGGCGGCGCCTGGTCGTCGGGGAGCGGCTCGGTTCCGTGCCGGAGTCCACGCCGATGGTCCCGCTGCGCGGGGATCTCCAGGCCGAGCAGCGCCGGCTGCGGCTCAAGCCGTCGCCTGAGCCGGCCGACCGCGAGCTCGACCTGCGCAAGCCCCTCGACCTGGGGCGCAGCGTGCTCCTGCACCGGCTGCGGACTCTGGGCGTCACCTGGGGGAAGCCCGCCTCCCTCGGACGGACCAAGGGGACCTTCCGGGAGAACTGGACCCTGGTCTGGCATCCGGAGTTCGACGTCGATCTCATCGAGGCCGGGTTCTGGGGCACGACCGTCGTGGCGGCCTGCACCGCGAAGGTCCGGGCGGCCGCGCGGGCGGCGGACGGCCTGCCCGAGCTGACCGCGCTCGTGGAGGAGTGCCTGCTCGCCGATCTTCCCGGTGCCCTGCCCGCCGTCATGCGGGCGCTGGCCGACCGCGCCGCCACCGACGGCGACACCGCCCATCTGATGGCCGCGTTCCCTCCGCTGGTGCGGGCGCTGCGTTACGGCGATGTCAGGGAGACGCCGGCGGAGGGGCTGCTGAGCGTCATCGAGGGACTGGCCGTCCGGATCTGCCTCGGCCTCTCCCGCGCCGCGGCCTCGCTCGACGACGACGCCGCCCGTGCGTTCCTCGACCAGATCAACGGCGTCAACGAGGCCTTCACCCTGCTCGACGAGGAGCCGCTGACCACGCGCTGGACGGCCGCCCTGGCCGCGCTCCCCGACCGTCCGGGGCTGCACGGCCTGCTCGACGGGCGGATCACCCGGCTCCTGCACGACCTGTCCCGGCTGCCCGACTTCCAGGTCCGCATGGAGCGGGCCGTCTCACCCGGCCATCCGCCGTCACGGACCGCGGCCTGGCTGGAGGGGTTCCTGTCGGGCAGCGCGCTGGTCCTCATCCACGACACCCCGCTGCTGCGCCTGGTCGACACCTGGCTGGCGGAGCTGCCCGAACCGGCCTTCATCGACGTCCTCCCCCTGCTGCGGCGCACGTTCGGCCGGCACAGCGGACCCGAACGCCGCACCCTCGCCGAGCGGCTCCGCCGTCTCGGTTCCGCGCCGGCCGTCCTCGACGACGCCCCCGACCCGGCGCGGTCCGGGCTCGCGGCCACGGCGGCGCTCACCATCCTCACCACACCCGATCCGTCCCCGATCCGGACCGAGGGAGACCAGCGATGACCGAGGAGAGCGGAGCGGGACGCGCGGAGAACGACCGGCGGTGGCGGCTGGTGCTCGGCGCCGAGGCCGACGCCGGTGAGCGCGGCGGGCCCGCGGGACGCGACGGCCAGATCGACGGGGTCCTCGAGGCGCTCTACGGCGGCGGAGGCAGGGGGCGGCGCGGTGGCCTGCAGGCCTCGGCGCCCCAGGTGGCGCGGTGGCTCGGCGACGTGCGGGCGTTCTTCCCCTCGCCGGTGGTCGCGGTGATGCAGCGGGACGCCGTGGAGCGCCTGGATCTCGGACGGCTGCTGGCCGAACCCGAGCTCCTCGACGCCGTGGAACCCGACGTCCATCTCGTCGCGACCCTGCTGTCCCTCAACGCGGTGCTGCCGGACCGGGCCAGGGAGTCGGCGCGGGCCGTCGTGCGCGAGGTCGTCGCGGAGATCGAGGCGCGGCTGGAGGAGCGGACCCGGTCGATGGTGCGGGGAGCGCTGGACCGGACGGCCCGGGCGGGACGGCCCCGGCGGCCCGCCGAGGTCGACTGGGACCGGACCGTCCGCGGCAACCTCAGGCACTATCTGCCCGAGCAGCGGACCGTCGTGCCGGAGCGGCTCGCGGGATTCGGGCGGAAGCAGCGGGGGGTGCGCCGCGACGTGGTGCTCTGCGTCGACCAGAGCGGGTCGATGGCCGCGTCCGTGGTCTACGCCGGGGTCTTCGGGGCCGTGCTCGGCTCGATGGCCTCGCTGCGGACCTCCTTCGTGGCGTTCGACACCGAGGTCGCCGATCTGACGGGGCTCCTGCACGACCCGGTCGAGGTGCTCTTCGGCACCCAGCTCGGCGGCGGCACGGACGTCAACCGGGCCCTCGCCTACGCCCAGGGACTGATCACCCGGCCGTCCGAGACCGTGCTCGTGCTGGTCAGCGATCTGTTCGAGGGCGGGGACCGGGAGGACATGCTGCGCAGGGCCGCCGCGCTGGCCCGATCCGGAGTGCTGGTCATCGTGCTGCTGGCGCTGTCGGACGACGGCGCGCCCGCCTACGACCACGAGAACGCCGCGGCTCTGGCCGCACTCGGAATCCCGGCCTTCGCCTGCACCCCCGCCGCGTTCCCCGATCTCATGGCGGCCGCACTGGAACGCCGCGACCTCGCCCCCTTCATCCCCGGCTGAGCCGCGGCCCGTCCGCACGGATCAGCGCAGGCCCGATCAGGGCGGGCCGGACCAGGACGGGCCGGATCGGCGCGTGGCGGGGCGAGGCGGGGCAGAGCAGGCCGGATCGGGGCGGGGCGAGGCGGGTCAGGACAGGCCGGATCGGAGCGGGGACGGGTCAGAGCAGGTCGGCCAGGAGGACGGGGAGGGCGGCTGACAGTTCGCGGCGCCAGTACGGCCATGCCGGGGTGCCGTCATAGAAGTGGCTGGCCGCCGGGACCGCGAGCTTCCGCAGCTTCTCCACGTACATCGCGTTGGTCTGGTGGACGACGCGCTCGGAGGCGCTCGGCGCGGTGCGCGGGGGGTCGAGCGGGCCGGGCTCGCCGGTGCCCGCCGACACGTAGAGGCGGACACCGGTCAGCTGGGTGACCAGGTCGTACGGATTGTGCTGGCGCCAGATCGGCCGCTGGGCGTGCGGATGGCCCCACACGACCCGCCAGTCGACCCCCGGGCACGCCACGGCCATCGTGAGCTGCCGCAGGTCGAGGGCGTCGAGGGCGCCGGGGATCTCGTGGAGGATGTGCGCGGTCCCGCTGAAGGACGCGGCGGCGCGGAACAGGCCGCGGTGCCTGGCCGCGTAGGACAGCGCGCCGAACCCGCCGCCCGCGACGCCCGCGACCGACCTCTCCCCGCCGGCCCGGTAGCCGCGCTCCAGGATCTGGAGCAGCTCGGTGAGGTGGAAGGTCTCCCAGCGCGGCCTGCCGCCGGTCCCCCCGTTCCACCAGTCGGAGTAGGACGCGCAGGCCCCTCCGTCGGGCATGACGACGATGACGCCCAGCTTCTCGGTCAGCTTCTCGATCTCCGTTTCGGCCGTCCAGGTGGCGTGGTCGCCGAACGCCCCGTGCAGCAGCCACAGGGTCGGCCAGGTGCGGTCCGCGTCGCGCTTCCAGCCGGCCGGGAGCAGCAGCCGCACGCGCTGCTCGTGGTCGAGGGCCGGCGAGGAGATCGTGAGGTCGAGCATCCTGGCGCCGAGCCGCCGCTCCCCCACCACGTGCGCGCCGTCGTCGGCCGCCGGGGCCTGCGCGCGGGCGGGACCGCCCGGGGCGATGGTGACCGCGAGCGCCGAGACGAGGACCGTCGCCGCCCCCACCCCGAGCCACGCAGCTCGCCGCATCGCCGCCTCTTCAGTTCTCGCGCCTGGATTACGGATTGTTCCCACCGGCGATGCGGACGCACCCATCGAGCAGCACATATAGGATGTAAACCGTGCGGAGCAAGGCAGACGTCGACGCCGCGATCCGCCGGGAACGTCGCGCGGTCCTGATCGTCAACACCAGGTCACGGCGTGGACGCAGACGCTATCCCGAGGCGCTGAGGCTTCTCGGGGACGCCGGGTTCACCTTCTCCTCGCTGCATCCGGTCGACGATCCGCACACGCTGCCGCGGGTCTTCACGGAGGTTCTGGCCGCAGAACCCGACCTCGTGATCGTCGGCGGCGGTGACGGCACCCTCAAGGAGGCCGTCCGTCACCTCGTCCACCGCGACGTCGTGCTCGGCCTCCTCCCGCTCGGCACCACCAACAACTTCGCCCGGGGGCTGCTCCTTCCGCTCGACCTCGCCGGGGCCGTCTCCGTGATCGCCGAGGGCAAGGTCGCGGACGTCGACCTGGGCGAGCTCGACCCCGAGGACGGCGGGCCGGCCGAGATCTTCGCCAACATGGTCAGCCTCGGCCTGTCGGTCCGGGTCGCCGGGACGGTCCCGCACCGGCTGAAGCGCCATCTCGGCCGCGCCGCCTACTTCCTCACCGCCCTGCGGCGGCTGCCGCGGCACGACCCCTTCTCCGCGACCGTGACGATCGGCGGCGAACGCCACGCCATGGTGACCCACCAGCTGAACGTGGCCAACGGCAGCCACCACAGCGGCCGCCCGATCGCCCGCGACGCCAGCCCCGACGACCGCCTTCTCGCGATCTACCGGCTCGGCGGCCCCGCCCGGATCCGGCTGCTTTCGGCCACCGCCCGCCACGTTCTCACCGGCCACCGGCGCACCCTCGCCGAGCCCTCCTTCCTCACCACCGACGAGGTCGAGGTCGCCACCGACCCGCCGATGCCCGTCGACGTGGACGGTGAACTGCGCACCAGCACCCCGTTCCGGGTCCGGCTACTCCCGAACGCCCTGCGCGTCATGGTCCCCCGCCACTTCACCGACACCTGAACCGGCCGTACCTTCCGGGACACCGGGCCCTGGACGCGACCGCACGAACGTCACAAGATGCGTAAGTGAGCACTTTTCGCGTGGCGATCATCGGAGCGGGCTTCGGCGGGATCGGCCTGGGAATCCTGCTGAAGCAGGCGGGCATCCCGTTCGTCGTCCTGGAGAAGGCCGGCGGGATCGGCGGCACCTGGCGGGACAACGTCTATCCCGGCGCCGCCTGCGACGTGCCGTCTCATCTGTACTCCTTCTCCTTCGAGCGCAAGACCGACTGGACGCGGCGCTTCGCCGAACAGCCCGAGATCCTCGCCTACCTCGAGCACTGCGTGGACGCCTACGGCCTCGCCCCGCACCTTCGCCTGGACACCGAGGTGACCGAGGCCCGTTTCCTCGACGGCCGCTGGCGGCTGAGCGTCACCGCGAAAGAGGACCGGGAGAACGGGGCTGAGGAGAACGGGGGCCGGGAGAACAGGGACGGGGACGAGATCATCGAGGCCGACGTCCTGGTCTCGGCGTGCGGCCAGCTCAACCGCCCGTCGATCCCCTCGATCCCGGGCCTGGAGACCTTCGGCGGCACCGTCTTCCACAGCGCCCGCTGGGACCACTCCCACGATCTGACGGGCCGGAGGGTCGCGGTCATCGGCACCGGAGCGAGCGCGATCCAGTTCGTGCCGCACGTCGCCGAGCAGGCCGCCGAGCTGACCGTCTACCAGCGCACCGCCCCGTACGTGATCCCCAAGCCCGACCGGGTCTACGGCGCGGTCACCCGGCGCCTGCTGGGGAGGGTCCCCGCCCTGCACGACCTCGACCGGCTGCGCACCTATCTGTTCTTCGAGTCAAGGGCTCTCGGCTTCGTCACCTATCCGCCCGCCCTGAAGACGATGGAGGCCTCCTTCCGCCGCACCCTGAAGCAGGCGGTGCCCGACCGCGCCCTGCGCGCGAAGCTCCATCCCGACCACCCTCTCGGCTGCAAACGCGTCCTGATCTCCGATGACTACTATCCGGCGCTCCAGCGCCCGAACGTCGCCCTCGTCACCGATCCCATCAAAGAGGTACGACAGAACGCGGTCGTCACCGAGGACGGCCGGGTCAGGACGGCCGACACCCTGATCCTCGGCACCGGTTTCCGGTCGACGGAGTTCCTCGCACCGATGGCCGTGCACGGCAGGAACGGGCGCGAGCTGTCCGAGGAGTGGCGCGACGGCGCCCAGGCCCACCTCGGCATCACCGTCCACGGCTTCCCGAACCTGTACCTGCTCTACGGCCCCAACACCAACCTCGGCCACAACTCGATCATCTACATGCTCGAGAGCCAGTTCAGCTATGTCATGGCGTGCATCCGGTCCGGGCACACGCTCGAGGTCAGGAAGGACGTCCAGAACGCCTTCAACGACGAGGTCCGGCGGCGCATGCGCACCACGGTCTGGAACACCGGCTGCACGAGCTGGTACCAGACCGCCGACGGCAAGCACGTCAACAACTGGCCGGGCTACACCTTCGCCTACCGCCGGGCGACCCGGCGACCCGATCCGAGGGACTTTTCCGTAGGGTAGGCACCATGCCGACCGCACTGATCACAGGAGCCACGGCGGGCATCGGTGCCGCCTTCGCGCGCCGTCTCGCCAAGGACGGTCTCGACCTCGTCCTCGTCGCCCGCGACGAGCAGCGCCTCGCCGAGACGGCCGAGACGCTCGGCAAGCAGTTCGGCGTGGAGGTCGAGGTCCTGCGGGCCGACCTCGCCGAGGACGCCGGGATCGCCCTGGTCGAGGACCGGCTGCGGGCGGGGGTCGACCTGCTGGTGAACAACGCCGGCTTCGGCAACCGGGGCACCTACCTCGACGTGCCCGTCGAGGACGAGCTGCGGATGCTGAAGGTGCACTGCGAGGCCGTATTGCGCCTGACCTCGGCGGTCCTGCCCGGAATGCGCGAGCGCGGGAAGGGCGCGATCATCAACGTCGCCTCCGTGGCCGCGTTCTTCGCCCGCGGCACCTACTCGGCGTCCAAGGCCTGGGTGGTCTCCTTCACCGAGGGCATCGCCCAGGATCTCGGCGAGCCGGACATCTCCGTCCTGGCGCTGTGCCCCGGCTTCGTGCGCACCGAGTTCCACGAGCGGGCCCGCATGGAGACCTCCAAGGTCCCCGACGCCTTCTGGCTGAACGCCGACGACGTCGTCGCGACCGCTCTCAGGGATCTGAAGCGGGGCGTCCGGGTCTCCGTCCCCGACGTCCGTTACAAGGCGCTCGTCGGGGTGGCGAAGTTCATCCCGAAGAATCTCTCCGGGCGGTTGTCCTCGCGCACCGGCAGACGGTACGACTAAGCGAATGCGACCCACCCCCCACAAGATCCTCAGCTCGGCCGCGGGCGCCGTCCTCCTCGGTGCCGCGGTCCTGGCCCCCTCCCCCGCGCAGGCGATCATCGGCGGCCATGCCGTCAGCGCCAAGAGCTACCCGTGGATGGCGGCGCTGACCTCCCCGGTCGTCTTCGTCCGGCCGTCCGGGCACTTCTGCGGCGGCGTCCTCATCAAGGCCGACAAGGTCCTCACCGCCGCGCACTGCGCCAAGCAGGTCCGCTTCCTGATCGGCTCCCTCCGGGTGACGTTCGGCAGGTCCGACCTCGGCAGGAAGAAGGGCGGCACCACGGTCAAGGTCAAGAAGATCTGGATCAACCCGGCCTTCCGCGAGGGCGACCTGAACGGCCTCGAGACCGAACGCAACGACGTCGCCGTCCTCACCCTGGCCAAGAAGGTGAAGATCAAGCCGGTGAAGCTCGGCTCCGTCACCGGCAAGAGCGGCTACGTGCTGGGCTGGGGCGAGACCAAGCGGCTCAGGGTCGGCGACGTCAGGCTGCGTAAGGCGACCGTCCCGCTGGTGAGCCAGGGCGACTGCGCCCGCGCCTACGGCCGCGCCCTGGAACCGAACATGACCTGCGCCGGCTCCCCCAAGGCCGACACCTGCCGGTTCGACAGCGGCGGCCCTCTGGTCGTCCAGGTCAAGAAGAAGGTCCGCATCCAGGGCCAGCTCGAGGACCGCTGGGAACCGCGCGTCGTCGGCCTGACCAGCTGGGCCAAGGGCTGCGCCCAGCCCGGCTACCCCGGCGTCTACGCCCGCGTCTCCTCCTTCCTCGACCTGATCAAGAAGCAGCTCTAGCAAGTCCCGATAGAATCAGCGACGTGCCGGAGCCCAAGTTCGAAGTGCAGATGCTGCACGACCGCGTCATGATCAAAGCCGACAAGGACGGGGAGCGCACGTCCAGCTCCGGCATCGTCATCCCCGTCACCGCCGACCAGTCCAACCGCCTCGCCTGGGGCGAGGTCTGCGGCACCGGCCACACCGTCCGCATGGTCAAGACGGGCGACCGCGTCCTCTTCCACCCCGCAGACCAGCTGGAGGTCGAACTCCAGGGCGCCACCTACCTCGTCATGCGCGAACGCGACCTCCACGCCGTCGCCAACGAACGTCCCGAACACGGCACCGGCCTCTACCTCTGACGAGCCCGAACGGTCGCATCGTGCCCGACCCACGACCTTCCCCGCGACCGAGCCGCACACCCGACGTCGTTTCAGGGCGGTTTCAGGGGCGGGTCAGGGTGCGTTTCTAGGTTCAGGGGTGAGGCCGGGCCATCAGGGGCCGGCGAGTTCAAGGGGTGCTCATGCCTTTGTTCATGGACATGCACGACATCGAGGGAGTCACGGCCGAGGCCGTGGCGGGAGCCCACGAGAAGGACCTGGCGATCCAGGAGGGGTTCGGGGTGACCTACCGGCGCTACTGGGTCGACGAGACGGCGGGCAGGGTCTTCTGCCTGGTCGAGGCACCGGACGCCGAGGCCGCCCACGCCGTCCACCGCGAGGCCCACGGCCTCGTCGCCGACGAGATCTTCCAGGTCACGGAGCACGAGTGATGAAGATCGCGTCCCTTCTCAAGCCGATCGCCGTGGCCGCCGTGTTCGCGGGGACCACGGCGATGGCCACCGCTCCGGCCCACGCCGCCAAGATCGACTGTGCGCGCATCGCGAGCCTGATCGACAGCTCCTACTTCCTGTGGGAGAACTCGGCGCCGGGCTCCACCCAGCAGGTGTACTACGCGGCCGCGGCCACGAACTACGAGCGGATCTACATTCGCGGAAACTGCTGATCCATCCGAAGCCGGGCGGCCCGCGAAGGTCCGCCCGGCTTGTCATGTTCGCGGATAATGCGACTGAAGGTCGACGGGAAGGGGAGCCCATGAGCGTCGTCGTGCGCCTGCTCGGCACGGTCGACGTCACCGTCGGCGGGGTGGTCCGTCCGACGCCGGGGCTGCGGCGCAAGGCGGTGCTGGCGCGCCTCGCGCTGAGACCGGGCGAGGTCGTGAGCGTCGACCAGCTCATCGACGCCGTGTGGGGTGACCGTTTCCCGGCGACGGCGCAGAACACGCTGCAGAGCAACGTGTCCTATCTGCGCCGGATCCTGGCCGTCCCGGACGTGATCACCGCGCGCGCTCCCGGTTACGCCCTGACCAACGCGGCCACCGACCTCCTCCAGGCGGAGCGGCTGATCGAGGAGTCGCGGGCAGAGACCGGGCCCGCCGAGCGCCTCGCCCGCGTCGACCGGGCGCTCGCGTTGTGGCGCGGGGACCCCCTCACCGACGTCGTCGGCCTGCCGTGGTTCGCACAGGAGGCCGACCGGCTCGACCGGATCCGCCGCGAGGCCCGGCAGACCGCGGTGCGGTGCCGCCTGGAGCTGGGGCTGCACGCCGACCTCGTGCCGGAGCTCGAGGAGCTGGCCGAGCTCCACCCGTTCGATGAGGACCTCCAGGCCCAGCTGGTGATCGCCCTGTACCGCAGCGGACGCCAGGCCGACGCGCTCGCCCTGGTCTCCCGGCTCCGCACCCGCCTGCGCGACGAGCTCGGCATCGACCTGAGCCCGCCGCTGCGCGACCTGGAGGGCGCGGTCCTGCGCCAGGACCCCGGCCTCGACCTGACCCGCCATATCCCCGTCACCGCCGCGGCCCCGGCCGTCCCGCCGCTGGTCGAGCGCGGTGCGGAGACCGGTGTCATCGACGCCGCCCTCGACCGGGCCGTGCAGTCCCGGACGGGTTCCGTCCTCGTCTTCGAGGGCCACGCCGGACTCGGCAAGACCAGCGTGCTGGGTCACGCGGGCGCCCTCGCGCCGTCCCGCGGCTTCACGGTCGTGACGGCGCGCGGCACGGAGCTGGAGACCGATTACCCCTGGGGCTGCGCCGACCAGCTGTTCCGCCACCAGCCGCAGGCGGGCGGGCCGCGCCCGGACGACGCCGGCGAGTACGCGATCATCAACGCGCTCTACTGGCGGGTGAGCGACCTGGCCTCGCACGGTCCCGTCCTGCTGGTCGTCGACGACCTGCACTGGGCCGACCCGGCGTCCGTCCGCTTCCTCGCCTACCTCGCCGCCCGCCTCGACACCCTGCCCGTCGTCCTTGCGATCGGGACCCGCCCGGTTCCCGAGCATCTGACCGGATATGTCGCGGTCATTGCGGGCCTCCCCCACGCCACGAGCCGCCGGCTCGAACCGCTGTCCCTGGACGGCTCCGCGGACCTGCTCGCCCAGACCGTCCCGAGGGACCTGGTCGAGCAGTGCCACGAACTGTGCGGCGGCAACCCGTTCCTGCTGCGCGAGCTGGCCCGCAGCCTGGCCGGCGCGGGAACCGGACCGATCGAACCCGGCGAGATCGTCCGGCCGACCCTCGCCCGCTTCGTCGCCGGCCAACTGCGCCACCTGCCCGCCGCGTCGGTCGAGATAGTGCATCGCCTCGCGGTCTCCGGCGAGCGGACGGGCGGCGACCGGCTCGGCGGAGCCGCCGGGATGGACCCCGCCGAGGTCCTCGACGCCCTCACGCCCGCGATCAACGCCGGCCTCGTGGTCTCCTCAGGCGTTCCCGCACGCTTCTCCTTCGCCCACCCGCTGATCCGCCGGGCCGTCTACGACGCGCTGCCCGCGGGCCTGCGCACCAAGCTCCACCTGCGCGCGGCGGCGTCCGCCGGGAACGACGTCACCCTGGCCGCCACCCACCTGCTGCACGTGCCCCCGGGCATCGGAGATCCCGTGCCCGTCCTGGACGCCGCCGCCGATCTCAGCCTGGCGCGCGGCTCGGTCGACGCCGCGGTCACGTTCCTGCGCCGCGTGCTGGAGGAGGATCTCGGCGAGCACCGGGCGGCGGCGGTCACCCGGCTGGGGATGGCCGAGGTCCACGTCGACAACAACGCCGCGATCGACAGCCTCACCGAGGCGCTCGCGCTCTCCTCCGGCGCGGAGGAACGCGTCCGCCTCACCCACGTGCTGGCCACCGCCCTGTGGTTCGGCTGCCGTCCCCGCGACGCCGCGCAGATCTGCCGGACGGCTCTCGACCGCGAAACCGGGGCCTCGCCCGGAGCACGCCAATCGCTCCAGGCGTTGATCATCCTGATGGCCTACAACGCCAGGCACGCCTCCGACCTCATGGAGCTCGCCGAGGGCTACCGGACGCTCACCGCCGACCCGTCGGCCGGCGGGCTGGGGTTCCTCGGCTGCATGGCCGCCCACGAGGCGCACCGCAACCGGCGCGAGACCGCCGAACGGTACGCGCTCGAGGTCCTCGGTGACCACAACCTCCATCGGGCGATCAGCGATCCGGTCGGCGAGCAGGGCGCGAGCATGGCCTGGTACGCGCTGGCCCCCTGCGACTCCCCGCGCGCCCTCGCCTCCATCGACACCGCGCTCGCCCACTACCGCCGGGCCGGGTCCCTGCGCGGCATCGCGCCGCTCAGCTACTACCGCGCCGTGGCACTGTACGACCAGGGCTACCTCACCGACGCGCTCGCCGACGTGCACCGGTCCCTGGAGGCCACCGCGCTCAGCGGGCTGAGCCTCGGCCACAGCTACCTCCTCGGCGTCCGGCTCAGAACCCTCGTCGCCCTCGGACGGGTCGAGGAGGCGACGTCCGTCCTGGCCGGCTTCACCCGTCCGCCCGGCCTCACCTCGGTCATGTACGAGGGCGACGCGGCGGCGGTGCACCTCGCCAACGGCGACGTCCAACGCGCCTACGAGAGCGTGCTCGCCGCCCGCGACGACTGCCTGACCCGGCCGATCACCAACCCGGTCCTCGGCGGCTGGCACGTCCCGCTGGTCCGGTGCCTGCTCCTGCTCGGACGTCCCGGAGAGGCGGACGCCACGGCGAGCGATCTGCTGCGCGCCGCCGAGGAGTGGGGCGCTCCGCGCGCGATCGGCACCGCCCTGCGGACCGTCGCCTCCCTTCGTCCGGGCGAGGAGGTGGAGCTGCTGGAGGAGTCGGTACACCTGCTGCATTCGACCCCGGCGAAGCTGGAACTGGCCCGCTCCCTCGCCGCCCTCGGCGAGGCCCTCCACCGCGCGAACCGCACCGAGGACGCCAACCACGCGCTCTACCGGGCACTCGAGCTCGCCACCCTCTGCGGCGCCGTCCCGCTGAGGGACTCCGTGGCCCGGACCCTGCGCACCACCGCGGGCTCGGCGTTCGTCCCCCCGGTCGTCACCGCCCTCACCCCCGCCGAGACCGAGATCAGCGCCCTCGCCTCCGCCGGCGCCACCGACCGCGAGATCGCCGAGACCCTCCACCTCACCCTCAGCTCCGTCCGCGCCTCCCTCTCCTCCGTCCACCGCAAACGAACGGTCCGGCCTCGGTGAACGGCCGCCGCCTCGTCCTTCTGGCCTCCCGCTCCGAAGCCGAGTCCCGGCTGAGCGCCCTCGACCCCCGGCTCTGCGACCACGCCGTCTTCGAGCTCGCCGAACCGCACCCGCTGACGCTGACCCCCACCCAGCACCTCCTCGCCCAGACCGCCGCCGCGCCCGTCCTGCTCTCCGTCCTGGAATCGACCGCGGCCTCCGACGTGCTCCGCACCGCCGCCTATCTCCGCGACGCCTTTCCTCCCACCACCCCGTTCCCGCCCCTTCCCCCCGCCCTCCTCGGCCCCGTCCACGACCTCTCCCAGGGCCTGCCCGGTACACCGGTCGCCCATGGGCTGTTCCCCAGCCGCGTCACCAAACTGGCCCGCCTCCTCCTCTCCCGGCACGCCCTCCATCCCGCCGCCGCCGTCCTGGCCGCGGCCCTCTCCGCCTACGCCCCCTCCCGCCCCTATCACGCCCACGACGCTCTGGCCTGCGCCCTCGTCCACCCCGGCATCCCCCCGGCCGCCTTCCTGCCCGGCCTCCCCACCCGCCGAGGCCACCGCTCCCGCCGCAAGACCACCCGCCTCCTCACCTGGGCCCACGCCCACGGCCACCTCCAGCGGTGAACTGTGAACCGGGAGCGGCGCCGATCCGCGATCGGCGCCGCTCCCGGCGGGGTCACCAGGCCCCGTCGACCTCGTTGGACTTGAGGGTGTAGGTGCTTCCGGTCGCGGTGACGAAGAGGCTGAGCGAGTAGATCTCGTCGCCGGAGCTGGTGTCCTCGTTGAAGACCCGGAAGTACTTGGAGAAACTGTCGAGCGGCAGCGGCGAGTAGTACCTGCTGAACAGCAGGTCGTCGGCGTCCGGCCAGTCCGCGCCGTAGTAGGTGGTCCGGTACAGGGTGTCGGTGGCGGACCGGGGCTGGCAGGAGTTCTCGACCAGCACGTTGGTCTGGTTGATCTGGTGGGGTTCGACGTAGAGCCTGCAGCCGGCGGCCGCGTGGGCCGAACCGGCGGTCGCCGCGGTGAGCGCGGTCGCCGCGACGAGGGCGGCCGTCCCCTTGGCCAGGATCGAGATGGTCTTCATGAGCGTGTTCCTCACTGTTCGGTGTTCATCTGTACGGCCGGTGTGACGCCGGCCCGCTCCGGCCCGGTTCGGCGGCCCCGTTGCCGTCCGGTTGCCGCCCTGGTGGGAGGGGCTTCAGCCGCGGCTCAGGGAGGTTTCAGCGGCGCCCGCGACGATGCCGCCATGTGGACGATCGATCTGCTCGGCCCGCTCGAGGTCCGGGACCCCCACGGTCCCCTGCCCCTGCCGCCCCGCCGCCGGAGCCTGCTGGCGCTCCTCGCTCTCAGGACCGGCACCATGATCACCGCCGATGACCTGGCGGCGGGGCTCTGGGGCGGGGACGCCCCGCCGTCGGCGCCGCGCACCCTGCACAGCCATGTCGCGAAGCTGGTGTCCGCGCTCTCCCCGGGAGACGGCGTCCGGATGATCGAGCGGCGCGATCCGGGCTATCTGCTGCGGCCGGACGTCCGCGTCGACCGGACCGCCTTCGAGGATCTCGCCGCCGACGCCGAGCGCCTGTCGGCGCGAGGCCGCTTCCCCGAGGCGGCGCGGGCCCATCGCCGGGCGCTGGCGCTCTGGCGCGGCGAGGCGATCTCGGGCTGCCGGGTTTTCGGCTGGGCCCTCGCGGAGCTGGACTACCTCGACGACCTGCGGCTCCAGGCCCACGAGGGGCTGTTCACCGCCCATATGGCCACCGGATCGGCGGGCCGCGACGTCGCCGCGATCGAACGCCTCGTCGCCGCGCATCCGCTGCGGGAACGGCTGTGGGAGCTTCTGATCGCCGCGCTGCAGCTCGGCGGCAGGACGGCCGACGCCCTGGCCGCCTACCACCGGGTCCGCCGCCTGCTGGACGACGAACTCGGCCTCGACCCGGGAGAGGGGCTGCGGCGGGTGGAGGCGGGCGTCCTGCGGGGCGTCGCGGACCCCGGCGTCCTGCTGCGGCTGCCGCCCGCCGCCCCGGCCGCCGGCCCGCTGACCCTGCCCCGGCAGGTGACGGCGCTGGTCGGCCGCGCGGACGACATCGCCGCGACGCGGGAGGCCCTGCGCCGCTCCCGGCTGGTCACGCTCACCGGTCCCGGCGGGGTGGGAAAGTCGCGCATGGCGATCGCGACGGCCCGCGCCTGCGCGCCCTGCCACTCCGAGACCGTCCTCGCCGATCTGGCCCCGCTCGACGACGCCGGAGAGATCGCGCCCGCCATCGGGGAAGCCCTCGGCGTCCGCCCGTACGGAGACGTCCCCCTCGTGGACCGGATCGCGCGCCATCTCGCCTATGACCCCGCCCTGATCGTCATCGACAACTTCGAGCATCTCGCCGCCGCCTGCGCCCCGATCGTCCAGACGCTCCTGAGCCGCTGCCCGCACCTGCGGATCCTGGCCACCGGCCGCCTGCCGCTCCGTGTCACGGGCGAGACCGTGCGGAGCGTCGCGCCGCTCGCCTTCCCCTCCCGCGCCCGGTCCGGGACCGACCTGGCCTCCCATGACGCCCCTCGCCTGTTCGCCGAGAGCGCCGGGCTCGGCCCCCTCGAAGAGCTCCCAGCCGACGACGCGCGCGCCGTCGCGACGATCTGCGCCCGCTGCCACGGCCTGCCCCTCGCGCTCGAACTGGCCGCGGCCCGCACCCGGGTGCTCTCCCTGCCCGAGATCGCGCGACGGCTGGAGGACCCGCTCTCCCTCCTGTGCGACGGCCCGCTCGGGACGCGTCCCGAGCACAGGACGATGCGCGCCACCCTCGCCCGGAGCTTCGCCCTGCTCGCCCCGCCCGAGCGGGATGCCCTGCGCCGCCTCAGCGCCCGCACCGGAACGTTCACCCTGCGGGAGGCGCCACCGCTGGACACCCTGTCCCGGCTGGTCGACGCCTCCCTCCTGCGGGTCGTCCCCGGCCCCGGCGGCCCCCGCTACGAACTGCCCGACCTCGTCCGCCGCTACGCCCGAGACCACTCACCCGATGGAGCCCCGAGATGACCCTTGACCGTCCCTACCGTCCCGAAGACGCGGCGGCCGTCGCCGGCCTGCTCAACACCGTCGCCCGGGCCGGTGGCGCGGGTCTCGAACTGCCCGCCGAGGCCATCGGGAACGTCGTGCGCGCCGAGATCGCCGACCCCGGCGCCGACACCCGGCTGATCACCGACGCGGGGGGACGGCTGCTCGCCGTCGCCCTGGTCCGTCTTCCGCCGGCGGGCGGATTCCGCGCCCGGCTGACCGGTGGAGTGCGTCCCGGCCTGCGTGGCGCGGGCCTCGGCCGCGAGCTGCTCACCTGGCAACTCGGCCGGGCCGCCGCCCGCCACGCCGAAATCGCCCCGAACCTCCCCTGGACGGCCGAGGTCGACGCGGGAGCCGACGACGCCTCCGCGAGGCGGCTGTACGAGCGCCTGGGCTTCACCGTCGAACGGTTCTTCTTCGAGATGACCGCCCCCACGGCGTCCCCGGCGGTACCGCGACCCGTCGAGGACCTGCGCGTCGTCCCCTACGCCCCGGACCGGGAACGCGCCGTCCACGCCGCCCATCTGGCGGCCTTCCACGACTCCTGGGGCCACCAGCCACGCTCCTTCGAAGCCTGGGCCGCGATGACCGTCCGCGCCGGGACCTTCCTCCCCGGCCTCGCCCGGCTGGCCCTCGCCGGCGACGAGGTCGTCGGCCATCTCCTGCCCTACTCCGACGCCCCCCGGACGGTCTACCTCGGCGAACTCGGCACCGTCCCGGCCTGGCGGCGGCGCGGCGTGGGCAGGGCCCTGCTCGCCGCCTTCCTGCCGGCGGCCGGCCGGTCCGGATACGCCGAGGCCGCCCTGGAGACCGACGCCGCCGGTCCGGCCGGAGCGTCGAGTCTCTACGCGAACGCGGGTTTCGCGATCGGTCACCGCATCGCCGTCTACCGCAGGCCCGTCTGATCGCGGACCGGCAAGGTCGCGCTCGCGCCTGGGCTCAGGAGCAGAACCAGGGGCGCGACGGCATGGGCCGCGGCCACCACCCAGAGCGTCGGCCGCAGGCCGACCGTCGCGCCCAGGGACACCAGCAGACCGCCCCCGGCCGGCAGCCCGGCATCCAGCCGGCACCGGCCAGCGGCATCACCAGCGCGAACGGCAGCGCCGCGAGCAGCGTCAGCCGCCGGCCGCGGGCCGTCCCGAACCGGCGGGCGATCCGCGGCGCCAGGGCCGCACCCACCAGGCTCCCCATGGCGCCGCACATCAGGCCCGCGGCGACAGACCCGTTCCGGCACCTGACGCCCACCGGCGGCGGTCAGGGCCGGCGGCGGGTGTAGGTGGTGATGACGACGGTGCCGTCGCAGAGCCGGGTAGAGGTCAGATCGAGTTCGACGCGGTGGTCGAGGAAGAGCTTCTTGCCGCCGCCCAGGGAGATGCGGTGGTAGGCGATGTGGTACTCGTCGATGAGGCCGCAGGCGGTGAGGGCGCCGGCGAGTTCGGAGCCGCCCATGAGGAGAAGATCGCGGCCGGGTTCGTTCTTCAGGGCCGTGACCTTCTCGGGGAGGTCGCCGCCGATCACCGTGGTGTTCCAGTCGGCCTTCTCCAGGGTGCGGGAGAAGACGATCTTCGGCATCTCCCGCCAGACGGGGGCGTACTCCAGGTCGTGCGGGTGGTCGCTGATCGATTCGGCGTTCGGCCAGAAGCTCGACATCATCTCCCAGACGCGGCGGCCGTAGAGGATGCTGTCGCAGCGGTCGTTGAGCATCTTGGAGTAGGCCGACATCTCCGGGCCGACCTCGGTCCAGTCGAAGACGCCGTCCGCCGCGTCGATGTAGCCGTCGACCGAGCTGTTCACGAAGTAAATGAGCTTGCGCATCTGAATCTCTCCCTGTGGTTGCCTTCGCTCCGAGGTCGGAGCCGTTCCCCCGTCCTCTACACCGCCGGCGAAGATTCTTCAGAAGACGCGCGGGCCGGATCAGTGGTCGCGGAGGAGGCGGCCGCCGCCGGGGAGGGCGTCGTGGATGCCGTGGGAGCGCAGGGCGTGCCAGAGGGTGGCGGTGTTGATGGGGATCACCGGTTTGCCGAGCTCGGCCTCCAGGGCGGCGGCGAGGGCGACGAAGGACAGGTTGGTGCCGACCTGGACGATCGCCTCGGCGTCCGGGGAGTCGATCCGGGCGACGACCTCGCGGAGGGCCTCGTCCGGGACGCGGGCGATGTCCGTCGCGGTCGGGCAGCGCAGGCCGGTGATCGCGGTCACGGTGAAGCCCGCCTCGGTGAAGAAACGACCGACCTCGACGTCCGCGACGGGCTGGTAGGGCGAGAAGACCGCGATCCGCCGGACGCCGAGCTCCCGCAGCGCCGCCCGGCACGCGCTCGCCCCGGTCGTCACGGGCAGGCCGGTGCGCCGGCGCAGGCGGTCCTCGAAGGCCGCGTTGCCCTCGACGCCTCCCCAGAACGTCTCCGCCGACATGCCCATCACGAGCCGGTCGGGTTCGGCGGTGAGCACGTCCCGGACGGCGACGTCGATCGAGGCCCTGATCTGGCCGAGGAGCGCCTGGAAGGCCCGATCGTCGCCCATCACGGGGTCGGGGATGTGCATCGAGCCGGCCCGGTAGGCGACGCCGGGGACGCGGGCCGTCCAGTAGTCGTGCTCGACGACGGTGTTGGTGCTGGGAACGATGACGCCGAACACGGCGCGGGGGCCCACGGCGTCGGTCATGCCGGCACCAGCCCGGTGAGGATCAGGTCGGCGGAGCGGTGGGCACGGCCCCGGTCCGCGTCCGTGTCCAGGAGCAGGGCCTCGACCAGCAGCGGTGACGCGATCACGGCGGCCCCGTCGGCCGCCTCGGGCTCGGACGCCCCCGCCGCGCGCAGGATCGTCCGGAACGGGTGCAGCAGGTCGGCGACGTAGCGGCGGCGGAGCTCGGCCACGGCCGGGTCCACGGCCACCGCGGCGACCAGGGCGTGCAGGAAACCGCCCACGGGACGGTCGCGCAGCCGGTCGCAGAGCAGGTCGATCTCGGCGTGCAGGTCGTTCGCGGGGTCGCCCGCCGGCTCGCCCGGACGGACCGGAGCGACGTCGACCAGAGCGGACACGAACGCGTACGGGCTGGGCCAGTGCCGGTAGACCGTGGTGCGGGAGACGCCCGTCACCGTGTGCAGGCGCTGGGGGGTCAGGGCCGCGGCGCCCTCGGTCAGCAGGAGTTCCAGGGCCGCGGTCAGGACGACGGCCGCGGTGTCGTCGGCGGGCCCCGCGGGGCGTCCGGGTCGGTTCACGAAGTTAACAGTACATCTTGTACCGGAAATTAATAACCAGTACATTCCGTACCGTTAATTCGAGGCCGAGGAGACCCCATGCGACCCCATGTCGAGATCGTCGACGAACGCGACCTGATCCGGCATCCCGCCGAGCTCCCGCAGGGAGCCGGGACCGCCGAGCAGCGCAACCTCAGCTACGACGAGGAGGACGGATCGGCGTCCCTCAAGATCCGTTTCACCTCGGCCTGGTCCCGTCCCGCGGGGGTCCACCTCGCCGACACCGAGTGGTTCGTCCTGGAGGGCGAGGTCACCGTCGGCGGCACCGAGCTCGGTCCCGGCGGCTACTGGAGCGCGCCCAAGGGGGTGCTGACCCCGCCGCTGACCGCCGCGGAGGGCACCGAGATCCTGCTGTTCCGCGAATACGGCGACTGGGGCTTCACCCCCGCCTCACAGGATCTTCCCGGTGTCCGCGAGGACCAGCGGCTCACCGTCCTGGACACCTCCGCCATGCCGTGGATCGACGTCAGGGACGGCAGCCCCATGCGCTTCGACCTCGGCGGCACCCCCGTCCCCGGCCTGTACATCAAGCTCCTGCACCGCGACGCCGAGACCGGCTTCTACACCCGCCTGATCAAGGCCAAGCCCGGCTGGCGCGAGGAGCCCCTCGCCCACCACCCGTGCAGCGAGGAGGCCTACTGCCTGGAGGGCGCCTTCGACTACAACTTCGGCAGGATGTGGCCCGGCACCTACTTCTGGCGGCCCGCCCTCATCCGGCACGGCGACTTCACCGCCGACGCCGACCTCGGCTGCACCTGGATCGTCCGCTCCGACGCCGACCTCGTCGACTGGTACACCGACGACGCCCGCGTCACCATGACCGGCACCCCCCTGAACTGGGGCCCCGGCCACCCCCACAGCGCGTCCCCCCGCCACATCGAACCCGTCCGCTCCCGCAGCGTCGGCCGATGGGCGGACCCCGCTCATCAGTGATCCCCGGCCCGGGCGCGGAAATCCGGTTGTCACGGCGGAATAGCCGCAGGGGGTGAGACGCGCGTCATGTGCATATGTCGGGGGTGGGGCGGGAGGCACTGTGTGGGGCAGACCCCTCCCCTGGAGTGAAGATGAGATTCTCCCCCTTCCGTAAGCGGCTGGTGCTGGCCGCCGCCGTCTCGACCTGCCTGGTGTCCGGAGCCGTCGCCGCCGCCGCGCCCGCCTCGGAGCCGGTGGTGTCGCGGGGCGTGACCATTCCCGTGTTCTACAACCCGCCCGCGACGCTGCCGACGGCCAACGGGACGCTGGTGCGGAGCGAGGCGCTGCCGCTCGGGCTGAGCCTGCCGGGGCTGGACGGGAAGCCGCTGCCCGGAACGGCCACCCGGCTGATGTACAAGTCCACGGACTCCAACGGGCTGCCCGTGGCGGTGACCGGTGCCTACATCGAGCCGTCCGCGCAGTGGAAGGGCGGCGGGGCGCGACCGCTGGTCGCGGTGGCCTCGGGGACCATGGGGCAGGGCGACCAGTGCTCGCCGTCGTTCGCCCTGCAGTATCCGGCGACCCTGACCGGGGACACCGTGTCGGTCGGGTACGAGGATCTGGCGATCTACCGGATCCTGTCGGCGGGGGCCGCGGTGGTCGTCACCGACTACGTCGGGCTCGGCGCCACCGACCGGCTGCACACCTATGTGAACCGCCTCGACGGGGCGCACGCGCTGCTGGACGCCGTCCGGGCCGCGCGGACCCTGCCCGGCACCTCGCTGACCTCCGCTTCCAAGGTCGCCCTGTACGGCTACAGCCAGGGGGGCGGCGCCAGTGCCGCGGCCGCCGAGCTCCAGCCGTCCTACGCGCCGGACGTGAGCCTGGCCGGGGCCTACTCCGGTGCCCCGCCCGCCGATCTGGCGGCCGTCACCAAGGGCATCGACGGCAGCGCGCTGGCCGGGGCGCTGGGCTGGTCGATCAACGGCTTCGCCCAGTCCGACCCCGACCTGCGCGACGTCATCGACGCCAACACCAACGCCAAGGGCAAGGCCGCGCTGACGGACCTGTCCACGATGTGCGTCGGCGACGCGGTCTTCAACTACGCCTTCGCCTCGAGCAAGGACTGGACGAGCAACGGCAAGCCGCTGTCGGACATCATCGCGGCCGACCCGAAGGCGAAGGCCGTCCTGGACAAGCAGCGCATCGGCAAGCTCCGGCCCACCACGCCCGTCCGGCTGGCCACCGGCGTCGAGGACGACATCGTGCCGCACGCCCAGGCCCGCCAGCTCGCCATCGACTGGTGCCTGCGCCTCGCCAACGTGACCTACGTGCCGGTCAAGCTTCCCGACCTCGGCGACGGCACCCTCCTCAACCACGTCGCCCCGCTCCTCACCGACCAGGGCGACGCCATCACCTGGCTCACCGACCGCCTCTCCGGAAAGGGCGTCATCTCCAACTGCTGGACCATGCCCGCCCAGCCCTGACGGCCTCGCGCGCCGGACGACCGCACGTCCGCCCCCTTCACGGGGGCGGATACGGTCACCGGTGCAGTCGTTCGGCTCAAGCCGGGACGGGGACGGATCCGGATGCTGGAGGAATCGACCCTCTCCGGCGAAGGATGACTCTCATGACCCGACGACCCGTCGTCTTCATCCACGGGCTCTGGCTGCACCCCGACTCGTGGACCCCGTGGACCGACCTGTTCGCCCAGCGCGGCTACGAGCCCGTCGCGCCCGGCTGGCCCGGTGTCGCACCGACCGTCGAGCTCGCCAGGCTCGACCCTGACGGCATCGCCGACCACGGCATCGACGCCGTGGTCGACCACTACTCCGCGATCATCGCCGGGCTTCCCGAGCGGCCCGTCCTCATCGGGCACTCCTTCGGGGGGATGATCGCCGAGCGGCTGCTGGGCGAGGACAAGGCCGCCGCGGCCATCGCGATCGACGCCGCCCAGATCAAGGGGGTGCTCCCGCTCCCCCTCTCGGCGCTGCGCTCGGCGTTCCCCGTCCTGCGCAACCCCGCCAACCGGCACCGGGCCCTGTCGCTCACCGCCGAGCAGTTCCGGTACGGCTTCGGCAACGCCGTCAGCGCCGAGGAGTCCGACGCCCTGTTCGAGCGGTGGACGATCCCCGCGCCCGGCCGTCCGCTGTTCGAGGCCGCGGCCGCCAACCTGTCCCCGCACTCGCCCGCCGAGGTCGCCACCGGCAACGACAAGCGCGGGCCGCTTCTGCTCATCGCGGGCGGGCGCGACCACACGGTTCCCGAGGCCGTGGTCAAGGCGACCGCCAAGCAGTACCGGCACTCGTCGGCCGTCACCGAGCTGCTCGAGTTCCCCGACCGCGGCCACTCCCTGACGATCGACGGCGGCTGGCGCGACGTCGCCGAACGCTGCCTGGCGTGGCTGACCGAACAGGGCTTCTGAACCGGGCGAAGGTCCCGCCCGATCGGGCGGGACCTTCGTCGTTCCCGGGGCGTCCCCGCCGTCACCAGGTGGGCAGGTATCCGCCGTCGAGGACCAGATCGGAGCCGGTGATGTTCGCAGCGCGGTCGCTCACGAGGAACAGGACGGCGTCGGCGACCTCCTCCGGGGTGGAGAAGCGGCCGGTCGCCGCCTCGGCCCGGGCCTGCGCGACGACGTCCGCGGGCTCCAGGCCCGACCCCGCAGACAGCGTCTCCGCGACGCCTCCTCCGCCGAGCCACAGATCGGTCTCCACCGGGCCGGGGCTGACGGTGTTGACCCGCACCCCGTGCGGCCCGAGCTCCTTCGACAGCCCCTTGGAGAAGGCGACCAGGGCCGCCTTGCCGACGCTGTAGTCGAGTACCACGGGGTCGGGCAGCCGGGCGTTGATGGAGCCGACCGTCACCACAGAGCCGCGTCCCGCCGCGAGCATCAGCGGGAAGACCGCCCGCGTCGCCCGGACCGCCGTGAGCACGTTCAGCTCGAACGACCGCGACCAGTCCGCGTCGCCGATCGAGGCGAACCCGCCGAGCCTGACGGGCGCCGCGCCCACGTTGTTCACCAGGATGTCGACCCGGTCCAACCCGTCGACCAGGTGGTCGGCGGCCCCGGCCTCGGTGAGGTCCCCCCGCACCCAGGTCACGCGTCCCGTCCCGGTCAGGGCGTCGAGCTCGGGCGAGGTCGAGCGGGAGCCCGCCACGACCGTCGCGCCCGCGCCGGTCAGCGCCGCCACGACGGCCAGCCCGATGCCCCTGCTGGCCCCGGTCACCACCGCGGTCCTGCCCTGGAGTTCCTGGTCCATGTCCGTCCTCCTCACCGGCGTCCCCGGACGGGCGCCGCCGAACCGACGTTAGGTCGGCGGCACAGCCCGCTCATGAGTCGGACGACTGAACCCTTCACTGCGCCGGGCCCGCGGAAGGCCGGAAAGGCCAGTCGGCTGGACAGCCGGTCGACTCGAGCGCCCTGCGGGGGCGGCCTCCTGATCCTCAGGCGCCGTCCCGGGTGTCCTGGGCGCTGAGCAGGGCGGCGAGCTGGGCCCTGGTGCTGACGTCCAGCTTGGGGAAGATCCGGTAGAGATGCGAGCCGATCGTGCGGTGCGACAGGTACAGGCGTTCGCCGATCTCCTTGTTGGACAGGCCCTCGCCGGCGAGGCGGGCGATCTGCAGTTCCTGAGCCGTCAGGGAGGCCAGGCCGGTGGCCTGCCCGGCGGCGGACGGGGCCCGCCCTCCGGCGGCGCGAAGCTCGATCCTGGACGCCTCGGCCCAGCTCCGCGCGCCGATCAGGTCGAAGGTGAGCTGGGCGGAGTGCAGGGATCTGCGGGCCTCGGCGATCCGTCGCCGGCGGCGCAGCCACTGCCCGAACGCCAGCTCGAGCCTCGCCCGCAGCCACGGCCAGCGGGTGAGGTCCGCGTCGAGGGCGGCCAGGAAGGCCTCCTCGGCGGCGTCATCGGGGGCCAGCACCGCCCTCGCGTAGGTGAGCTGCCTGATCAGGATCGGTGCGCGGACGGTGACGGCCTCCTTCTCCAGGTCCGCGATCACCTCGCGGGCCTCCCCGGTCAGGCCCGCGTGCGCCGCCGCCTCGGCGAGGAAGCTGACGCCGTGGAACCGCTCGTGCACATGGAAGGCGGGATCGTCCGGGTCGAACAGGCGCCGCAGCTCGCGATAGGCGTCCGCGGGCCGGCCCGCGCTCAGGTGGGCGAACCCGCGGACGAGCTGCCCGAGGTCCAGCAGATTGCTGAGCCTCCTGCCCGCCGCCGAACTCTCCACCTCGGCGGCGATCCCCAGCGCCCGCTCGTGGTCATCGCGCAGCGCGAGCAGCATGGCGTACAGCGCCTGCGACCCGGCGTCCCAGATCACCTGGCGGGTGTCCACGGCGAGCCTGCGGCCCTCCTCGCTGGCGGCCCAGGCGTGCTCCCAGTCGCCGATCTCCATGCTGTCGATCACGCTCATCGTCAGCACCTGGGACAACAGGCCGAGCCTGCCCTGCTGGCGCAGCACGATCTCGGCGCGGCCCAGGAAGTCGACGGAGAGCACCGGGTCGGCGCTCGCGGCGGCGGCCATGCCGTAGAGCCACAGCGCGGCCGGGTCGGTGATGCCCTCCAGTCGCACCCCGGCGAGACGGTCGGCCACCGTCCGGTACTCCGCCAGCGGGTCGGCGATGCTGAAGATCGCCGTGAGCTGGGCGTCGTCGGGCGGGGCGTCGATCCGGCGGGCGACCTCGCAGACCCGTACCCGGGCCGCCGGGCCGGTGTCGGCCCACCAGCAGCGGAGCCCGGCCGCCTGGAGCAGGTTCAGGGCGAGGGCCGGATCCCCCGCCTCGATCGCCTCCAGCGCGGCGTCGCAAAGGGTGTGGACGTGGTCGGCGTCGCCGGGCACGCCGTCGTGGAAGATCTCGCGGAGCCACTGCATCCGCACCTGGTCGAGCCGGGACAGCGGGGTGCGGCCGGCCCGCTCCAGCAGCTGGTCGACCAGGTCGGCGCGGCCGAGGCTGAAGGCGTGCTCGGCGGCGAGCATCAGCCGCCTGCCCCGCGTGGCCGGCTCGGTGGAGAGCTCGGCGGACCGCTCCAAAGCCCAGATCACCTCGGCGACCGAGCCTCTGCGCAGCGGGATGATGTGCGCCCGCTCCATCTCGTCGGCCACCTGGTCGTCCTGGCCTCCGACGGACTGGGCCCGGTGCCAGATCCGGCGGTACGGCTCGCCGGTGAGCACCTCGGCCAGCGCCGCGTGGGCCGCCTGCTTACGGGCGACGGACTCCTTGTTGATGATCGCCGCGCGGACCAGCGGATGCCGGAAGCGGGCGTGGACGTCGTCGAAGCGGACCAGCCCGACCGCCACGGCCGGCTCCAGCACCGCGACGTGCACCTCGTGCCCGGCGAGGATCGCGGCGCCCGCGACGATCTCCCGCAGGTCATCGGCGTCGTTCACCGCCGCGACGAGCAGCGCGTCCTGGCACGGCCGCGGCAGGTCGTCCAGCCGGGCGGCGAAGGCGCGTTCGAGCCGTGCCGTGAGCTGGAGCGCCTGCGGCGGCTGCTCTCCGTACTCCGCCGCGATCCGGGCCGCCGAGCGCAGGGCCAGCGGGAGCTCGGCGAGGGCCAGCGGGTTCCCGGCCGCCTCCCGCAGGATGCGTTCCCGGTCGGCGTAGCTCACGTCGGCGGCGTGCCTGTCGAGCAGTTCGCGGGCGTTCTGCTCGGTGAGGCGGCCCAGCAGGAGTTGCGGCAGATCGGTGGCGGCGAACGCGATGTCGTGCCCGGTGCGGACCACCCCGATCAGGACGCAGGGATCGCTGCCGATCCGGCGTGCGACGAAGCCGAGGACGTCCTGGGTGGGCTGGTCGAGCCACTGCACGTCGTCCACGACGATGAGGAGCGGCCGCCGCGACGCCACGTCCGTCAGCGCGTTCAGCGTCGCCAGGGCGATCATGAAGAGTTCCGGCGACCCTCCGTCGGCGCCGCCGGAGGGATGCATGCCGAACGCGGCGTGCAGGGCGTCGCGCTGGGGCGCGGGCAGCCGGCCGGTCTCCGGCAGCACCGGCCGCAGCAGCTGGTGCAGCCCCGCGAACGGGAGATGCGCCTCCGCCTCGACGCCGACGGCCGACAGGACCGTGGCCCCCGCGCTCCTGCCGTGGGCCGCCGCCGCCCGCAGCAGCGAGGTCTTCCCGATGCCGGGATCGCCCATGACGACGATCGCCGAGCCCTCGTCCCCGACCGCGTCGATCATGTCGGTGAGGATCCGCGATTCCCTGTCCCTGCCGATCAGCCCCGATGCCTTCGACATTCTCAGAGTCCGCCCGCGGCGGCCCGGAGTTCGGCCCGCGCCCGGCCGGCCCATGGTCCGGCGCCGATGCGGTCGAGCTCGGCGACGGCCGGTCTCAGCGCGGCGACCGCCTCCGTGTGCCGCCCGAGCCGGCGCAGGCGGCCGCCGTGCGCCAGCAGCGCGCAGGCCCGGGCCCAGGGCCACCCGGTGAAATCCTGGTTCATCATCTCCGCGTAGAGCGGATCGGCGGTGGCGTCATCGCTGAGCACTGCACGAGCATAACGGAGATAAACGGCCAAAAGGGGCGAATGGGTGCTCGTTGTCAGCCGCGACAGGTCGGCCACGACGGCTCGCGCGTCGGCCTCACGGCCCGCCTCGATCGCCGCCTCCGCGAGGAACATCACCGCGCCGAACCGCTCCCGCGGATGGAAGCTCGGATCGCCGGCGTCGAACGCCCTCGCCAGCTCCCGGTAGGCCTGGACGTGCCGCCCGGCGGCGGACAGCGCGATCCCCTTCGCCAGTTGCGTCATCGACAGCAGATGGGTCAGCCGCTGACGACTCGCCGCCGCCTCGACCTCGGCCGCGTAGCTGAGCGCCTGGTCGGTTTCGCCCCGCAACGCGCTGCTCAGGGCGTCGCAGGCGAGGGCTCCCGCCCGCCAGATCGGCTGCCCCGTCTCCTTCGCCAGCCGTTCCCCCTCCCCCGCGGCGGCCTGCGCGCCCTCCCAGTCGCCGGTCTCCAGCCGGTTGACGACGCAGAGCGAGAGCACCTGGGACAGCAGCGCCAGCCGTCCCTGTCTCCGCAGCAGCGCCTCCGCCCGTTCGAGGAAGGACAGGCTGCGGACCGGGTCTCCGATCGCGGTGGCGGCGATGCCGAGGACGCGGAGCGCGTCACCGTCGGTGATCTCCGCCGGGCGGACCTCGGAGAGCAGGCCCACGACGGCTTCGCATTCGGCCACGGGCTCGGCGAGCGCGAGCGTCGCGACGTACCGGGGATCGCGGGTGCCGCCGGACGTCGCCTTCGCGGTGGCGGCGACGTCGGCCCGCGCGGCCGGCCCCGTATCGGCCCACCAGCACCGCAGCGCCGCCCCGAGCAGCAGGTTCAGGGTCAGGTCGCCGTCGCCCGCCGCCCCGGCCTGCCGTGCCACGCCGCAGAGCTGGTGCACCCGTGCGGCGTCGCCCGGCACCCCGTCGTGGAAGATCTCCCGCAGCCACTGCGCCCGTGCCCAGTCGAGTTCGGACAGGTCGCATCGCTCCGCGGCCGTCACCAGGAGGCCCACCTGGTCCTGCCGGCCCACGCTGAAGGCGTGCTCCGCCGCCACCAGCAGCCGGTGCCCGCGCCGGGCCGAGGCGCCGGTCAACTGTGCCGACCGCTGCAGCAGGCCGATCGCGGACATGACCGCGCCCCGGCCGGCGGCCAGCACCGCGCTCGTCTCCAGCTCGTCGGCGATCTCGTCGTCAGGACCGACGATCGACTGTCCCCGGTGCCAGGCGCGCCGGTACGGGTCGGCGCCCAGCACCGCGGCGACGGCCGCGTGGGCGGCCTGCCTGCGCTCCAGCGACTCGGCCTGGAGCACCCCCGAGCGCACCAGCGGGTGGCGCAGCTCCAGGCGATCGCCCTCGATCCCGACCAGTCCCGCCTCCACGGCGGTGCGGAGGACCCCTGCGGTGACCGGGGATCCGCGCAGCACCTCCGTGGCGGAGAGGATCTCCGCGACGTCGTCGCCGGTGTCGACGGCCGCGATCAGCAGCGCGTCGCGGGCGGCCGGGTCCAGCTCGGCGACCCGGCCGCCGAACGCCCGCTCCAGCCGGGCCGTGAGCGGCTGCCAGTCCTGAGCCTCCGGGAACCCCGCCCCCGCGAGGGTCTCGGGAAGCTCGAGCAGGGCCAGCGGATTCCCCTGGGCCTGCTCCCTGATGCGGCGCCGGTCGTCCACACCGGCGACCCCGGCCGGACCGCGCAGGATCTCCTCGGCGGCGTCGACGCCGACGCCGGAGACCACCAGCTCGGGCAGGTCCGCGGAGACGAAGGGACCCGGGTACCCGGTCCTGACGGTCCCGATGACGACGATCCTCAGCGGTGCGCGGCGGTGCGCGATGAAGGTGAGGACCTCCTGGCTCTGGGCGTCCAGCCACTGCACGTCGTCGACCAGGACGGCGACGGGCCGCTCGGCGGCGGCCTCGCCGAGCAGGTCCACCGCCGCCACGGCGACGCCGAAGATGTCCGGCCGCTCCCCCTCCGCCAGGCCGAACGCCGTCAGCAGCGCCCGCGGGCGCCGGCCCTGCGGTCCCGCCCCCTGCCGCAGCAGCGGGCTCAGCACCTGGTGCAGTCCCGCGAACGGGAGCTGCGCCTCCGACTGCACGCCGACGGCCGTCAGCAGCCGGAAGCCCTCCGCACGGACGATCTCCCTGGCGGCGTGCAGCAGGGCCGTCTTGCCGATGCCGGGATCTCCGAGGAGGACGAGGCACCGGCCTCCGTCGGAGACCTGTTCGATCGTCTTCCTCAGGGCCAGGACCTCGGTGTCCCGTCCGAACAACGCACTGCTCATCAGGGCAAGGTAGTCGCCCTCTCCGGAGGATGATTAGGTCAAACGACTGTACGTGCGAGGGCGCGGAGCTCGGCGCGGGCGGTGGTGCCGGTCTTGGCGAGGAGGCTGGCCACGTGGGTGTCGACCGTCCGGGGGGACAGGAACAGGCGCTCGGCGATCTGCCGGTTGGTCAGGCCCTCGGCGACCAGGGCCAGGACCTCGGTCTCACGGCTCGTGACGCCCGCCGTGCGGAGGGCGGCCGGGACGGGCGTCCTGCCGCGGGCCCGGCGGGCCGGTACGCCCGCGCGGCGCAGGAGGTCGCGGGCCAGGCGGGCCGGACGGACGTCACCGGCGTCCTCGAAGGCGGCCAGATCGGCGCGGAGGACGGGGACCGGGTCGTACCAGCCGTCGTCGAGGGCCGAGCGCATCGCGAGCGTCCGGCACAGGCGGCGCCACCAGTGGTGCTCGGCCAGCAGCGCGTCGCCGGAGGCCATCAGCGCGGCCGCTTCCGCCTTGCCGCCCGCCCGGCCCGCCGCGACCGCGTCGGCGTAGTGCAGGACGCCGAGGTTCGCCCGCCGCAGCGCCGGATAGGAGCCGCGGAGCTCGGCGCGGGCCTCCTCGCCCCCGGTGCCGGTCACGGTGCGCAGCAGCGCCCACAGGCCCCAGTGCCAGACCGGCGCCGCCTGCCGGTGCCCGCGCAGCAGCGCCACCCCCTCGTCGAAAAGGGCGGCCGCAGCGTCGAGATCCCCGCTCACCAGCCGGAGATGCCCTTCGACCAGCGGAACGGCCGCGGCGATCTCCACGGGTCCGCCGGGACGGCCCGCGGCCGCCACCAGCGCCGCCCGCATGCCCTCGGCGTCGCCGTCGTCGGCGCGGGCCTGCGCGACGATCGTCTCGGCCACCGCCTGGAGCGTCGGCAGCCGCAGGCGTCCGGCCTGCTCGGCCGCCTCCAGCGCCGCCGGTTCGGCCGCGCGCGGCCCCTCGGTCAGCAGGACGCCCTCCATCCGCAGCAGCTCGGTGACGATCACCTCGGCGAGCCGTCCGGTCCTGACGGCCAGCTCCCTGGCCTCCGCCAGCAGCGGCACCACGGGGCCCTCGGTCAGGTCCACGGTGGCCAGATTGATCAGCGCGGTGACCCGCCAGGGCCGCAGCCCGTGTTCGGCGGCGAGCTGCACCGCCTTCTCGTGGACGGCCCGCGCCGCCGCCACGTCCTGCCGCAGGAGGCACCGGCCGAGGACCACCAGCGCGCGGCAGCGCACCTCCGGATCCCCCTCCGACCGGTCGATGGCGGCCCTGGCCAGGTCGGCCGCGCGGGCCAGATCGCCCGGGCCGAACGCCATGTCCGCGGCGAGGACCAGGGCGTGCGGGTCGTCGGGACGCCCCGACCTGCGCAGGAAGGCCGCGCCGTCATCCCAGGCGCGCATCACGATCGCCGCCTCGGCCAGGCTGACGCACAGCCGGGCATGGTCGTCGCCGGTGGCCTCGTCCAGGGCCGCCGAGCCCTCCGCCAGCGCCTCGGCGGCCCGGCCGAGCAGGGTCAGCAGCCGGACGCGCTCCACCGTCACGGCGACGCCGTCGCCCGCGCGCTCCAGCAGCGTCCAGGCGTCGCGCAGCGCGCCGCGCTCCCGGTTCTCGCGGGCGAGCCGCAGGTAGACGGCGGCGGCGCGGTCCCCCTCTCCGGAGGCGGTGAGCAGCTCGGCGGCGCGCACCCCCCTGCCCGGCCGGGCGAGCAGGGCCTCAGCGGAGCGGCGGGCGAGCACGGCCCGTTCCGGCGGGGTCAGCGTCTCCAGGACCGCGTCCCTGGTCAGCGCGTGCCGCCACCGCAGCGCCTCCCCCTCCGGCACGACGAGGCGGGGCTGGGCCGCCCGCAGCGCGGCCAGAACGGTGTCCTCGCCCGCCCCGGTGACGGCGTCCAGCAGGGTCCAGTCGGGATCGCCGCCGAGCACCGCGGCCGTCTGGAGCACGCCGCGCCATCCGTCCGGCAGCCCGCCGAGAAGCTCCGCGACCATGCCGGCCAGGGTCGGCGGCACCCCCGGACCGCCCGCGACCAGCTCCTCGACCAGGAACGGCAGCCCGTCGGACTGGTCCAGCACCAGCCGCCGCAGCTCGGGTGCCAGGACACCGCCCGCACGGCGGCGGGCGAGCTCCAGCGTGCCGGCCTCGTCCAGCCGGTCGAGGCGCACGGTGTGCGCCCACCGCGGCGGCGGACGCTCCTCGTCCCGGACGGACCCGGCCAGCAGCACCGGGCAGTCCCGGACGGTCGCCGCCAGGTAGTCGAGGACGGCCATCGTGTCCGCGTCGGCCCAGTGCAGATCCTCCAGGACGAGCAGGCAGCCGCGCCCGTCGTTGAGCGCCCGCAGCAGCCGCAGCAGCCCCTCGGCCAGCACGACGACCTGGTCGAGTCCGCCGAACGGCCCGCTCTCCCCGCTCTCCCCGGTCCAGCAGGGCAGCATCCGCCCGAACGCCGGACGATAGGCGCGCAGCTCCTCACCGCCGACGGCGGGTTCGTCCCGCAGCACCCCGCCCAGGGCCTCGGCGAGTGGCCGGTAGGCCCCGGCTCCGGCGACGGCCCGTCCCCTGAGGACTGCCAGGCCCGCTCCCCCGGCGAGCCGGACGGCCTCCGACAGCAGCCGGGACTTGCCGACCCCGGCCTCCCCCGCGACGAGCAGCGCCCTGCCGCGGCCCTCGCGCACATCGGCGACCAGGCCGCGGACGAGGGCGATCTCCCCGGCCCTCCCCACGAGGTAAGACATGCGCCCAGTATCGGCACCGCCGCACCGCTCCGGCATCGGTGCCACCACGGGCATTTCGCCCCGTTCCTACGTAGGACGCTAACTCGGTAGGTACCGCCGATCCGCCGGGACGCCCCTCCCGGCGAGGCTCGTGGACGTCAGCACCGACATCCGAGGAGAAGAAATGCGCAGGTCCCTCAGCACCCTGATGGCCGCGGTCGCGATCGGCGCCGTGGTCCCGGCCGTGGCGGCGACGCCCGCCCACGCCGGGCCCGGTCCGTTCTACTGGCTGATCAACGTCGACAGCGGCAAGGCCGTCATGCCCTACAACGAGTCGAAGGCGACGGGCGCCGCCATGGTCCAGCGGACGTCGGGGAACCTCGGCGCCCAGCACTGGAAGATCGAAGGCTCCGGCACCCACCGCGTCCTGTACAACCGCAACTCGCACCTGTGCCTGCTGGCGCCGATCGGCGGCGACAGCGTCCTGCGCCAGCAGTACTGCAACGACACCACCGGCGACCTGACCGGCCGGCGCCCCATCTGGCGCTCGTCGAACCACGACGCCATGTGGGCCGGCCTCCCGGTCACCTGGAGGTCGGACTTCAGCGACCAGTGCATGGACGCCCTCGAAGCCGGCACCGCCGACGACACGCTCATCATCCAGTATCCCTGCCACGGCGGCCCCAACCAGCAGTTCCGCCTGGTCTACGTCCCCGGCACCTGATCCGCCGGGACGTTCTCCGACCTCGTCGGCTTCCCCGCTCTCACCAGGCGTTTGAGGGCGTGGAAGTCGGCGAAGCCGTCGACCTCCAGTTCCGTGGCGCCGTCGTCGCCGGTGGACTCGTGGACGCGCAGGAGGTCGCGGTCGAAGTGCTCCAGGAGCCGGACGTCGTCGAGTTCGATCCCCCGCGGCGCGCCGGACGGCATCCTCGGACGGCCCACGACGACGTCCGCGTGCACCCGGCCGCCGATGTCGAACCAGTGCTCCTCGCCGTAGAAGAGGGTGGCGTGCACGTCGCCGCCGACCAGGGCCGAGCAGTCGTTGTAGTCGCCGATGAGGCGGCCGGTGCGCAGGTCTCCGTGCACCTCCAGCCAGCCCGCGGTGACGACGTCCTTGGCCCGCATGTCGCCGGTGACGAGAAGGAAGGACTCGGGATCGTCGCCGTCGCCGTAGCAGCCGCCGACCGTGAGGTCGCCGCGGACGACGAGGAGATGGACGCCCTCTCCGGTGAGGTCCAGGTCGCCGGGGACGTCCAGTCCTCCGTCGGCGAACAGGACGTCGGTCACGTAGTCCGCGATCTCGTCCAGCGCGCCGATCATCCGCTCGGTCTTGTGGGCCTCGCGGAACAGCTCCGCGGCCTCGCGCAGCTCCGTCTCGGTGACCTGTCCGCGTTGCAGGCTCCGCACTCCGTCGATCATGCGGCCACGGTAGCGGCCCGGCGTTCGGACCGGGGCGTTCCGGGCATAGAGGCTGATGTTTCGCGGACTGGAGCGGGCCGGAGGGACGGGCATGGCGGAGCGAGTGGGGTTCGTGCTCGGCGGCGGGGGCGCGCTCGGCGCCCATGAGCTGGGGATGCTGCGCGCCCTGGACGAGCGGGGCGTCCGGCCCGACCTGGTGGTCGGGACATCGATCGGGGCGATCAACGGGGTGTTCGTGGCGGCCGATCCCGCCAAGGCCGTGGACCGGCTCCGCGAGCTGTGGGCCGGGGCGGCGGCGCGGCGGGCGTTCTCGGCGTCGCCGTGGAAGCGGATCAGGACCCTGGCGGCGTCCGGCACCCATCTCCATCCGGTGGAACCGCTCTGGCAGGCGCTGGAGGAGGTCCTTCCGGTGACGGACTTCGGCGGGCTCGCCGTCCCGTTCCAGTGCGTGGCCGCCGGGGTCGAGACCGCCATGGCCCGCTGGTTCTCCGAAGGTCCGCTGGTGCCCGCGGTCCTCGCCTCCTGCGCCGTCCCGGGGCTGCTGCCGCCGGTACGCATCGGCGGCCGCCACTACTTCGACGGCGGGCTGGTGCACAGCATCCCGGTCGGCCGCGCGGTCGAACTGGGTGCCACCACGGTCTACGTGCTGCACGTCGGCCGGATCGAACGGCCGCTGACGCCGCCGCGCCGGCCCTGGGAGGTCGGGGTCGTGGCCTTCGAGATCGCGCGGCGGCACCGGTTCTTCGAGGAGATGGCCTCGCTGCCCGAGGGCGTCACGGTCCATGTGCTGCCCGCCGGGGCGGAGAGGGCCAGGCCGGAGGGGGTGCGGCGGGGTCCGCTGTCGGCCCTGGACGCCTACACCGAGCGCGCCTACCGGGCCAGCCTCGCCTACCTCGACGAAGGAGGGCGAGCGCGGTGATGCCTCCGGTGGCCGTCCGGCGGGTGCTGTTCGTGCCGGTGCTGCCCATCCTGGCGGTCGTGCTCGCCTGCCTGTTCCTGCCCGTCGTGGTGCTCGCCGGGCTGGTGTCGCTGCTGGGCGACGGCAGGTACCGGTCGATCCGGCTGCTGCGGTTCGCCCTGGCCTGGGTGTTCTTCGAGACCTGGGCGGTCGCGGCGTGCACGCTGGTCTGGCTGGGCAGCCCGCTGGGCGGCCGGGTGCGCACCGAGCGGCTCTGGGAGCGGCACTACTCGATCATCCGCCGGTACATCGCCGGGCTGTACGGGGCGGGCGAGCGGTATCTGAACCTCAGGGTCGAGGTGGAGGGCGAGTGGGAGGCGCCCGGTCCGGAGCGGGACCCCGCGCCGCTGATCGTCCTGAGCCGGCACGCGGGCCCCGGCGACTCGCTGATCCTCGTCCACCACCTGCTCACCCATCACCACAGGCGCCCCCGGCTGGTGATGAAGGACTTCCTGCAGCTCGACCCGTGCATCGACATCGCCGCGGGCCGGCTGCCCAACGTGTTCGTCCGGAGCGCCGGATCGGGCATGACCGGGGAGATCGGCGGCCTGGCCGACCGCCTGGGCCCCGCCGACGCGCTGGTGATCTTCCCCGAGGGGGGCAACTTCACCGCGCCGCGCCGCCGCCGCGCCATCCGCAGGCTGCTGCGGCTGAACCGCCGCGACCAGGCCCTGCGGGCGACACGGATGCGGAACGTCATGCCGCCGCGTCCGGGCGGCGCGCTGGCCGCCGTCGAGGCCGCACCCGGGGCCGACGTGGTGTTCGTCGCGCACACCGGCCTGGAGCGGCTCAACTCGCTCAAGGCGGTCTGGCAGGGACTGCCGCTGACCTTCGTGGTCCGCGCCCGGTGGTGGCGGGTGCCCGCCGAAGCGATCCCCGCCGGCCGCCGGGAGCGGACCGACTGGCTGTTCACCCAGTGGGAGCGCATCGACGCCTGGATCGCCGAGAACTCCTCCGCCGTCGCCCCGCGCGGGGAGCCCGGCTGAGCCTCAGGGTGCCGAGGCGAAGGTCCGGGCGCGTTCGGCGAGGATGACCGCCCGGCTGCGCTGGACGGCCCCCGCCTGCCGGGCGGCGTACCGGAGCAGCCCGGGCGGGGTCCTGAGGGTGAGGGTGTCCTCGATCAGCGTCCCCTCCGGGACGGCGCTCAGCGCGAACCGGTAGCCGAGGGCGACGCCGCCCGGGCTTCTCACCTCGCCCCACACCGCCTCGCCGGGGGTGCCGAGCAGGCTGACCCGGATGTGGTTGTCGTGGGTGAGGAACCCGAGGAACCTGAAGCGCTCGACGGCCACGTAGGAGCCCGCGGCGACGTCATGGACGGCCACCACGAGCGGGGAGAGCCCGATGTAGTTCTCGGCCCTCATCAGATGGTCGTAGACGTCCCGCGGCGGCGCGGGCACCGTGAAGGCGGTGCGGAGGATCTTCTCGGGCATTGACGGAGCATACCGGCACGAATAGTGACAAATTTCGGGATCACATCCGGCCGGCCCGCGGCACGGCTCTCTCGGCCCTCGAGGCCTACGCGAGCAGAGAAAGGGGTAGGGCGCGGAGGGACTGAAGGAATAAGGAGGCAGCAATGGCGATCGCCACGACGAATCCCGCGACCGGCAAGGTGGAGAAGACCTTCGACGCGCTGAGCGGGCCGGAGGTCGACGAGCGGATCGGCAGAGCCGTCACGGCGTTCGGCGTCCTGCGCGGCGTGCCGCTGGAACGCAGGGCGGAGTGGATGAACGCCGCGGCCGACCTCCTGGACGCCGAGGCGGACGAGATCGCGAAGGTCATGACCACGGAGATGGGCAAGACCATCACCGCGGCCCGGGCCGAGGCCAGGAAGTGCGCCACGGCGTGCCGGTTCTACGCCGAGCACGCCCCGGAGTACCTGGCCGACCGGCCCGCCGACTCCGGTGCCGTCGGTGCTTCACAGGCCTTCGTCCGGTATCTTCCGCTCGGTCCCGTGCTCGCCGTCATGCCGTGGAACTTCCCGCTGTGGCAGGTGATCAGGTTCGCCGCCCCGGCGCTGATGGCCGGGAACACCGGGCTGCTGAAGCACTCCTCGAACGTCCCGCAGACGGCGCTGTACCTCGAGTCGCTGTTCCTGCGGGCGGGTTTCCCCGAGGGGGCGTTCCAGACCCTGCTGATCGGGTCGGGCCAGGTGGAGGCGGTCCTGCGCGACCCACGCGTCCGGGCCGTGACGCTCACCGGCAGCGAGCCCGCGGGACGCGCCGTGGGGGCCGTGGCCGGGGCGGAGGTCAAGCCGTCGGTCCTGGAACTGGGCGGCAGCGACCCGTTCGTGGTGATGCCCTCGGCCGACCTGCCCGCCGCCGCCAAGGCCGCCGCGACGTCGCGCTGCCTGAACAACGGGCAGAGCTGCATCTCGGCCAAGCGCTTCATCGTCCACGAGGACGTCGCGCAGGAGTTCGGGCGGCTGTTCGTCCAGGAGATGAGCGCCCTGAGGGTCGGTGACCCGATGGACGAGTCCACCGACGTGGGCCCGCTCGTGGACGAGAAGTCCCGCGAGGAGGTCGAGGCGTTCGTCGCCGACGCCGTCGGCAAGGGCGCGACGATCCTCTGCGGCGGCGAGCGCCCGCCCGGCGACGGCTGGTACTACCCGCCCACGGTCGTCGGCGGCGTCACCGAGGACATGCGCATGTTCGCCGAGGAGGTCTTCGCCCCGGTCGCGTCCCTGTTCACGGTCGCCTCCCTCGACGAGGCGATCACCCTGGCCAACGCCACCGACTTCGGCCTCGGCTCCAACGCCTGGACCACCGACGCCGCCGAACGCGACCGCCTCGTGGACGAACTCGAGGCGGGGCAGGTCTTCATCAACGGCATGACCACCTCCTACCCCCACCTCCCCTTCGGCGGCGTCAAGAACTCCGGCTACGGCCGCGAGCTCTCCGCCGAGGGCATCCACGCCTTCTGCAACACCAAGACGATCTGGATCGCCTGACCTCTACGGGAACGCCACCGGGGTGAGGCGGGGGGCGCGGTCCTCGACGGCCTGGGCGGCGTCCAGGAGGTGGTGTTCGGCGAATCGGGAGCCGAGGAGCTGGACGCTCGCCGGCAGGCCGTCCGCCAGGCCGGTGGGGACCGTGACGGCGGGGAAGCCCAGGACCGGGACGGAGGTCATCGGCCACTGGGCCGCGAAGAGGCTCTTGCCGCGCTCGGCGTCGAGGATGTCGGCGTCCTGCTCGAAGGGGGGCTCGGCGGAGGCCGGGGTCAGCACGATCGTGCCGTCGCCGAGCAGTTCCTGAAGGCGGGTGATCAGCGTCGCCCGGCGGGCCCAGCCCTGGATGTAGGCCGGCAGGCCGGGCTCGGCGCCCCACAGTTCGGCGGCGGCCTCGAAGCCGAGCGCCAGGTTGATCCGGGTGGCCTCGTCTCCCAGCTCGCGCATGCCGGACGCCATGGTCTTCAGGTCCTCCATCAGCAGCAGCGACCACAGCCGCGCCGCCTCGCCCAGCAGCGGGAGGGCGGTCTCCTCGACGGCGTATCCGGCCTCGGCCAGCCATCTCGCCGCGGCGTCCACGGCGGCGTCCGCGCTCGGGTGCGGTGCGGCCAGGCCCGCGTCCCTGACGACCAGGACGCGGACCGTCCCGGCCGGGCGCGCCGGCGCGGGCAGCGCAGGGACGCCGAACGGGTCGCGCAGGTCGGGACGTGCCATCGCGGTCAGCGCCAGCCGGGCGTCGGCGACGGTCCGGGTGATCGCCCCCTGGACGGCCCACGCCTGGAAGCTCAGCGGGAACTCCGGCGCCGAGGGGTCCGGCGCCGCCCAGCCGGAGACCAGCCCCGTGGACGGGCGGAGGCCCACCAGCCCGCAGCAGGCGGCGGGGTACCGGATCGACCCGGCGATGTCGTTGCCCTGACCGATCGGGGTCATGCCCGCCGCCACCCCGCTCGCCGCGCCCCCGCTGGAGCCGCCGGGCGTGCGCGCGGCGTCGAAGGGGTTGAGGGTCCGCCCGTGCGGGTCGTTCGCGGAGAACCAGCGCATCGAGAAGGCCGGCACGTTGCTGCGGCCGAGGAACACCGAACCGGCCTCCCGCAGGGCGGCGACGCACGCGTCGTCCTCCACGGCCCTGGCCCGCGCGGCGACCGAGAGGCCGTGGCTCGTCAGGGCCCCGCGCTCGGCGGTGTTCAGCTTGGTCGAGACCGGGACTCCGTGCAGCGGGCCGAGCTCCGCGCCCGCGGCCACCGCGGCGTCGGCCAGGCGGGCGGCGGCCAGCGCGTCCTCGGGACGCACGTCGACCAGGGCGTTCAGCACCGGGTTGGTCTCCTCGATCCGGCCCAGGCAGGACCGGACGGTCTCCTCCGAGGAGAAGTCGCCGGTCGCGATGCCCGCCGCGAGCTCGGTCGCCGATAGCTGCCAGAGTTCCATGTCCGCTCCTAGGTCGATCGTGGGATCGCGAGGAGAGTACGTGATGCAACGCTGATGTACAACGGTGTTGTATTTCGGGTCGCGTGTCGTTACCGTACGGACCATGCCGATGGAGATTGACGTCACCCAGCGACTCGCCACGATCGCCGAGGCCACCCTCGAGATCGTGGCGACGGGCGGGCTCGACGGCGTGAGCATCAGGTCCGTGGCCAAGCGGATCGGCGGCTCCACCACGCTCGTCACCAACTACCTGCCCACCCGCGAGGCCCTGCTGCGCAATGCGATCGAACACGCGTTCCAGTCGTGGGGTGGCGAGATCGACCAGGTCGTGGCGGGAGAGGAGGCCGCGGACCGCCTCGGCGCCGTCGCCCGGTGGTCGGTCACGACCACCGGGGACGACCAGGTGCTGCGCAGGCTCTTCATGGAGATCCTGGGCCGCAGCGGGCCCGACTCCGAGGCACTGGGGGTGCTCAGGGAGGATTCCCGGCGCAGCCTCGACCTGCTGGGCGAGGCGGCCCGCGACGCCGGGGCCGGTGACGCCGCCTTCACCGCCGACGTCCTGCACCTCGTTCTGCGCGGCTTCTACGTCTCCAGCCTCGAGGATCCCGAACGCTGGGAGGACGGCCGGATGCCCGGCCTCGTCGACCGGCTCGTCAGCCTCCTGACGGCCGGGAGGCGGGCCCCGTGACGGCCGGCGAGCACAGGCTCCGCGCCCCGCCGGGCCTCCCCCGGCACCGAACCTCTCCTTGAGCGATCGCCTCCCCTTCCCACCCCGCGATCGGCACGTCTCCCCAGTGATCGACCACCCGGGCCGAGCCATGCCCTGAAACGGGCCGCCGCCCGTGGCGACCACGACGTCCGATCACCCGCGCGCCAGCGCCACCCCTCCACCGGCCCGCCCCAGCTCGAAGGGTCTCTTCGCCATGCCTTCCTTCTTTTCAGCCTCAGCCTCTCTCACGGCCGTCCTCGTCGGCGCAGGCGCCCTCACCGGGTGCGCCGGGAACGGCGGGCCGTCCGGCGGCACGCCGTCCACGCGGACCTTCACCACCGCGGTCCCCGCCCCGGTGAAGGAGGTCGGCACCGTCACCTGGAACATCCCCGCGGGCGAGCCGCCCACCCTGGACCCGGCCCAGTCCGCGATCCTTTCGGTCAGCACCGTCGTGTCCAACGTGTGCGAGGGCCTGTTCACCCTCGGCCCCGGTTACGAGCCCGAGCCCGCCCTGGCCACCTCGGTCGAGCACCCCGACCCGCTCACCTACAAAATCGCCCTGCGGGAGGGCGTGAAGTTCTGGGACGGAAAGGCCGTCACCCCCGAGGACGTCGTCTACAGCGTCCGGCGCGTCCTCGATCCCAAGCTGGGCTCCTCCTGGATCAGCTGGGCCACGAACCTGCGGTCGATCGACGTCACCGGCCGCTCCGAGGTCACGATCAGGCTCGCGAAGCCGGACGCCCTCGTCCCGAACTTCTTCGCCATGCCCGCCTTCTACGTCGTGCAGAAGGACTTCGCCGAGGCCGCGGGCCGTGACTTCGGCTCCGCCGAGGGCGGCCTGATGTGCACCGGCCCCTACAAGGTGGCGAACTGGACCCAGGCGCAGCACCTCACCCTCACCCGCAACGACGGCTGGTGGAACACCGCGGCCAGGCCCAAGGTCGAGAACGTCCGCTTCACCTTCATCACCGACCCCTCGGCGCAGGCCGCGGCGCTGGCCGGCGGCGAGGTCGACGGCCAGTTCATCGTCCCGCCCTCCGCCTACGGGCGGCTGGAGGAGAAGGGGCACCTGCTGTTCGGGCCGAGCATGTCCCCGACCTTCCTGTCGGTCCTCAATCCCCAGGGCCCGCTCGGCGACCCCGCGATCCGGCAGGCCTTCCAGGCCGTCATCGACTACAAGGGCATCCTCGGCGCGGTCTACAAGGGCACCGCCCAGCCGCTGCGGGCCCTGGTCCCGCCGGAGGCCTGGGGTTACGCGAAAGATCTCTACCAGGCCGAGTACGACAGGCTTCCCGAACCCGCCCAGGACCTCGCCAGGGCCGCGAAGCTGCTCGGCGGCTCCGCCAAGGCCAAGGAGAAGATCGTCCTGGCCTACACGACCGCCATCGACGAGGAGAACCAGACCGCGACGGCCATCGCCGACTCCGCCACCCGGGCGGGGCTGAACGTCGAGCTGAAGCCGCTCACGGCCGAGCAGTACGGCGCGGTGTTCACCTCACCGCCCGCACGCGCGGGCATCGACCTGTTCCTGTCGTCGGGCTACCTCGACTTCCCCGAGCCGCTCGCCTACTACCAGTTCTTCACGACCGGCAGCTTCTACAACTTCGGCGGCTACTCCAACAAGGCCTACGACGCCGCCATCACCGCCGCGATCGCCGCGGAGGACCCGGCCGCGCGCGCCCGCGAGGTGGCCAAGGCCCAGACCATCATGGCGACGGACCTGGTCAACATCCCGATCGTGACGCAGTCCCTGAACGTCTACTACGCCCGGCACCTGACCGGCCTCGTCCCCCGGCAGACCTACGTCAACACGCCGTGGGCCGCTTCCCTCGGCGGCGAGTGACCGATGCGAGTGCCGAAGAAGGCCCCCGCTCCCTGGACGGGCGCCGCCCTGTGGGCGGGACGGCGGGCCGCGGGCGCGCTGCTCACCGTCCTGATCGCCTCGATCGTCATCTACGGGGCGCTCCGGCTGGTCCCCGGCGATCCGGTCGCGGCACTGACCGCCGGCCGCCGCCTGACCCCGGCCCAGATCGAGGCGCTGCGCCACGAGCACCATCTCGACCAGGGCTTCGTCCGGGGATACCTGGACTGGCTCGGCGGGGTGCTGCGGCTGGACCTCGGCACGTCGCTGACCTACCAGGACGGCGTCCGGTCACTGATCGGCGGCAGGCTCGGCGTGTCCGGGCTGCTCGTCCTGTACTCGGCGACGCTGGCGATCGTCCTCGGCACCGCGACGGCCCTGGTCTCCGCCGTCCGCGGCGGCCTCGCCGACCGGATCGCGGGCGTCGCGGCGGCCGTCACCACGGCCACGCCCACGTTCGTCGCGGCCATCGGGCTGCTGTCGGTCTTCGCCGTCGGCCTCGGCTGGTTTCCCTCCACCGGCGCGGGCACCGGCCTCGCCGACCGGCTGTGGCACCTGACCCTGCCGGCGATCGCGATGGCCCTGGCGGCCTTCGGCGTCCTCGCCAGGGTCGGCCACGCCGCCTTCCGCGAGGAGGCGGGGCGTGAGCACGTCGAGGTCGCGCGCAGCCGCGGCGTCGGCGGCGCCGCCCTGATCCGCAGGCACGTGGTGCGCAACGCGCTGGCGCCGCTGCTCACGATCATCGGGCTGCTGGTGGCGAGCCTGTTCGTCGGCACCGCCGTGGTGGAGAGCGCGTTCGGCCTGGACGGCGTCGGCTCCCTGCTCGTCGGCTCGGTGGCGCGGCGGGACTTCCCGGTCGTCCAGGGGATCGCCCTGATCGCCGTCGTCCTGTTCGTCACGGTCAACACCCTGGTCGACCTGGCGCTGCCGTTCGTCGACCCGCGCGTCACCAGCGGAGGGCCCCGCCGATGACCCTCACGATCCCCGCCCTGCGCGCCGGACGCGCGGCCCGCGGCAGGCGGCGCCCGCTCACGCTGACCCTCGCGCTCGCGTTCCTGTCCCTCGTCGTGGTGACGGCGGTCCTCGCGCCCGTCCTCGCCCCTCACTCGCCGCAGGCCACGAGCCTCCTGGACGCCCTGGCCCCGCCCGGGACGGCCGGGCACTGGCTGGGCACCGACTCCACCGGCCGGGACGTGCTGTCGCGGCTGATGTACGGGGCCCGGCTGTCCCTGCTCGCTCCGCTCGGCGTCGTCCTGCTGTCGGCACTGCTCGGAACCGCGATCGGCCTGCTGGCGGCGCGCGCGGGCGGCTGGACCGACGCCCTGCTGTCCCGCGCCATGGACATCGTGTTCGCCTTCCCCAGCCTGCTGCTGGCGATGCTCGTCGTCGCGGTGTGCGGTCCCGGGCTGACCGCTCCGATCTGCGCGCTGGCCGTCGGCTACACCCCGTTCGTCGGCCGGGTCGTCCGCAACGTGGCGATCCAGGAGGGGGCACGGCCCTATCTGGAGGCCTACCGGGTCATGGGCTTCGGCGAGCTCGCGCTGACCCTCCGCCATCTGCTGCCCAACGTGACGCCGATGCTCGTCGCGCAGAGCGCTCTGTCGTTCGGCTACGCGATGGTCGACCTGGCCTCGCTGTCCTATCTGGGGCTCGGGGTGAGGCCCCCGGACGCCGACTGGGGCTCGATGATCAGCCAGGCCCGGGGGGCGATCCTCCAGGGCGAGCCGTGGAGCGGCCTGCTGCCCGGAGCCGCGGTCCTGCTGACGGTCGTCAGCGTCACCGTCGTCGGCGAGCACTTCGGCGCCGGAAGGAAGCGGGGTGAGCGCGGATGACCTCGCGCTCCGGACATGAGAACGCCCTCGACATCGCCGGGCTCGGCCTGGCCGTCGGCTCGGGGGAGAACGCCGTCCCGCTGCTGTCCGGCGTCTCGGTCAGGGTCGGGCGGGGCGAGACCGTCGGCCTCGTCGGCGAGTCGGGCTCGGGCAAGTCGCTGACCGCGCGTTCCGCGCTCGGGATGCTGCCCGCGGGGGCGCGCACCGAGGGCAGGGTGACGGTGGCGGGCGTGGACGTGCTCTCCGCCGGGCGCGGGGAGCTGCGCGACCTGCGCCGCACCCGGGCGTCCATGATCTTTCAGGATCCGCGGGCGTCGCTCAATCCGGTCCGCCGGATCGGCGACTACCTCACCGAGGGGCTGCGGGCCCGCGGCGAACGGCCGCGGGCCGCCGGGGAACGCGCGCTCGACCTGCTCGAACAGGTCGGGATCCGGGATCCGCGAGCGGCCGTGCGGCGGTTCCCGCACGAGTTCTCCGGCGGCATGCTCCAGCGGGTCGTGATCGCGGGAGCGCTGTCCACCGAACCCGAGCTGCTGCTCGCCGACGAGCCGACCACGGCTCTCGACGTCACGACCCAGGCCGAGGTGGTCGCGCTGCTGAAGGACCTCCAGCGGGCTCACGGCACCGGGATGCTCTTCGTGACCCACGACCTCGATCTCGCCGCGGCGATCTGCGACCGGGTGTACGTCATGTACGCGGGCCGCATCGTCGAGGAGTCGGCGGGGGCGGCGCTGTTCGGCTCCCCTGCCCACCCCTACACACGGGCCCTGCTCGAGGCGAGCCCGTCGGTGCACGGCGACAGGGCGGTGATCAGGGCGATCGCCGGTCATCCGCGGTCGCTCGCCGACGCCCCCGCGGGCTGCGCCTTCCGGGACCGCTGCCCGCAGGCCGCCGGCGACTGCGCCGAGACCGTCCCGGGACTCGGCTCGCACGGGCCGTCGCTCGTCGCCTGCCTCCATCCGGAAGGAGCCGCCTCGTGAGCGAGCCCGTCCTCAGCGTGAAATCGCTGGTGAAGACGTTCGGATCCGTCACCGCGGTCGACGACGTGAGCTTCGACCTGATGCCGGGGGCCTCCCTCGGGATCGTCGGGGAGTCCGGATCGGGCAAGACCACGACGGCCCGGATCCTGGCCGGGCTGGAACGCCCGACGTCGGGGACCGTGACGCTCGACGGCCGTCCCGCCGCGAGCCGGGGGCGCCGCGCCCGGCTCCGGCAGGCGGGCCTGCTTCAGATGATCTTCCAGGATCCGTACGGGTCCTTCGATCCGCGGCGGACCGTCGCGCAGTCCGTCGAGGAGCCGCTGCGGCTGCACTCCGGCGGCTCGGCGCGCGACCGCGCGGCCAGGGTCGCCGAGCTCCTCGACCAGGTCGGGCTCAGCGCCCGGGCCGGGGACTCCCTGCCCCGCGACCTGTCGGGCGGGCAGCGGCAGCGCGCCGCGATCGCCCGGGCGCTCGGCATCCGGCCGCGCGTCCTCGTGCTCGACGAGTCGGTCGCCGCCTTGGACGTCTCGATCCAGGCGCAGATCCTCACCCTCCTCGACGAGCTGCGCAGGGCCTCGGGCATCTCCTACGTCTTCGTCAGCCACGACCTGGCGGTGGTGCGCTACATCACCGACACCGCGATCGTCATGCGGCACGGCCGCGTCGTCGAGCGCGGCGAGACCGAGCGGATCCTGCGCCACCCCCGGCACCCCTACACCCGCCTGCTGCTCGACTCGATCCCCTCGCCCGGCTGGGACCCCGGCCGGGTGGCCGGGGACCGCCGCGCGCTCGACGCCTGAGCCGCCCCCACCTCACCACGGAGCCCTCACTTGCCTCATCCGACCCATCCCCAGAAGACGGGCCCGGCCGCGCCGCCCCCCGACGCCGTCCCCCTGACGATCCCCATGCGAGACGGGGTGACGCTGGCCGCCGACCTCTATGTCGCCGATCCCGGACTCCCCAACGCCGTCGTGCTGGTCCGCCTGCCCTATGACAAGGACGGCCCCTACTGCTTCATGCCCGAGATCGCCCGTTACCTCCTGGCCGGCGGCTACACCGTGGTCGTCCAGGACGTCCGGGGCAAGTACCGTTCGCAGGGCCGGACGGAGTTCGCGCTCCACGAGCCCGGCGACGGCCACGACACCCTGGAGTGGATCTCCCGTCAGCCCTGGTCCGACGGCGACGTCGTCATGTGGGGCGACTCCTACTACGGCTACACGGCCATCGCCGCCGCCTCCGCCGGCCATCCGGCGCTGAAGGCGATCGCGCCCCGCCTCACCGGCTCCCAGCTGTCGATGGTCCTCGACCACGGCGACGGCACCGGGGACGTCGAGCAGACGGCCCGAAAGATGTACTTCGCCTCCCACTACGTGAACTCCGGCCGGTACGAGTGGGAGCCCGACTGGAGCGTCCGGCCGCTGAGGGAGGAGTTCGAGCGGTTCTTCACCGGGATCGGCGAGCGGTCGGCCTGCTTCGACGCCGAGTTCGAGGGCGCGACCCCCTTCGTCCCGCCGCCGGTGAAGGCGCTGCTGGCGAGCCCGCCGGTGCCCGCGCTCTACACGATCGGCTGGTTCGACAACTGCGCCGTCTGGTCCTGGCACGACGTCCGGGCCCTGGCGGCCGACCCCGCCTGGTCCGAGGGGCTCCGGCTGCGGCTGGAGGCCACCGACCATGAGAACTACCGGCTGGCCGACGCGCCCGTCGCACCCGGGGACGACCACACCGCGGACCCGGCGGCGCTGGCGCGGATGCTCCCCCGCTACCTCGATCCCGCGCTCGCCTTCTTCGACGCGGTCCTCGGCCGCTCCTGCGACCTCGCCGCGTTCCCCCGGGTCCGCTACGAGGTCTGCCACGGCGCGTGGCACGACGGCGACGCCTGGCCTCCTCCGCACGCCGCGGAGCTGAGCCTTACGCTGGGATCCGGCGGCCGGCTCGGCACCGCCCCGCCGGATCGGGAGCGGCTGCTGGAGTGGGTGCACGATCCCGCCGATCCCGTCCCCTCCCCGGGTGCGAACCCGTTCGCCGCTCTCTTCGACCGCGCCGACCTGAGCGCCGCCGGGGACCGTCCCGACGTGGTCCGCTTCACCGGGCCCGCCGTGGACGCCGACACCGATCTGCTCGGCGGCGCGGTCCTGCTGCTCCGCATGGCCGCGCCCGCCGGGACCCATGTCCACGCCCGGCTGCTCGACGCCTCCCCCGGCGGGGCCGCGCATCTCATCGCCCGCGGCCAGGTGCGCTGCGACGGGCGCCCGCCGGAGCGCGAGACCGTCCTCGACCTGCTGGACGTCGCCTACCGGCTGCGGGCCGGGCACCGGCTGGTGCTCGACCTCATGAGCGGCGACTTCCCCGACTTCGTGCCCGAAGCCACCGTCGGGGCCGACCCCTGGACGAGCCCGCACGCCGGGCCGTCCGCGCGAGGTGTCGTCCTCGGCGGATCCCCCGCCTCACGCCTGCTGATCGGCGGGCCCCAGCCTCACGACCTCAGGAGCCGAGCATGACCTTCGCCCCTCAGCTCACCTTCGCGTTCGAGATCAGGGCCTATCTGTCCCCCAGCCTCCACATCGGGCACGGGGACGGCGAGAAGACCGAGTTCACGCCCATCGTCGGCGGCACCGTCGAGGGGCCGATGCTGCGCGGTACCGTCCTGCCCGGCGGCGGTGACTGGTCGAGCCTGCGCGGCGGGATCTGCGAGCTCGACGCCCGCTACCTGCTCCGGGCCGAGGACGGCGCGATCATCGACATCGTCAACCGGGGCTTCTACCACGAGGGATCGGCCTGCCCCGGCCAGTTCGACGGCGGCCTCCAGGTGTCCAGTGAGGGCGTTTACTACCGGACGTCACCGGTCTTCCGGACCGACGCCCCCGCCCACCGCTGGCTCGCCGAGACGGTCTTCGTCGGGCTGGCCCGCGAGGCGGCCGAGGACGCCGTCGCCATCCGCATGTACGCCGTGGCCTGAGGAGCGACGGATCAGACGATCGGGACTCAGACGATGGGGAGGTCGTGGAAGGCGGTGACCACCGACAGGTCGGCCTCGACCGCCGCCGCCGTCTCCTCCAGCGGGCCGAGCAGCCGGGCGAGGGTCTGGTCAGGCGTCTCCCGTCCGGTGGGGCAGGAGACGCCGAGGGCCGCCACGGCCCGTCCCGACCGGTCGCGGACGGGGACGGCCAGCGAGCGCAGGCCGTCCTCGAGCTCGTGGTCGACCAGGCTGTGGCCGTCGCGGCGGACCGCCGCGAGGGGTGCGGCGTCCGGCTCGGCGCGGGCGTCGGCGGGATCGAGGTCGGCGAGCAGGACCCGGCCCAGGGCCGTCACCCGGGCGGGGAGACGGGTGCCGACCTCGATCGTCGCGCGCATCAGCCGGCCGGCCGGGGCGCGGGCCACGTAGCGGGCTTCGGCGCCGTCCAGGACGGCGAGCGAGGCCGAGTCGTCGACCCTGGCGACGAGGGCGGCGAGATGCGGGCGGGCCAGGTCGCCGAACGACAGGGCCGTCAGCGACCGGTAGCCGAGGTCGAGCACCGACGGCAGCAGCACGAACCTGCGGCCGTCCGCTCGGACGTGCCCGAGGTGGGCGAGGCCGAGCAGTGCGCGCCGGGCCGTCGCCCGCGGCAGCCCGGTGCGCCCGGCGACCTCCGACAGGGTCAGCCCGCCCGGGGTTCCGAGCGCGGTCAGCACCGACAGGCCACGGCCGAGTGAGGACAGCAGGTCGGGTCCCAGCTCGGGCGGGACGGCCGGGACGTAGCCCGGTTCGGCGGGGGCGGCGAGGGCCGTCTCCATCCCGGCGGCGCGGCGGGCCAGGACCGGGCCCGCGTGCTCGAGGAGCGACGCCGCGGTGTGCCTGCTGGTGTGGCTGACCACGCTCACCGCGCAGACGGCCGTCCCGGCGGTGTCGCGCAGCGGCACGGCCACCGCGATCAGCCCCGGTTCGATCAGCTGGTCGTCGACGGAGTAGCCGTCGGCGACGGCGGCGGTGATCCGGCCGTCGAAGGAGTCCGAGGGCAGCGGCGGGATGGAGAACCGGCCGGGGTCGGGACGGTCCCGCCGGCCCCGCCGGGTCTCCTCGTCCCAGTCGGCGGCGAACAGCGGGCCGGGAGCGCAGCGCTCGGCGGGCAGGAGGTCACCGACCCGGAACGCCACCGACATGGTGCGGCGGCGGGGCGACTGGGCGACGAAGCGGACGCCGTCGCGGTCGGGGACCGCCAGCGAGACCGACTCGTCGAGCTCGTCGGCGAGGGCCACGGCCTGGGCGGCGAGCTCCTCGCACAGGCCCGTCCCGGCCAGGTAGGCGTTGCCCGGCTCCATGGCCTGCGGGGCGAGCACCACGTCCCGCTCCCGCACCCGGAGATGGCCCGCCGCGGCGAGCGTGGCGATGATCCGGTCGACCGTCGAGCGGGCCAGGCCCGTGGCGCGGGCCAGGTCGGCGGGGCGCATCGGCGCCCTGGCCCGGCTGATGGTCCCGAGGACCTCCAGGCCGCGCTCCAGCGGCCCGGCGGCCCCCGCTTCCCCTCCTTCACCCATGCGAAGCCCTCCCATTGACAGTCCCGCGCCCCAAGGCCAATACTGCCGGACACACTAGCGAACAAAAGTTCGCTGGGCGAACATGAGAGGCAGTGATGACCGACCAGGCGACGATCGACCAGGAGATCACCGACCGGCGCGGCTCCCGGCCCGGACGGACGCACCCGCCCCGCGACTACGCCCCCTACCGCAGCACCGCCCTCCGCCATCCCGCGCACCCCCCGGTCGCGGTGAAGGACCCGGACGCCGTGGAACTGTCGGGCCCCGTCTTCGGCACCGGCGACGTGACCCCGTTCGACCACGACCTGACCGTGCACCACCCCGGCCAGCCCCTCGGCGAGCGCATCACCGTCACCGGCCGGATCCTCGACCGGGCGGGACGGCCCGTCCGCGGCCAGCTCGTCGAGATCTGGCAGGCCAACGCCGCGGGCCGCTACGCCCACGAGCGCGACGACCACCCCGCGCCGCACGACCCGAACTTCACCGGCGTCGGCCGCTGCCTGACCGGCGACGACGGCCGGTACGCCTTCACGACGATCAAGCCCGGCGCCTACCCCTGGCGCAACCACCGCAACGCCTGGCGCCCCGCCCACATCCACTTCTCCCTCTTCGGGACGGCCTTCGCCCAGCGGCTCGTCACCCAGATGTACTTCCCCGGCGACCCCCTGTTCGCCTACGACCCGATCCTCCAGTCGGTGACCGAGCAGGCCGCCCGCGAACGGCTCGTGTCCGCCTACGACCACGATCTCTCGGTGCCGGAGTGGTCGCTCGGCTACCGCTGGGACATCGTCCTGGACGGCCCGGCCGCCACCCTGTTCGAGGAGGCCTGAGATGGAACCGACCCCCTCGCAGACCGTCGGCCCGTTCTACGGCCACGCCCTCCCCTTCCCCGGCGGCGGCGACCTCGTCGAGGCCGGGACCCCCGGCGCGGTGACCCTGCGGGGCCTCGTCCTCGACGGCACAGGCTCCCCCGTGCCCGACGCGCTCGTCGAGATCTGGCAGGCCTCCGCCGAGGGCTCGCTGAGCGGCGTCCCGGGCTCCCTCGACCGGGCGGGCCGCGACTTCACCGGCTTCGCCCGGGTCGCCACGAGCGCCGACGGCCACTGGTCGGTCCGCACCCTGCGCCCCGGCCCCCACCGGGCGCGCACCGCGCCCTACCTGGCGGTGTGCGTGTTCGCCCGCGGGCTGCTCCACCACCTGTTCACCCGGGCCTACCTGCCGCAGGACGCGGCGGCGCTCGCGGCCGATCCCGTGCTGTCGGCCCTGCCGGAGGAGCGGCGGGCGACACTGCTGGCCGCAGAGGAGCGTCCGGGCGTGTACCGGTTCGACATCCGGCTCCAGGGCGGAGCCGGGGAGGAGACGGTGTTCCTTGAGTTCTCCTGACGCGCAGGCTCCTGAAGCGGTCCCCCCCGGCGTGGATCTCGGGCTGCTGTCGCCCGTCCGGGCCGGGACCGCCGCCGAGACGGCCACCGGCGACCCCGCCGTCCTCCAGTCCCTCCTGGACGCGGAGACCGCGCTGGCCGGGGCGCTGGCCGACCTGAGCCTGGCACCGCGGGAGGCGGCCGAGGCGATCGCCGCGGCCTCCGACGCCGCCCGGTTCGACCCGGCCGATCTCGCCGTCCGGGCCCGGGCGGGCGGCAACCCGGTGATCCCGCTGGTCGCCGCCCTCACCGCCGCGGTCCCGGCCGAGCACGCCGCTCATGTGCACCGGGGCGCCACCAGCCAGGACATCCTGGACACCGCGCTCATGCTGGTCGCCCACCGGACCCTCGCCCCGATGCTGGACGATCTCGACCGCACGGCCGCCGCCCTCGCCGCCCTGGCCGCCGCCCACCGCGGCACCGTCATGCCCGGGCGCACCCTCACCCAGCACGCCGTGCCGACGACCTTCGGGCTCAAGGCGGCCGGCTGGCGGCATCTGGTCCTGGACGCCCGCGACCGGCTCTCCGCCGTGCGGCGGACGCTGCCCGTCCAGCTCGGCGGGGCCGCCGGCACCCTCGCGGCCTTCCACGCCGGAGCCGTGCCGCCCGTCCCCGGCGATCTCGGGCTCCGGCTGGCCGCCGCCTTCGCCCGCCGGGCCGGGCTGGCCGAGCCGCTGCTGCCCTGGCACACCCTGCGCACGCCCGTCGCCGACCTCGCCGCCGCGCTGGCCTTCACCGCCGCGGCCCTCGGCAAGATCGCCGCGGATGTCCTTTCACTGGCCCGCACCGAGGTCGCCGAGGTCTCCGAGGGCCGCGGCGGAGGGTCCTCGGCGATGCCGCACAAGAGCAATCCCGTCGGCGCGACGCTCGTCGCGTCGGCCGCCCGTCAGGTCCCGGCGCTCGCCTCGATCCTGGTCGGCGCCCTCGCGGCCGAGGACGAGCGCTCGCCGGGGCCCTGGCACGCGGAGTGGCAGCCGCTGCGCGAGGCCCTTCGGCTGACCGGCGGCGCCGCCGCCACCGCCGCCGATCTGGCCGAGGGCCTGGTCGTGCATCCGGACCGGATGCTCGCCGCGACCGGACTCACCCGCGGCCTGATCCTCTCGGAGCGGGCGGCGGTCCAGCTCGCCGACGATCTGGGACGGCCCCGGGCCCGCGCCGTCCTCGACGAGGCGTCGCGCCGGGTCGCCGCCGAGGGCGTCACCCTCGAACAGGCGCTGGCCGGGCATCCCTTCGACCCCGACCCCACCACCTATCTCGGCGCCGCGGCCGCGCTGGCCGACCGCGCCCTCGGCAGGGAGGCCGCCGGATGACGCTCCACACCGTTCTCGACGGGCCCGCCGACGGGCCGCCGCTGATCCTGGGCCCGTCCCTGGGCACCAGCACGCGGCTGTGGGACGAGGTCCTGCCCGCCCTCACCCGCACCCACCGGGTCCTGCGGTTCGACCTCCCCGGGCACGGCGGCTCCGCGCACGTGCCGGGCGTCCCTTCCGTCGCCGGCCTCGCCGCTCTCGTCGCCGGCCTCGCCGACCGGGCCGGCTGGCCGGACTTCCACTACGCCGGGGTCTCCCTCGGCGGGGCGATCGGGGCGCGGCTGGCGCTGGATCATCCCGGCCGCGTCCGGACGCTGGCGCTCGTCTGCTCCTCCGCCCGGTTCGGCGCACCGGACGGCTGGGCCGAGCGGGCCCGGCTCGTCCGCGCCGAGGGGACGAGCCCTCTGCTGGCCGGGGCCGCGAGCCGCTGGTTCGCCGGCGGCCGGGCCGCGAGCCCGCACGCCCGCGCCCTCCTGGACGATCTCGCCGCCGCCGACCCCGGCGGCTACGCCGCGGCCTGCGAGGCCCTCGCCGGGCACGACATCCGCGCCGATCTCGGCCGGATCACCGCGCCCACCCTGGTCATCGGCGGCAGAGAGGACCCCGCCACCCCCTCCGCCCACGCCAGGGAGCTGGCCGACGGCGTCCCCGGCGCGACCCTGATCGAACTGCCCGGCGCGGCGCACCTGGCCCCCGCCGGCCGTCCGGGCGAGGTCGCGGCGGCGCTGCTCGCCCATCTCGGCGCCGCCGACCGGCACGCCGCGGGCACGGCCGTGCGCCGCGCGTTCCTCGGCGACGCCCACGTCGACCGGGCGCGGGCCGCGACCACGCCGTTCACCGCCGACTTCCAGGACCTCATCACCCGCTACGCCTGGGGCGAGATCTGGACCCGGCCGGGACTGGACCGCCGCGCCCGCAGCTGCGTCACGCTCACCGCGCTCGTCGCCCGCGGGCACCTCGACGAGCTCGCGATGCACGTCAGGGCCGCGCTCCGCAACGGCCTGACCCCCGACGAGATCAAAGAAGTGCTGCTCCAGACCGCGATCTACTGCGGCGTCCCCGCCGCCAACTCCGCCTTCGCCGTCGCCCAGCGGGTGCTGGACGACCTCCCCTCCGAGGAGACCCCCTGATGCCCTCGCGCACCCAGATCACCATCATCGGCGCGGGCCCCGCCGGGCTCACGCTCGGCCACCTGCTCCAGCGCGCGGGCATCGACACCGTCATTCTCGAGAGCCGCTCCCGCGCCTACGTCGAGCAGCGGCAGCGCGCCGGGATCCTCGAGCAGGGCACCGTGGACGTCCTGCGGGCGAGCGGCGCCGGAGCCCGCATGGACGCCGAGGGCATCCGCCACGACGGCATCGAGCTGCGCTTCGACGGCGAGTCCCACCGGATCGACTTCCCCGCGCTGACCGGCGGACGCTCCGTCATGGTCTACGCCCAGACCGAGGTCGTGAAGGACCTCATCGCCCTGCGCGAGGCCCCGATCCTCTTCGAGGCCGAGGCCCTGGACGTCACCGGCCTGGACGGCACCTCCCCCGAGGTCCGCTACCGGCACGAGGGCGTCGAGCACACCCTGGTCAGCGACGCCGTCGTGGCCTGCGACGGCTTCCACGGCATCGGCCGCACCGCCCTCCCCTCACCGCGCGTCTACGAGCGGACCTACCCCTACTCCTGGCTGGGCGTCCTGGCCGACGTCGCGCCGTCCTGCGAGGAGCTCATCTACGCCCGCCACGAACGCGGCTTCGCCCTGCACAGCATGCGCACCCCCACGGTGAGCCGCCTCTACCTCCAGGTCCCCAACGACACCGACCCCGCCGCGTGGTCCGACGACCGGATCTGGGACGAGCTGGCCACCCGCATGGCCGTCGACGGCTGGAGCCTCGCCACGGGCCCCATCACCAGCAAGGGCGTCACCCCGATGCGCAGCCTGGTCAGCGAGCCGCTCCGGCACGGCCGCCTGTTCCTCGCCGGTGACGCCGCCCACATCGTCCCGCCGACCGGGGCCAAGGGCCTCAACCTCGCCGTCGCCGACGTCACCCTCCTGGCCGACGCCCTCCTCCGCTGGTACCGGAAGGGCGAGGAGTCCGCGCTCGACGCCTACTCCGGCCGGGCCCTAGCCCGCGTCTGGCGGGCCGAGACCTTCTCCTACGAGATGACCACGATGCTCCACACCGACCCGTCCGCGCTCCCCTTCGACGACCGGGTCCGCCGCGAGCGCCTCCGCAGGGCCGTCACCTCCCCCGCCGCGTCCGCGGTCCTGGCGGAGAACTACGTCGGCGCCCCCTTCGAAGGGCTGTGGACCGTTCCGTAGGGGCCTCGTTACCGAACCGGTAAGCCGATGGGTCTTGTCGGCGACGCCCCGGCGAATCACTGTGATCTGCACGACACTGATTCGGCGGTGCGCACATGCTCGCGGTAAGGAACCTCGAGGTCGTCTACCACGATGTCGTGCTGGTCCTGCGGGGCATCAGCCTCCAGGTGCCGCGGCATCGGATCGTCGCCCTGCTCGGCGCCAACGGGGCGGGCAAGACCACGCTGCTGCGCGCGGTCTCCGGGCTCCTGGACGTCCACGACGGAAAGATCACGAAGGGCCGGGTCGAGCTCGGCGACCGCAGGATCGACGGGCTGCCCCCCGCCCGGATCGTCCGCAACGGCGTCCGGCAGGTCATGGAGGGGCGCCGGATCTTCGCCGAGCTGTCGGTCGAGGAGAACCTGAGGCTCGGCGGCCACACCGCCGCCAAGGCGATCGGCGCGAACCTGACCCGCGTCTACGACCTGTTCCCGGTGCTGCGCGACCGCCGCTCCGGGACGGCCGGCTACCTGTCGGGCGGTGAGCAGCAGATGCTGGCGGTCGGCCGGGCGCTCATGTCCGACCCCGAGCTCCTCCTCCTGGACGAGCCGAGCCTGGGCCTGGCCCCCCGGCTCGTCCAGCAGATCAAGGAGATCATCGTCGAGATCAACGACCAGGGCACCACGGTGCTGCTGGTCGAGCAGAACGCCGCGATGGCCCTCGACATCGCCGACCACGGCTACGTGCTGGAGAACGGCCGGATCGTCATGGACAGGCCCGCCGCCGAGCTCCTCGCCGACGATGACATCCGCGAGTTCTACCTCGGTCTCGGCGCGGAGGGCGCGGCCCGCTCCTTCCGCGACGTCAAGCACTACAAGCGGCGCAAGCGGTGGCTCTCATGACGGTTCTGAGCGTGCGGGACGTCCATCTCGCGTTCGCCGGGGTCAAGGCGATCGACGGGGTCTCCTTCGACGTCGGCGTCGGCGAGCTGTTCGCGATCATCGGCCCGAACGGGGCGGGCAAGACCTCCATCTTCAACGTCCTGTCGGGCATCTACCGCCCGCAGAGCGGGACGGTCACCTTCCTCGGCGAGGACCTGATCGGGCTGAAGCCGCACCGGATCGCCGCCCGCGGCATGGCCAGGACGTTCCAGAACGTCGAGCTGTTCGCGGGCCTCACGGTGCTGGACAACCTGATGCTGGGCCGCCACCAGCACACCCGGTACGGACCGCTGGCCGCGATGGCCTGGCTGGGCCGGGCGCGCCGGGCCGAGCTCGCCGCGCGGGCCGCCGTCGAGGAGATCATCGACTTCCTCGAACTGGAGCAGTGGCGCAAGCAGGTCGTCGGGCTGCTGCCCTACGGGGTGCAGAAGCGGGTCGAGCTCGGCCGGGCCCTGGCGATGGAGCCGAAGCTGCTGCTGCTCGACGAGCCGGTCGCCGGGATGAACCTGGAGGAGACCGAGGACACCGCCCGCTACATCCTCGACATCCGGCAGGAACTCGGGCTGCCGATGATCCTCGTCGAGCACGACATGGGACTGGTGATGGATCTCGCCGACCGCATCCTGGCCGTCGACTTCGGCGTCCCGCTCGCGACCGGCGCCCCCGAGGAGATCCGCCGCGACCCCGAGGTGATCCGGGCCTACCTGGGTGAGGCGTCATGACGATCGCGGACAGGGTCAGGGACCGGGCGGCGGTGAACCCCGGCGGGATCGCGATGCGCGAGAAGGACCGGGGCGTCTGGCGGGAGGTCACCTGGGAGGCCTACTGGCGGACCGCGGAGACCGTCGCGCACGCCCTGCTCGCCCTGGGCCACGCGAGCGGCGACCGGGTGGCGGTCCACGCCGACAACCGGCGCGAATGGCTCTTCACCGACCTCGGGACGGTCGCCGTCCGCGGCGTCACCATGGGCCTCTACCCGACGAACCCGGTGTCCGAGGTCGCCCATCTGCTGACCGACAGCGGCGCGTCGATCCTCGTCGCCGAGGACCAGGAGCAGGTCGACAAGGCCCTCCTCGTCGAGGCGCCCGAACTGCGGCACATCGTCTACCTGGAGCCGCGCGGCGTCGACGGCTACGACGACCCCCGCCTCATGTCCTGGACGGCCTTCCTCGAACTGGGCGACAGGCACCGCGAGGAGCACCCCGGCGCCGTCGCCGGGCGGATGGCGGACGCCGCCGAGGACGACCTCGTCACCCTCGTGTACACCTCCGGGACGACCGGCCCTCCGAAGGGCGCGATGCTCAGCGCCGCCAACGTCGAGTTCGCGCTCGCCACCCTCCAGGACGGCTTCATCGACCCGCCGCCGTCGGAGAAGGACCTGATCCTCTCCTACCTGCCGCTCTGCCATGTCGCCGAGCGGATCTTCACCACCTGGTTCAACGCGGCGACGGGCGTCCAGGTCAACTTCGCCGAGTCGATCGAGACCGTCCAGGCCAATCTGCGGGAGGTCCAGCCGACCATCCTGTTCGGGGTGCCGCGGATCTGGGAGAAGGTCCTCGCCCAGGTCGAGATCGGCGTCGGGCAGGCCACCCCGGTCAAGCGGCGGCTGACCCGGTTCTGGCTGGGCGTCGCCGACCGGGTCGGCCGCGGGCTGGTCGCCACCGGCGGGCGGCACACCCCGCGGACCCGGCTGATGTGCGCCGCGGGCTGGCTGTTCTGCTACCGGGCGCTGCGCGAGCGGCTCGGGATGCGGTACGTGCGCTACGCCGCGTCGGGCGCGGCGCCGATCGCGCCGGAGGTCCTCCAGTTCTTCATGGGGATCGGCGTGCCGATGCACGAGGTGTACGGGATGACCGAGAACACCGGGGTCGCGACCGCCAACGTGCCCGGACGGATCAGGCTCGGTACCGTCGGCGAGGCACGCGAGGGCGTCGAGCTGCGGGTCGAGGAGGACGGGGAGATCCTCACCCGGCACCCCGGGGTGTTCACCGGGTACTGGAACCGCCCCGCCGCCACGGCCGAGGTCCTCGACGGCGACGGCTGGCTGCGGACCGGCGACGTCGGGACCGTCGAGGACGGGTACGTCCGCATCACCGGCCGCAAGAAGGAGCTCATCATCACCGCCGGCGGCAAGAACATCGCCGGCGCGGAGATCGAGAACTCGCTGAAGGCCTCGCCCTACGTGCGCGAGGCCGTGGTCGTCGGCGACCGCCGCGCCTACCTGACCGCGCTGATCGGGATCGAGGCCGACACCGTCGGCGACTGGGCCCGCAGGAAGCGGCTGCCCTACACCACCTACCGCGACCTCAGCGAACGCCCCGAGGTGCGCGAGCTCATCCAGGACGTCGTCCGCGACGTCAACGAGCGCCTGGCCAGGGTCGAGCAGATCAAGGACTTCCGGCTGCTGCCCAAGGAGCTCGACCACGAGGACGGCGAGCTGACCGCCACCCAGAAGGTCAAGCGGCGGGCCCTGGAAGAGGCCTTCGCCGACCTGATCGCCACGCTCTACCCGGGCGGCACCGAACCCCGGTCAAGGAGGCCGCGCTGAACGAGTTCTGGCAGTCCCTCATCCGCGGGCTCGGCAACGGCTCCGTGTACGCGCTCCTCGCGCTCGGATTCGTCATCATCTACAAGTCGATGCGCGTCATCAGCTTCGCCCAGCCCGCGTTCATGCTGGCCGGGGCCGTCATCGTCACCTATCTGTCCGACGACGTCGGGTTCTGGGCCGCCGCCGCGCTGGCCGTCGCGGCCGTCGCCGTGCTCGGGCTCGGGGTCGAGCGGGTCGCGATCCGGCCGATGGTCGGGCGGCCCGTGTTCGTCGTCGCCATCATCACCCTCGGCCTCGACATCCTCATCCGGGTGGTCGTCGGCGGGTTCATCGGCCTGGACGTCCGCCAGGTCGGCGACCCGTGGAAGCTCGGCACCGTCGGCCTGTTCGGCGTCGACGTCCAGCAGCGCTACCTGGCGATGCTCGGCGCCGCCGTCCTGTGCGTGCTGGTGCTGTTCCTGTTCTTCCGCTACACCCGGTACGGCCTGGCGATGCGGGCCGCCTCCTTCGACCAGGAGTCGGCGCTCGCCCAGGGCGTGGACGTGGGCAGGGTCTTCGCGATCAGCTGGGCGATGGGGACGGCCCTGGCCGCCATCGCCGGGATCCTGGTCGGCGCGGGCACCAGCGTCGACCAGAACATCTGGATCATCGCCCTGAAGGCGCTGCCCGCGATCATCCTCGGCGGCCTGGACTCGCTCGGCGGCGCGGTCGTGGGCGGCCTGGCCATCGGCGTGGCGGAGGCCCTGGTGGGCACCTACCAGGCCGACCACGCGCCCTGGCTCGGCGAGAACTTCGCCTCCGTGACGCCCTACGCCCTCATGCTGGCCGTCCTGCTGGTGCGGCCCTACGGGCTGTTCGGCACGCGCGAGGTGGAGCGCGTATGAGCAGGCCTCTGCTGCACACCTCCTACGCCCAGGACATGGCGCTGCTCGACACCCGCACCAAGCGGGTCGCGATCCTCGCGCTGCTGGCCGTCGCCGCCTTCACCCCGCTCCAGGTCGCCGACGACCTGCTCCAGCTCCTGACGATCGGGATGGTCGCGGCCGTCGGGGCGATCGGGCTGAACATCGTCACCGGGTACGCCGGGCAGATCTCGCTGGGCCACGCCTTCTTCATCGCCATCGGCGCCTACACCGGGGCCGCGGTCTCCGGGGCCGAGGGCGGCCGGGTGATCGGCCTCGGCCTCGACTTCCTGCCGTTCTGGATGCTGCTGTCCGGGCTGGCCGCGGCCGTCGCGGGGGTGATCGTCGCGCCGCTGGCCACCCGGCTGCGCGGTCTGTACCTGGCGATCGTCACGCTCGGGCTGGTCTTCCTCGGCGAGCACGTGCTCAAGGAGTGGGCCGACCTCAGCGGCGGGCCCGGGGTGGGGCGCCCGGCGGCCGTGCCGTCGCTGTTCGGGATCCGGCTCGACGTGCCGGGTGTGTACACACGCGAGCAGAAGATGTTCTGGCTCGCCCTCGTCGTGCTCGTGATCTTCGCTGTGCTCGCCCGCAACCTGGTCCGCTCGCGGATCGGCCGGGCCTTCACGGCCGTCCGCGACCGGGACATCGCCGCCTCCGTGATCGGCGTCGACGTCGCCCGCACCAAGCTCCTGGCCTTCGCGATCTCCTCCTTCTACGCGGGCGTGGCCGGCTCGCTGCTCTACACCGTCACCGGTTTCATGGACCCCGGCTCCTTCACGCTCGGCATGTCCATCCAGTACATCGCCATGATCCTCATCGGCGGGGCCGGGACGATCTCCGGCTCCATCCTGGGCGCGCTGGCCCTCACCCTGCTGCCGCGCCTCACCCGCGAGCTCCCCGCCGTCCTGCCGTTCGTCAGCGCCAGGTCGGACGAGTTCCCCAACGTCTACCAGCTCGACAGCGCCCTGTACGGGGCCCTCATCATCGCCTTCCTGATCTTCGAGCCCCGGGGGATGTACGGGCTCTGGGTCCGTCAGCGGAACTACTGGAAGGGCTACCCCTTCTCCTACTAGCCCTGCCCCGACCAGGCACTTCTCCCCACCCCCACCACCGGAGGAGCACGAATGAAGAGATCGATGGCGATCCTCGCCGCGAGCGTCCTGCTGCTGTCGGCCTGCGGCCGCGACGACGGCGGCGACGGCGGAACGGGCGCACCGGGCGTCACGAAGGAGGCCTGCCCGAACGCGGTCAACAAGGACAACGGCTGCATCTACCTCGGCACCATCTCCGACCTGACCGTCGGCCCGTTCAAGGCCCTGGCCGTGCCCATCACGAAGGCACAGGAGATGTTCTGGAAGCGGGTCAACACCCAGGGCGGCATCGGCGGCTACGACATCGACGTCACCAAGTACGTGCGCGACAACAAGTACTCCCCCGAGACCCACACCCAGGTCTACCAGGAGATCAAGGGCAAGGTCCTCGCGATCGCCCAGACCCTCGGCTCGCCCACGACCGCCGCGGTCATCGACGACATGCGCACCAACAAGGTCGTCGCGACGCCCGCCTCCTGGACCAGCCTGTGGAACTTCGAGGACGTCATCCTCGAGTCCGGCGCGCCCTACTGCATCGAGTCGATGAACGCCGTCGACTACGCGATCGAGACCGTCAAGCCGAAGAGCGTCATGGCGGTGCACAACCCGGGCGACTACGGAGGCGACGCCGCCGCCGGGGCCAAGTACGCGGCCGAGACGAACAAGCTGACCTTCAGCGACGTGGAGACCCCGCCCGGCCAGGAGAACCAGGGCCGCGCCATCGAGGCGATCGTCAAGAACAAGCCCGATCTGGTCATCCTCACCGCGGGCCCGACCGACACCGCCGTGATCGTCGGCGAGGCGGCGGCGCGCGGTTACAAGGGCCGCTTCATCGGCACCGGGCCGACCTGGAACCCCGGCCTCATCGCCTCGCCCGCGGCGCCCGCGCTCAAGGGCCTGTACTGGCAGTCGGCCCCGTGGATGCCGTTCCAGACCGACACCCCCGGGCACAAGGCGATGCGCGACGCCCTCGGCACCGGGATCGGCGCCCCCAACGACGGCTACACCGCGGGCTGGGTGTGGTCCTACCCGCTGAAGGCCGCGCTGACCAAGGCCGCCGCCGACAAGGACCTCACCCGCGACGGCCTGCTGAAGGCCGTGAAGTCGCTGACGACCGTCGACTACGAGGGCATGCTGACCGGCGGGAACTACGCGGGCGACGCCACCACCGGCGCGGTCCGCACCACGGTCATCGGCGCCCCCGACGACACGGCGCCCACCAAGATCAAGATCATCAAGGAGGCCTTCACCGGCCCGACCGCCAAGGGCTACGCCCTCTCCAAGCCCTGCTTCCAGGCCTAGAGACGGCCCTGCGGGGACCGTGTGTACACATGGTCCCCGCCCCTGGGCCCCCTGGCGAATACGACCCGATGTGAACAGTCCGGAGCATGTGCCGGAGGCCGTCCGTCCGTAGCGTTCGGCCTATGATCCCCAGTGGCATGGTGCCGGACGTGACCGTCACCCAGGCGGTGTTCGGCGAGCGTTCGCGAGGCGGCCGGACCGCGCTCACCGACGCGGCGTCCGGCCGCACCATCACCTATGCCGAGCTGATCTCCCTGGTCGGCTCGGCCGCGGCCGGGCTGCGCCGGGACGGGCTCTGCGAGGGCGCCGTCATCGCGGTGCACCTGCCCGACAGCCCCGAGCTGGCCGTCGCCCTGCACGCGGTGCTCGCGGCGGGCGCGGTCGCGGTGCCGATCCGGCCCACCGAGACGGCCGCCGCGATGCACCGGCAGCTCGTGGAGACCGGGGCGCGGGCCCTCATCACCTGGCCCGTCCTGCTCGACATCGCGCTGTCGGCGGTGGAGAACACTCCGGTCGCCCGGGTGCTGTGCTTCGGCGCCGAACCGGACGTCGAACCGTTCTCCCGGCTGTTCAGCGGGCGTCCGGTGATGCCGCGGCCGCGGCTGGAGCCCGCCACCGACCTGGCGATGATCGCCTTCACGCGCGGGACGTCGGGACCGGCCAAGCAGGTCAGGCTGACCCACCGCAACCTGGTCGCGGCGATGACGCAGATGGCCGGGGCGTACGGGGAGAGCGACACCGTCCTGTCGGCGCTGCCGTTCACCGACGTCCTCGGGTTCTCCTCGGTGCTCAACCCGGCGTTGCAGGCGGGCGCGGTGGTGGCGACCCGGCCGGGGGCGGGCCGTCACGACCTGCTGAGGGCGATGCAGGAGCGGGCGGTGAGCGTCGCGCTGCTGACCCCGCAGCTCGTCGAGGTGCTCGCCTACGACCGCGAGGTCGGCCGGTACAACCTGCGGGCGCTGCGCTCGGTCATCTCGACCGGGGGGCCGCTGCGGCCCGAGGCGGCGCGCGCGGCGGCGCAGCGGCTGCGCTGCCCGGTCCGCCAGGCCTACGGGCTGGCCGAGGCGGGCGGGCTGACCCACATCAACATGCGGGCGGCCGAGGAGGGAACGCTCGACTCCGTCGGGCGCGGCCTGTCCGACGCGGTGTGGCAGGTCAGGACCTTCTCGGGGCGGGAGGAGTCCTACGAGCCCGGCGAGCTGTGGCTGCACGGGCCGATGGTGGCGGGCGAGGAACCGTGGGCGCGGACGGGCGACGCGGGGTTCGCCGACGAGCACGGCCGCCTCTACATCATGGGACGGATGGAGGCGGGGGTGGCCGAGCCGCCCAAGACGGGGCCGACCTCGGTGCTCCAGCAGCATCCGGTCGTCTCCGACGCCGCGGTCATCCCGGTGCCCGACCCCGAGCTGGGCCTGATCGCGGTCGCCTTCGTCGTGGTGCACGGCCCCGCCCCCGACCTGCTGGCCTACGTCAACGCCGAGATGCCCGCCTTCCAGCGGGTCCACTCGCTGCGGATCGTCGAGGAGATCCCCCGGGGCCCGGACGGCCGGGTGCGCCGCAGATCGCTCATCGAGGGTTCCGGCTGAGTATGTACACATCGTTCTACGACGTTCTTCGGATGTGGGCCGTGGGAGTTGCAGCGTACGTTCGGGCCATGCTTAACGGGGTCCCAGAGCAGGTGCCGGTGGGTGCGGCGCGGACGGTGACGGCCGTGGTGCTCGGAGCCCTGCGCGGGGCGGTGCTCAGCGACGGCGAGGCGACGCTGGGACACACGCAGTTCGCGGCGACGGTGCGTTCCGCGGCGGCCGGCCTGGTCCGGCGCGGGGTGCGTCCGGGCGACGTCGGCGGGGTCCTCGCACCGGGCGTCATCGAGCACGCGATCGCCGTCCACGCCCTCACCGCGGCGGGCGCGGTCCCGATGCCGCTGCGGCCGGACCCGCCGGACGAGCTCGGCGCGGCCCTGGCCGGTGCCCGGGTCCTGCTGGTCGACGAGCGGCACGCGGCGCTGGCGATGGAGGCCGCCGGATACTCCAGGGTCCGCCAGATCTTCGCCTTCGGCGAGGTCCCCGGCACGACGCCGTTCGGCGAGCTCGTCTCGGCGATCCCTGCGCAGCTCGGCGGGGCGCTGCCGGTGCACGACCGGGCCTTCCGCTCGGCGCGCGGGGACATGACCCACGCCCAGCGGCTCGCCCACATCGCCGAACTCGGCCTGCTGACAGGCATCAGGACCGCGGACGTGGTCGTGTTCTGCTCGCCGCTGTGCCGTCCCGAGCTGCGGATCGGCCTGACCGATCTGGCCCTGACGTGCGGGGCGGTCCTGGTCGGCAGCGCGGCCTCCGACCTGCCCGTCGTCGCCGAGGAGCACCGTGCGACGGTCGCCGTCGTCGGCGCCGAGGAGCTGCCGGTGCTGCTGTCGGCCGTCCCCCGCCAGGGGGTGTCCTGGGTCGCCGGTCACGTCGTGGTGACCGGCGACCCTCCCGAGGACGCCGTCGCCCTGCTCGGACGGCGGGGCGTGACGGTGACCGTCCTGACCTGAGGCTCAGGCGGGACGGGGGATGGACTTGTGCTCGAGGTAGGCGGCCAGGCCCTCGGGGCCGAGTTCGCGGCCGAGGCCGGAGTTCTTGTAGCCGCCGAAGGGCGTGTTGGGGTCGAGGCTGTAAAGGTTGACGCCGCAGGATCCGGTGCGGATCTGGCGGGCGACCTCGATGCCGTGGTTCACGTCGGCGGTCCAGACGGAGCCGCCGAGGCCGTACTCGGAGTCGTTGGCGATCTTGACGGCGTCGGCCTCGTCGTCGTAGGCGATGAGGGCCAGGACGGGACCGAAGATCTCCTCGCGGGCGATGCGCATGTCGTTGGTGACGTCGCCGAAGACGGTGGGGGCGACGTACCAGCCGCGGTCCTGGCCACGCCGGTCGAGACCCCCGACGAGGAGCTTGGCGCCCTCGTCCTGGCCGATGCGGATGTAGCCCTCGACGCGTTCCTGCTGGCGCTTGGCGACCAGCGGGCCGACCTCGGTGCCCCAGTCGGCGGGATCACCGACGGCGAGGCCGCCGACCATGGCGGCCAGGGCGTCGGCGACCTCGTCGTAGCGGGAGCGCGGGGCGAGGATGCGGGTCTGGGCGGCGCAGGCCTGGCCGTTGTTCATCAGTGAGGCGAGCTTGAAGCCCTCGATGGTGGTGGCCAGGTCGGCGTCCTCGAGGATGATCGCGGCGGACTTGCCGCCGAGCTCCAGGGTGACGCGCTTGAGCTGCTGGCCGCAGACCGCGCCGATGGCGCGCCCGGCGGCGGTGGAGCCGGTGAAGGAGACCTTGTCGACCCCGGCGTGGGCGACCAGGTGGGCACCGACCTCGCGGCCGGCGGGGACGATGTTGACCACACCGTCGGGGATGCCCGCCTCCTTGATCCACTCAGCGAGGAGGTAGGTGTCCAGCGGCGTCTCGGGGGACGGCTTGGCCACGATCGTGCAGCCCGCGATCAGGGCGGGGGCCAGCTTCAGCATGAGCGTGAACTGCGGGACGTTCCACGGCACGATCGCCGCGACCACGCCGACGGGCTCGCGGGTGACGGTCACCGGGCCGAGCATCCCGGGACGCTCGTCCTCCCAGGTGTAGGTGCCGGCGAGGTCCACGTAGTACTGCAGGACCATCTGCGGGATCGCGGCCTGGGCGAACACCGAGAACAGGGCGGGCGAGCCCATCTCGGCGGTCACCAGGTCGGCCATCGTCTGCTGCCGCTCGGCGTAGATCGCCGAGAGACGTCCCACGGCGGCGGCGCGCTCGGCCGGGGTCATCCGGGGCCACGGCCCGGAGTCGAAGGCCTGACGGGCGGCGGCGACCGCCCGGTCGATGTCGGCGTTCGTGCCGTCGGGAACCCGGCCGATCACTTCTTCGGTGTGGGGGCTGATGACGTCGATGACGCCGGTGCCCGCGGGCTCGACCCACTGACCGCCGATGAAGAAGTGCTTGTGCTCCTGCATGAAGGTTCCTCCAACCGGGTGTTTCCGGAGGTTCTAGAAAACCGAATGCTTGCTTGGTTTCCGGCCATCCTAGACTGGAGTCTCATCTCAGAGAAGATGCAGGTTGGGCTTCTTGGCCTTCTCCCGGAGTACCGGCAGCTCAACGACCTCGACGCCGTGCTCGCTGAGCACCTCGAACCCCTCGCCGGGGACGAACAGCACCGGCTCGCGCCAGGCGAACACCACCCGCCGGATCCCCGCCTCCATGATCAGGCGGGCGCACGGCTTCGGCCGCGACGCCCGCTGCGCGCACGGCTCCAGCGAGCTGTAGACCGTCGCCCCGGCCAGGTCCGCGCCCGCCAGCTTGGCCAGGGCCGCCTCCTCCGCGTGGTTCTTCTCGTCGAGCTCGCGGGAGAAGCCGCGGGCCAGCTCGGCGCCGTCCCGGACGATCACCGCCCCGACCGAGAAGGCCGTCCGCGAGGGCGGGCAGAGCGCGGCGAGATCGCAGGCGAGATCGAGCCAGCCGAGATCCAGCGCCTCCCGGTCAGCCACGGCGGTTTCCCATCGTGTAGCGCAGGAAGGCCACCTCGCCGATCCTGCGCGCCTCCTCCAGCCGCATCGGCCGCCCGGGGCTCTGGGGGAAGACTCCGGGGTGGGTGAAACGGGGCGCGCCGGGGTCTCCGACGAAGAACGGCGCGATGACCAGGTGGATCTCGTCGACGAGCCCGGCGGTGAGGAAGCGGGTGTGGACGCTGCCGCCGCCCTCGACCATCAGCCGCCGGACGCCGCGCGCCGCCAGGTCGGCCAGGAGGGTCGGCAGCTCGACCGACGTCCCCATGTCCACGACCGTCGCCAGCTCCCCCAGCCGCCCGGCCAGGACCGGCGCCGCGTCCTCGGCCGCGTAGACGATCTTCGGGGCGGTCCCCGTGGTGAAGAACCGGGATCCGGGGTCGATGTCGCCGCCGGCGGTCATGGTCACCTTGGTGAGGTCCTCGGGCAGCCCCCTCGCCACCCGCTGGGCCCTGCGCGCCGCCGACTTGATCAGCAGTGACGGATCGTCGCGGCGCACGGTGTTCGCCCCCACGAGGATCGCGTCGACGCCCGCCCGGGCGGCGTCGAGCCGGTCCAGGTCCGCGGTGTTGGACAGCCGCAGCCGTTCGTGCGACATGTCGTCGATGTAGCCGTCGACCGACGTGGCACAGCTGAGCAGGACAAAGGGACGATCACTCACCGTACAAGAGTAGGACCCCGGCCCCCCTGACCCGGGACCGGGGCTCTGAGCGTCTCTATGTGGCCAGGAAGCTTCGGATCTGGCCGATGACCAGGACGTCCGCCAGGAAGCCGATGTGGGTCTGGCAGGCGACCAGGTTGTTGGTCGCACCGCTCAGCCGGGTGCTGGTGTAGGGGAGGATGACCCCGTCGCAGGCCGAGTACCAGGTGGCGTAGCGGGTGGGCGCGGGCGTCTCGTCACCGGCGGAGATGGTGGCGATGTAGGAGGAGCCCGGGTACATCTGCTGGCACGTGATGAAGATCAGGCAGGCTCCGGCCGAGGTGGTGCCGTGGTTGGCACCGGCGATCGACGCCAGATGGCGGGTCTTGGCCGCGCCGCCGAGCTGCTTCAGGTACCACTGGCTGACCAGGCCGCCCATGGAGTGGTTGACGATGTCGACCTGGGAGGCGCCGGTGCGGGACAGGACGTTGTCGACGAAGGTCCGCAGGCCCGCGGCGTTCGTCCGGTTGTCGCCGTAGGAGTTGTACTCGTAGGCGTAGAGCTCACTGCTGGCGTAGCCGGCGGACCGGAACACCGACATCGCGGTGGCCCAGTTGGAGGCGTTGCCGGTGTAGCCGTGGACGAACACCACCGGGGTCTTGGCGGCGTGGGCGGCCGTGGGGGCGAACACGGCGCCGAGCACGGCCACCAGGGCGGCCAGTGCGACGGATGCTCTTCGGAGCATTTCTTCCTCCTCGGGGGGATTTGTCCGAAGTCTGCTGCCCTGTGACGCACCGCACATCGGTCGAACCACCGGTCCCGCCCGCCGCCGGAATGGGACGTTCCATCGGCCGCCCATCAGCGGAAGTGCCGTGCCAGTTCCACCCGTGACCGCACTCCCAGGCGGGCGAACACGTTGCGCAGGTGGTGCTCGACCGTCCGGTGGCTGAGCACCAGATGGGCGGCGATCTCCCGGTTGGTGGCGCCGTCGGCCGCGAGCCTGGCGATCTGGGCCTGCTGCGCCGTCAGCTCGGCGGACGTCGCGGGGGCCGCGGCCGTCCCGCAGCCCTCGCCAGCGGCGCGCAGCTCGGCCCTGGCCTTGTCCGCCCAGGGTCCGGCCTCGTAGTGCTGGAACAGGTAGAGGGCGTGCCGCAGATGGTCCCTGGCGTCCCCTGGGCGCCGCGCCCTGCGCAACCACCGGCCGTACAGGAACTCGGTTCTGGCCAGCTCGAACGCGGACCCGCCCCGGTGCAGCTCCAGGGCGACCTCGAAGTGGTTCTCCGCGTCGCGTTCGGCCAGCAGGGCGTGGCAGCGCCGGGCCAGCGCGAGCCGCAGCGGGTTGCCGGTCGTGTGCGCCCAGGTGTCGAAGACGCCCAGCGCCCGGCCCGCGGCCCGCTGCCCCTTGCTCTGGACGGCCGCCTCGACCAGCAGCGGCGTCGAGGCCACCAGGATCACCGGATGGACGGTCACGGTCCCCAGCCGGGCGACGGCCTCGGCGGGCCGGTCGGCCAGCAGGTCGAGGGCGGCGTACGCCCAGGACAGGTAGGCCTCGGGCCGTGACAGCCCGTGCCCGGCGATGACCGGGGCGGCCAGCCCGGCCCGGTGCAGCGCGTTCTCCCGGTCGCCGCGCAGCGCCGCGATCAGGGCCAGCACGGCCAGGTGCTCGGCCTCGACGTTGCGCTGGCCCGCGGCCCGTGCCGCGGTCACCCCCTCGGTACAGGCCGCGACCGCCTCGGCGAACCGGCCTGTCCACAGCTCGGCGAGCGCGAGCTGGAGCAGGGCCGCGGGGCGTCCCATGCGGCCGCGGACCGAGGACGCCAGCCGGTGCAGATCGCCGTCCGCGCCGAGCAGGGAGGCCGCCAGGCATCCCCACCAGGGATCGGACTCCGACAGCTCGACCACCCTGCGCAGCGCGTCGCCGAACTCGCGGTTCCGGTAGGCGGCGGCGTGCCCCTTGAAGTGCAGGGAGTACAGCTCGGGTCCGGGCAGCCCGGCCGCCTGCCGGGCCAGCCCGACATAGCCGCGGACGTCTCCGGCCAGGCAGCGGGCCTCCCCCGCCAGGGCGAGGGCGCGCAGCCGCTCCCCCTCGGGAAGCGCCGCCGCGGCCCGGCCGAACAGCTCCGCGGCCCGTCCCGGCAGGCCGTCGCACAGCTCGATGGCGCCCAGCAGCAGCTCGGTCCCGCCCGGCGGGGGCTCGATCCCGCCGGGCGGAGGCTGCGCGGCGAGCCCCCGCTGGGCGAGGGACCTGGCCCGGTCCGTGGCCCCGCCGTACCAGGCGGCCGCCGCGGCGGAGGGCAGGTCGGCGGTGGCCCCCGACAGAGCGGCCGCCCACTCCCAGGCGTCGGCCGCCTCCAGCGGGTCGGACGCGGCGGCCGCGGCCGTCCTGACCTCGGCGGGCGCGACCGGCGGGCCCTCGGCGGCGGCGCGGTGCCGCAGCCGTCGCAGGTGCTGGTCGTCGCGGTCGAGGAGGTCGGCGAGCAGGGTGTGGGCGGCCGTCCGGTCGGCGAGGGTGGTCTCCGCGGTCAGGATGGCGCGGATCAGCGGCGTGGGGATCGTCACGCGGGGGCCGTCGAGGGCGACCAGGCCGAGGGCGCGGGCGTGCTCGAGGGCTCCGAGGTCGAGGCCCCGCCGGGCGGCGGCGCGGGTGAGGGTCGCGGTGTCGAGCCGGGGCTCCGCGACGGCCAGGAGCAGCAGCAGCCGGGCATCGGGGGTGAGGCGGCGCAGACGGCCCCGGTAGAACGAGCGCAGCAGGCTGTGCTCGGGCAGCGTGACGGGCGGCGGCTCCCGGCCCGACAGCTGGCCGGGGGTCAGCGCCCCGCCGAGGTCGACCAGGGCGCGCGGGACCCCGCAGGCCAGGTCGACGAGCGCGGCCGACAGGTCGTCGGGGATGCCGTCGGCGATCCCGGCGAGGACCCGGTGGCTGGCCTGGGCGTCGAGCGGGCCCAACGGCAGCTCGGGGAGCTCGGTGAGGGCGTCCGGCTCATCGGGTGCGCCGAACAGCACGACCAGCCGCTGCCCCGCCGACCTGCGGGCCGCGTAGGCGAGCGCGGCCAGCGAGGGCGCGTCGAGCTGCGACGTGTCGTCGATCACGCACAGCACCGGCCGGGTCCTGGCGGCCTCGGCGAGCTGGTCGTGCAGATCGGTCAGGCTGGCCGGGACCGCCGGGAGCAGCCGGCCGAGCGCCGCGTAGGGCAGGGCCGTCTCGGCGGCCACCCCCCGGACGCTCAGCACCCGGAACCCGGTCGCCCTGCGGGCCGTCCAGTGCAGGAGGGCACTGCGGCCCAGCCCGGGACCGGCACGCAGGGCGAGCGCCCCGCCACGGCCTGTCCGCGCCCGGACGATCAGGTCGTCCAGGACGCCCATCTCACGATCGCGCCCATGGATGGCCACACCGCACCTCCCGCGAGTCGCCGTCACGGCATCACGGCACGGCCGGGCGGTCCAGCCGCGGGCCAGAAGCCGGGGAGCCCGCCCATCCGGGCCCGGCCGCCCTTGGGCGGACGACCAAACGATCTATACCGAAGAGGTCACTTTGTGGCCGTGCGGCGTTTCTGCGCCGGAAGTGTCAGAGGGGGTGCCTAGGGTCGTCAGCGATGAGAATGCTGCACACCTCCGACTGGCATCTGGGCCGCTCCTTCCACCGCGAGGACCTCCTCGGCGCCCAGGCCGCGTTCGCCGACCACCTGGTCGAGACCGTCGACTCCGCCGGGGTCGACTGCGTCCTCGTCTCCGGCGACGTCTACGACAGGGCCCTACCCGCCGTCGACGCGGTCCGCCTCTACGACGACACCGTCCGCAGGCTCGCCTCCCGCACCCGGGTCGTGCTCGTCTCCGGCAACCACGACTCCGCGATCCGTCTCGGCGTGAACGCCGAGCTGCTGGACGTCGCGGGCGTGCACATCCGCACCTCCCCCGCGACGGTCGGCACCCCGGTCCTGGTCGACGACGTCGCCATCTTCCCGATCCCCTACCTCGAACCCGACGTGGTCCGCACCGCCTGGTCGCTGCCGGAACGCTCCCACGCCGCGGCCCTCACCGAGGCGATGCGGCGGATCTCCGGAAGCGGGCACCCCGGGCCGCGGGTCGTGCTGGCCCACGCCTTCGTCACCTCCGGCGACGTCCCGGCGGAGGAGAGCGAGTCGGAGCGGGACATCTCGGTCGGCGGGGTGTCGCTCGTCCCGGCGAGCGTCTTCGACGGGATCGGCTACACCGCGCTCGGCCATCTGCACGGCCGCCGCGTCCTGACCGAGCGGGTCCGCTACTCCGGATCGCCGCTCGCCTACTCCTTCTCCGAGGAACACCAGCTCAAGGGGTCGTGGCTGGTCGACCTCGACTCCGGATCCCCCGGGGCCGGATCCCTCGCGGCCGAGTTCGTCGAGGCGCCGGTGCCGCGGCCCGTCGCCCGGCTGCGGGGCACGCTGGACACCCTGCTGACCGACGCGGCGTTCGAGAAGCACCGGGAGCACTGGCTCCAGGTCACGCTGACGGACTTCCAGCGTCCGGCCGGGGCCATGGAACGGCTGCGGGCCCGGTTCCCCCACACCCTGGTGCTCGGATTCGAGCCGGAGGGCGCGGCCCGTCCCGAACGGGAGGTCGCCTCGCGAATCCGGGAGCGGTCCGGGCTCGCCCTGGCCACCGACTTCGTCCACGACATGACCGGCGCCGAACCGAGCGCGGCCGAACTCGGCCTGCTCGAGGACGCCTTCACCGACTGCCGCCAGGAGGAGCCCGTCCGGGTTCCCGCCCCCCGCACGGAGGCCGTGAAGTGAGACTGCACCGGCTGAAGGTCACCGCCTTCGGTCCCTTCTCCGGCAGCGAGGAGATCGACTTCACCGCGCTCGGCGAGGCCGGTCTCTTCCTCATCAACGGGCCGACGGGCGCGGGCAAGACCAGCGTCCTCGACGCGGTCTGCTTCGCCCTCTACGGCCAGGTGCCGGGGGCGCGCAACAACGCCAAGCAGCTGCGCAGCGACCACGCCGCGGCCGGCCAGGGCCCTTCGGTCGAGCTGGAGACCTCGATCAGGGGCCGCCGGTTCCGCGTCACCCGCTCGCCGCAGTGGGAGCGGCCCAAGCTGCGCGGGTCCGGCACCAAGCTGGAGCAGGCCCATGTTCTCGTCGAGGAACTGACCGGCGGGGAACCGACCGGCGGGGACGGGAGCGGTGGGGAGTGGACCTTCCTGACCAACCGGCTCGACGAGGCGGGCGACCTCGTGCTCCGGCTGCTCGGCATGAACGCCGCCCAGTTCTGCCAGGTCGCGATGCTGCCGCAGGGCGACTTCGCGGCGTTCCTGCGGGCCTCCGCCGAGGAGCGCCGCCGGGTGCTGGAGAAGCTGTTCGCCACCGAGATCTACGCCGCGGTCGAGAAGTGGCTGGCCGACCGGCGCGCCGCGACCCGGCTGGCCGCCGAGCAGCTCGAAGGGCTGGTCGAGCGCACCGCCGACAAGATCTCCGAGGCGACGGGGGCCGTCCGGCCGGCCGGGGCGCTGCTGCCGTGGGCCAAGGAGCTGCGCGGCGACCTCGACGCGGTGCTGGCCGTCGCCGCCGATCTGCTCGGCGAGAGCGAGCGGGCGTTCGCGGCCGTGCGGACCGCCTGGGCCGAGGGCAGGGAACTCGC